>JBKJUA010000326.1:0-11191 GCA_046590305.1 Bradyrhizobium sp.
GCCGGCTGGCCCGGCGTGATGCTGCATGAGGCGGTCGGCCACGGCCTCGAGGGCGATTTCAACCGCAAGCAGACCTCGGCATTCGCCGGCCTGATGGGCCAGCAGGTCGCCGCCAAGGGCGTCACCGTGGTCGACGACGGCACCATGGCGTCACGGCGTGGTTCTCTCTCCATTGACGACGAGGGCACGCCGACCAACCGCACCGTGCTGATCGAGGACGGCATTCTGGTCGGCTACATGCAGGACCGCCAGAACGCCCGGCTGATGAACATGAAGCCGACCGGCAACGGCCGCCGCCAGGGCTATGCCCATGTGCCGATGCCGCGCATGACCAACACCTACATGCTGGCCGGGCAGCGCGATCCCGCCGAAATCCTCGCCTCGGTAAAGAACGGCATCTACGCCGCCAATTTCGGCGGCGGTCAGGTCGACATCACCTCGGGCAAATATGTGTTCCAGTGCACCGAGGCCTACAAGATCGAAAACGGCAAGATCGGCGCGCCGTTGAAGGGCGCGATGCTGATCGGCAACGGCCCGACCGATCTGCATCGCATCACCATGGTCGGCAACGATCTGGCGCTCGATACCGGGATCGGCACCTGCGGCAAGAACGGCCAGGGCGTGCCGGTCGGCGTCGGCCAGCCGACGCTGCGGATGGAGCGGATTACGGTGGGGGGGACGGGTTAGCGAGCGGCGCGGAACTCTCGGTGCATTGAAGCCGCGTAGGGTAGGCAAAGGCGAGCGTTTCGCGCCGTGCCCACCATTTTCGTTCGACAATGCCAATGGTGGGCACGGCGCGAAAAGCGCCTTTACCCACCCCACGAATTGCGATGAACCAATCCCAATTCCTCGCCGCTGCGCTTCGCAATCCCGTCAATGCCGCGATATCGGATGAACTGTTCCGGCTCGCGCTGCCGGATGCGTGGCTCGTTTCGGGATGCCTGGTGCAGACGGTGTGGAACGCGCTGACAGATCGCGCGCCCGACTACGGCATCAACGACTACGACGTGTTCTATTTCGATCCCGACACGTCATGGGCGGCCGAGGACGCGGTGATCCGGCAATTGCAGAACGTGTTCGCCACGCTTGGCGTTACGGTCGAGGCGCGCAACCAGGCCCGCGTCCATCTCTGGTATCCCGAAAAGCACGGCCTGCCCTACCCTCCGCTGCGGTGCGCGACCGAGGGCATCGACCGTTTCCTCACCAGAAATACCAAAGTCGGAATCCGCCGCACGCCAGACGGTTACGACGTCTATGCGCCCGATGGCTTCGACGATATCGCCCGCATGGTGGTGCTGCCGAATCCCGGGCCTAATTTTTCGGCGGCGAATTACGCTGCCAAGGCGGCGCGCTGGAAACAGCTGTGGCCGGAGATCACGGTACTGCCCGCGGATTAAACTCACTGTCGTCCCTGCGAACGCATGCGAACGCAGCGACCCATACGCCGCGGCAGTAATCGTTGCCAAGGCCGTCGGACGCCATGCCGCAACAACAGATCACGCGGTTTGGGTCCCGGCTCGGAGGCCGGGACGAGGTGGATAGAGCTGGATACCCACGATTTCTACCGCACCACGCCCGAGGTGAACCCGGCCTTGCGGCGCGGCGGCTTGATATCGTTTTTCAGGAAGCAGCGCGCGGCCTTGCCGGCATAGCCCGGGCGGGCATAGGTCCAGGCGCGGCACTTGTTGTCGGCGGTGCAGGCCGCCTTGCACTCGTCGTCGCCTTCGCCGCCGCCCTTCGCATCGAAATTGCGGTAGTCGCCGCCGAACCGGTCGATCGAGGTTTCGATCCTGGCGTTCTTCGGCTCGACCACGCCGGCGCCGCGCACACCGGAGACGCAGCAACTGTTGTGGATCCGCGGCGGCACCGTGCTCTTCAGCCAGCACACCGCGGCATCCTTGACGTCGGTCGGATAGTTGAAGCTCCATGACCGGCAACGCCGGTCGCGCTCGCACTCCAGGGCGCAATCCGCCGGATCGCCCGAGGGCACCAGCCCGCTGTGATAATCGCCGCCCGGACGATCGAAATCGGCCTGGGCCTGGGCTGGTCGGGTGGCCGTGGTGAACGCCAGCATGGCAAATACCACCAAACACGCCCTGATCAGGCGGGCTCTCCACATACCCTGTCGCTTTCGACTGATTGGACTTAACCCGCGGATCGCGGGGCGCCATTTGATCGTCGTCAACCTGTACGGCGGATGAACGCCGTTCAGCAGTCCGAACTAGAAAGCGTATTCGTCATAGGCCGGTTCCACCGAGCCGTGCCAGGCCCCGTTGAATTTCCCCAGCATCTCCTCGGCGGGGGTGTGGCCGGAATCGATGATCCGCTGCAGCGGTTCCAGATACCGGCTCTCGTCCCGGCCGAGGTGATCGACGCGCTGGCGCCGCCGCAGGCCGGCATGCGCCAGCGCGACGCATTCCCTGGCGATTTCGAACAGATAGCGGTCCCGGATCCTGGCCTTGAAGCCGAAGCGCGGCACGTCGTCGCGTAGCGCCTGGCGCTCCGCGGAGTTCCAGTGCTTCACGAGGTCCCAGGCGGCGTCGAGGCTGGTGTCGTCATAGAGCAATCCGACCCAGAACGCCGGCAACGCTGGCAGCCGTCCCCACGGCACGCCGTCGGCGCCGCGCATTTCCAGGTAGCGCTTCAGCCGCACCTCGGGGAAAATCGTCGAGAGGTGGTTGGCCCAGTCCGACAGCGTCGGGCGCTCGCCGGGGAACGCGGAATTCTTGCCCTCGAAAAAGGCGCGAAACGACGAACCCGAGACATCGATATATTCGTCGCCGCGCTTGACGAAATACATCGGGACGTCGAGCGCGTAATCGACCCAGCGTTCGAACCCCATGCCGTCCTCGAACGCCCACGGGATCATCCCCGACCGCGCATTGTCGGTATCGCGCCAGATCTCGGAACGGAACGACAGGAAACCGTTGGGCTTGCCTTCGGTGAACGGCGAATTGGCGAACAAGGCGGTGGCGATCGGCTGCAGCGCGACCGACACCCTGAGCTTCTTGACCATGTCGGCTTCCGACGAGAAGTCGAGATTGGTCTGCACGGTGCAGGTTCGGTACATCATGTCGAGGCCGTACTGGCCGACCTTCGGCATGTAGCTGGTCATGATCTTGTAGCGGCCCTTGGGCATCATCGGAATCTGCGCCCGCGACCATGACGGCGTCATGCCGAGCCCGAGGAAGCCGATGCCCAGCGGCGTTGCGACCTCGCGCACCTGCGCCAGATGCGCCATCAGTTCGGACTGGGTCTGGTGCACGGTTTCGACCGGCGCGCCCGACAGTTCGAACTGCCCGCCGGGCTCCAGCGAGATCGCGCCGCCACCGGTGACATCATACAGGCCGATGATGTTGCCGCGCTCCATGATCGGCTCCCAGCCGAGCAGCAACTGCATGCCCTCCAGTACGGCGCCGATGCCGCGCGGGCCCTCGTAAGGCACGGGTTGACGGCCCTGCAGCGTGAACGGGGTCTTTTCGTGCTCGGTGCCGATCCGGAATTCGGAAGGAGGCTTCACGCCCGCCGCCAGCCACGCCACCAATTCGTCGCGCGATTGCAGCGGCGTCATATCGATCTGATCACGCGCCATACAAATTCCGGATGTGGGGCGCTGCAAACGAACGCGCGCGGTGTCGGGGGTATCCGCGGACCGACAGGCCCGGGGACACTTGCGGTGAAAATGATATCATCGGGCGGGCGCGCCGTCTCTCGCGGCGAGCAATTGCGCCTCGTTGCAGGCGCAGCCCAGCCGGTCGAGCAGGCCGCAGAGTCTGACGGCATCCGCATCGGACAATTTCGAGCCGACGTGTTTTTCGATCGCGGCGGAATACGCGTTCCACATCTTCTTCTGCAACTCGCGCCCGGCCTCGGTGATCTCGACGAACTGGCCGCGCTTGTCGATCTTGCATTCGCGGCGCGCCGCCAGCCCCTCGTCCACCAGACGGTCGATCAGCCGCGAGGTCGAGTATTGCGGAATCAGCATCTGCTTTTCCAGCTCGACCGGGCGCATTTCGCCCGACGGCGCCCGCGACAGTTCGAGCAGCGCGTCATACCAGGCCAGCGGCGGATAGCCGGCCTTCTTCAGCTCCTGCTCGACGGCATCGAGCACCCGGCTCTGCACCCGCATCAGGCGGATCCAGGCGGCGGTCGCTTCGGTCGATGGTTTGCGCTTCATGGTCCAGCCCGCAATGTCACGAGAGAGTGTAGCGCACTAAATGCAGCTGCATCAATCTTGACTATTTCATGCAGATGCATTTAATCACCGGTTCCCGTATAGCCAATATCGCAAGCGAAGGAAAACTCCATGAAACTCTATTACTCCCCCGGCGCCTGCTCGCTCTCCCCCCACATCGCGCTGCTGGAAGCCGGCCTGCCCTACGACCTGGTCAAGGTCGACCTGAAGGCCAAAAAGCTCGAAAACGGCGACGATTTCCTCAGCATCAACCCCAAGGGTCAGGTGCCGACGCTGACGCTGGACTCAGGCGAGGTGGTGACCGAAGGCCCTGTCATCGTCCAGATCATCGCCGACCAGGTTTCGGGCAAGAATCTGGCTCCCGCCCGCGACAGCGCCGAGCGTTACAAGCTGCAGGAGTGGCTCACCTACATCAATTCGGAAGTGCACAAGAGCTTCGGCCCGATGTTCTCACCGGTGCTGGCCGACGACGCCAAGGCGTTCTTCAAGGAACGGGTGATGGGCAAGTTCAAGTACATCGACGGCGCGCTGGCGGGCAAGGATTACCTGATGGGCAAGCAGTTCACCGTCGCCGACGGCTATCTGTTCACGATGCTGTCCTGGGCCGAGCGGATGAAGTTCGATCTGTCGGCGATGCCGAACCTGCTCGCCTACAAGGCCCGCGTCGGCGCCCGCCCGGCAGTGCAGGCAGCGCTGACCAAGGAAGGCCTGATGAAGGCGGCGGCGTAAGCGCACAAGGGTAGCGATAAACGCGAAGGGCCGGATCGATGATCCGGCCCATTCTGTTTGGCGACGCGATCAGTATCGGGCAGGCCTGAAGGCCGACGCGTCGGTGAAGGTCTGCTCGCCGCTCATCAACTCGGCCAGCAGGCGGCCCGTTGCGGGGCCAAGCGTGAGACCCTGATGGCCGTGCCCGAAATGCATCCACAATCCCTTGTGCTTCGGCGCTGATCCGATGACCGGCAGCATGTCGGGCATGCAGGGACGGACGCCGCTCCAGGGTTCGGCTTCGACCTGTGATCCGAGGTCGACAAGTCGCCGCGCCGTCTGCTCGGCCCGTTCGAGCTGGATCGGGTGCGCCGACATCGACGGCCCACTCAGCTCGGCGGCCGTCGTCATGCGCAACCCCTTCGACATCGGCGCCAGGACGTATCCAAACGCGGGATCCTGCAACGGCAAATCGAGTGTGCCGCCGCCGTTGAAATGCAGATGGTAGCCGCGCTTGCGCACCATCGGAAAGCGATAGCCGAACGGCCGCAGCAGATCGGGGGACCAGGGACCGAGCGCCACGACGGCGGCCTCGGCGTCGATGCGGCCATCCACCGTATCGACCGCCCACCCGCCGCCAGGCCCGGACGCCACCGTTCCCGCATCGCAGTTAATGAAGGTCCCGCCGGCGCGGCGGAAGAGATCGGCGTAGGCCGACACCAACCCGCCCGGATCCGACACCGACCAGGGATCGAGCCAGTGGATCGCCCCCGCCCCGGTCTCGTTAAGCCCAGGTTCGGCCGCCGCTAGCTGCGCCGGACTGAGAATTTGCGACTGCACACCGTGTTCGGCCGCGAGCATCTCGGCCAACGGCGCCGCGCGGTCCATCGCGGCCTGGGTACGGTGCAGCGTGCGATAGCCTTTTCGCCGCACCAGCGCACCCGCGCCGGCTTCGGCGATCAGCACGGCGTGCTCGGCTGCCGCCTGTGCGATGATCCGTTGGTAGGACCGCGAAATGCGCCGGTGCCTTTCGGGCGCGGAATGCCACCAGTATCGCAACAAGGGACCGATGTGCCGGGGCAGCGACGCAACGCTGTAATGCACATCGTTAGTACGTCGCATCACGATGGCCGCCAGCGCAGCGAAATCGCGCGGCATCGGATAGGGCCGAATGGCCTCGCTCTGTATGATGCCGGTATTGCCGTAGCTGGTCTCGCGACCCGGTGAGTTGCGGTCGACCAGTACGACCGACCAGCCGCGGCGCTGCAGATGCAGAGCCGAGGCGACCCCGACGATCCCCGCGCCCAGAACAATAACGCTTCGCATCGGATGTCGATCGGCGCGTTACGCCGCCTTCTCCGCCAGTTTCTTCGGCGGGAAGCGGCCGTAGAAGGTCTCGCCCTTGGCTGCCATTTCGATCAACAGTTTCGGCGGCGTGAAGCGGGAGCCGTATTTGGCTTCGAGCTTGTGGCACAGTTCGACGAAGTTTTTCGTGCCCATGAAGTCGATATAGGACAGCGTGCCGCCGGTGAACGGCGCGAAGCCGAAACCGAGGATCGAGCCGACATCGGCCTCGCGCATATCGGTGATGACATGGTCTTCCACGGTGCGCGCGGCTTCCACCGCCTGCACCACCAGGAAGCGCTGCTTCATCTCCTCGATGTCGAGGGTGTCAGGGTCGAGATGCTTCGATTGCAGGCCGGCGAGTTCGCTCCACAGACTCTTCTGGCCCTTGCCCTTTTCGGGATAGTCGTAAAATCCCTTGCCGTTCTTGCGGCCGAAGCGGCCCTGCTTCTCGACCATTTCGACCAGCAGCTTCTTCTGGCTCTGGTCGATGGCATTGGCGCCGAGATCGGCTTCGGTCGCCTTCATGATCTTGAGCACGAGATCGAGCGCCACTTCGTCGGACAGCGACAGCGGTCCCACCGGCATGCCCGCCATCTTGGCGGTGTTCTCGATCATCGCCGGCGGCACGCCTTCCATCAGCATTTCCAGGCCTTCGGCGGTGAAGCGCAGCACGCAGCGGTTGGCGAAGAAGCCTCTGCTATCATTGACCACGATCGGGGTCTTGCCGATCACGCGGACGTAATCCAGCGCGGTGGCGAGCGCGACATCATTGGTGTTCTTGCCGACGATGATTTCCACCAGCATCATTTTCTCGACCGGCGAGAAGAAGTGGATGCCGATGAACTTGCCCTGATCCTTGAATTCTTCCGCCAGCGAGTTGATGGGAAGAGTCGAGGTGTTGGACGCAAAGATCGCATCTGATTTCAGCAGCGGCTGGGCCTTGGCGTAGGTCTCCGCCTTGACCTTGCGATCCTCGAACACCGCCTCGATGACGAGATCGCAATCCTTCAGCACATTATAATCAGCGGTCGCGGTGATGCGGCCGAGGATCGCCTCGCTGTCGCTTTCCTTGGCGCGGCCTTTCTTGATCAGGTCGTCGATCACAGCCTTGGCGTGGCCCTTGCCCTTGTCGGCGCTGGCCTGGTCGCGGTCGATCAGCACCACGTCGATGCCGGCGCGCGCCGAGACGTAGCCGACGCTGGCACCCATGAAACCGGCGCCGATGATCGCGAGTTTCTTCACCTTGGTCGGCGGCACGTTCTGCGGACGCCGCGCGCCCTTGTTCAATTCCTGCATCGACAGGAACAGGCTGCGGATCATCGCGGCCGCTTCCTTGCTGCGCAGGATTTTGGTGAAGTAACGTGACTCGACCCGCAACGCGGCGTCGATCGGCAGCTGCAGGCCTTCGTAGACGCAGCTCATGATGGCGCGGGCGGCGGGATAATTGTCGTACGTCTCGCGGCGGTAGATCGCGTTGCCTGCCGGGAACATCATCATGCCGTTCTTGGAAAACACCGGTCCGCCCGGCAGTTTAAAGCCCTTTTCATCCCAGGGCGCGATCGCCTTGCCGCCGCCCTTGATCCAGTCCTTGGCGGACTGGATCAGATCGGCCGCGGGCACGATCGCATGGATCAGGTTCAGCGCCTTGGCTTTGGCCAGATTGATCGCCTCGCCCTTCAGCAACAGCTGCATGGCGTCCTGCGGCGACACGATGCGCGGCACGCGCTGGGTGCCGCCGGCGCCGGGGAACAGGCCGACCTTGATTTCGGGCAGACCGAGACGGGTCTTGGGATTGTCCGCGGCGACGCGGTAATGGCAGGACAGCGTCAGCTCGAAGCCGCCGCCGAGCGCCAGCCCGTTGATCGCGGCGACCCACGGCTTGCCTGAGATTTCGATGTTGCGGAACACCTGCGAGAAGCGGCGGCTCTGGTCGAACAGCACCTGGTTGGCCGCTTGCTCGCCCTTGGCCTTGAGCATGTCAGCATATTGCTTGCTCATGCCCTCCAGCATCGACAGATCGGCGCCGGCGCACAGCGCTTCCTTGCCCGACGTAATGACGACGCCCTTCACGGCGGCATCGGCGGAGGTCTGCTTGATGATCTCCTCGAGCTCGGTGACCGAGGTCTCGTCGAGCACGTTCATGGAACGGCCCGGGGTGTCCCAGGTCACCAGCGCGATGCCGTCGGCGTCGGTGTCGAGCTTGAAATTCTTGAAGGCCATGTGGTTGCTCCCTCGATGCCGACTGCCAGCAGGCGCGGCGGTTGTCTCTGATCCCGGATCGTAGGGTGGGCAAAGCCGCGCCTTCGCGCCGTGCCCACCATCTTCGTCAATGCATGCGTCTGGTGGGCACGGCGAAGACACCTTTGCCCACCCTACGGATTACACGCGCTCGATAATCGTCGCGGTGCCCATGCCGCCGCCGATGCACAGCGTGATCAGCGCGGTCGACTTGTTGGTGCGTTCGAGTTCGTCGAGCACGGTGCCGAGGATCATCGCGCCGGTGGCGCCGAGCGGATGGCCGAGCGCGATGGCGCCGCCATTGACGTTGATCTTCGCGTTGTCGATGTCGAAGGCCTGCATGTAGCGCAGCACCACCGAGGCGAAAGCTTCGTTCAGCTCGAACAGGTCGATGTCGGATTTCTTCATGCCCGAGCGCTCGAACAGTTTTTCGGTGACGTCGACCGGACCGGTCAGCATCATCGCCGGCTCCGAGCCGATATTGGCGAAGGCGCGGATTTTGGCGCGCGGCTTCAGGCCATGCTTCGCTCCGGCTTCCTTGCTGCCGAGCAGCACGGCGCCGGCGCCGTCGACGATTCCCGAGGAATTGCCGGCATGGTGCACGTAATTGATGCGCTCGATTTCCGGATGCGACTGGATCGCCACCGCGTCGAAGCCGCCCATCGCGCCGACCGCCGCGAACGAGGCCTGCAACTGGCCGAGCGACTGCATCGTCGTGGTCGGCCGCATGTGCTCGTCCTTGGCCAGGATGGTGAGGCCATTGATGTCCTTGACCGGCACCACCGAATTCTTGAAGCGGCCTTCGTCCCAGGCCTTCGCGGCGCGTTGCTGGCTCTGCACCGCATAGGCATCGACGTCGTCGCGCGAGAAGCCGTATTTGGTGGCGATCAGGTCCGCCGACACACCCTGCGGCATGAAGTAGGTCGGCACCGCGACCGACGGGTCCATCGGCCAGGCGCCGCCGGAGGCGCCGATGCCGACGCGGCTCATCGATTCGGCGCCGCCGCCGATCACGAGCTCATGTTGCCCGCTCATGATCTGGGCGGCGGCAAAATTCACGGCATCGAGGCCGGAGGCGCAGAAGCGGCTGATCTGGACGCCGGGGACGGCTTCGCCGAGGCCAGCATTCATGGCCGCGAAACGCGCGATGTCGGAGCCGGCCTCGCCGACCGGATCGACCACGCCGAGGATGACGTCATCGACGATGTCCTCTTTCAGGTTGTTGCGCTCCCTGAGCGCCTTCAGCGGCACCGTGGCCAGCGCCACCGCGGTCACCTCATGCAGCGCGCCATCGGCCTTGCCGCGGCCGCGCGGCGTGCGAACGTGATCGTAGATATATGCCTCAGGCATCAAGCCCTCCTGGTATGAGGATCATAATTTTACAGGCGATTGGAAGCTGTCGCGATCAGGTCGGGCTGCGGGAGGCTTCTGCGATCAGAAGGCTTCCGCCGCCAATTCCATTGTCGTGTCGCATCCGGTCTGGATGCGGGCGAGGTGCAGCGCGGTTTCCGGCAGCATCCGTTCCATGAAGAAGCGGCCGGTGACGAGCTTGGTGGAGAGATAGGGCGTCGCGCCGCTGCCCGCAATCTTGTCCTGCGCGACTTTCGCCATCCGCGCCCACATATAGGCGAAGGTGACGAGGCCGAACAGCTGCATGTAATCGGTGGCGGCGGCGCCGGCATTGTCGGGCTTCATCATCGCATTCTGCATCAGCCAGGTAGTAGCCTGCTGCAGATGGCCGAGCGCGGTAGAGAGCGGCGCGACATAGGGCTTCATGGCTTCGTCGGCGCCGTTATCCTTGGCGAAGGCGGCGACTTCGCCGAAGAACGCCATGATCGCGCGGCCGCCGTCACGCGGCAGCTTGCGGCCGACGAGGTCGAGCGCCTGAATGCCGTTGGCGCCCTCATAGAGCATCGCGATGCGGGCATCGCGCACGAACTGCTCCATGCCGTGCTCGGCGATATAGCCGTGGCCGCCATACATCTGCTGCGCCAGCACCGAATTGGAGAATCCGACGTCGGTTATGACGCCCTTCATGACCGGCGTCATCAGTCCCATGTGGTCGTCGGCCTCCTGGCGATCCTTCGGATCGCTGGAGCGGTGGGCGACGTCGCTCTTCAGCGCGGTCCAGATCACCATGGCGCGCGCTGCTTCATTAAAGGCGCGGATGGTGAGCAGGGTGCGGCGCACGTCGGGATGCACGATGATCGGATCGGCCGGCTTGTCCGCCGCCTTGGCGCCGGTGAGCGAGCGACCCTGCAGCCGTTCGCGGGCATAATTCGCCGCGTTCTGGTAGGCGACTTCGGACTGCGCCAGCCCCTGCACCGCGACGCCGAGCCGGGCCTCGTTCATCATCACGAACATGCCCTGCATGCCCTTGTTTTCCTCGCCGATCAGCCAGCCGGTGGCGCTGTCGTAATTCATCACGCAGGTGGAATTGCCGTGGATGCCCATCTTGTGCTCGATCGAACCGCAGGTGACGCCGTTGCGGGCGCCGAGCGAACCGTCGGCATTGACCAGGATCTTGGGCACCACGAACAGCGAAACGCCCTTGATGCCGGCCGGCGCACCTTCAATTCGCGCCAGCACCAGATGGATGATGTTCTCGGTGATGTCGTGCTCGCCGGAGGAGATGAAGATCTTGGTGCCCGTGATCTTGTAGCTGCCGTCGTCCTGCTTGACGGCCTTGGTGCGCAGCAGGCC
>JBKJUA010000352.1:0-9056 GCA_046590305.1 Bradyrhizobium sp.
CAGAACTTCGACCAGCCGGTGCAACGCCTCGGCTGTTGTTTCACTGTCGGCGACCAGCGCCAGCCGGATATAGCCGGCGCCGGGATTGCTGCCGTCGGCCTGCGGCCGCGCCAGGTAGCTTCCGGGGATCACCCGCACGCCGGCGTCCCTGTAGAGCTTGATCGCCGCGGCTTCGTCGCCGCCGCGGTCCGACACATCGAGCCAGACGCAGAAGCCGCCGGCCGGCCTGACATAGCCATAGCGGCTGCCGAGAATCTGGTCGGCGAGATCGAACTTGATCCGGTAGAGCCTGCGATTCTCCTCGACATGCGCCTCGTCGGCGTAAGCCGCGACCGCCACTTGCTGCAGCGGCACCGGCACCTGCGGCGCCGCCACATTGCGCAGCTCGTGAAACAGGCTGAGAAATTTCGCGTCGCCGGCGGCAAAGCCGACCCGCATGCCCGGCAGGTTGGAGCGTTTTGAGAGCGACTGGAACGCCACGACGTTGGCGAAATCGGGCCCGGCGCATTCCAGCATGCTGCCGGGCGCTTCCCTGGTGTAGATTTCCGAATAGCATTCGTCGCTCAGAATCATGAAGCCGAAGCGGTCGGCGAGCTGCTTCAGCCGGCTGAGATATTGTTTCGATGCCACCGCGCCTTGCGGATTGGCAGGCGAGGCGATGTAGATCGCAACGGTGCGCGCCAGCGTGGCGTCGTCGAGCGCGTCGAGATCCGGCAGGAATCCGTTGGCCAGCGTGGTCGGCAGGAAAATCGCCTCGCAGCCCGCGGCGCGGGCGCCGGCGGCATAGGCCGGATAGAACGGATTCGGGATCAGGATCGCGGGTCTGCCCTTGCGCTCGCCGACATAGCGCGCCGCGGTGAGCGCGGCGAAAAACAGTCCCTCGCGGCTGCCGTTCAGCACCAACAGCTCGGTTTCGGGATCGATCGTCCGCGGCAGGTCGAACCGGGCGGCGAGCCAATTGGCGGCGCCCCGGCGGAACGGCTCGATGCCCTTGGCGATGGGATAGCGGCCGAAATCGGCGATGTGCCTGGCCAGCACCGGCCCGACAAAGCCTGGCACCGGGTGCTGTGGTTCGCCTAATGACAGCGCAATCAATGGCTTGCCCGGCTGGTACGGCGCCAGCAGCTCGGCCGTACGCAAAAACGGCGAGCGCTCGCCTTCCGGGCTGCCGGCGGCCTGCGGCGCACGTGATGAAGCGGTGATTGCCATACGGTAAGCGCCAGCACTCTCGGGGCAGCCGGTCGCACATCGAGACCGGCCAAAACGGATCAAACCACCATAGATACGGCGAGGTTAAGACGCGATTAACCATCGAAGCCAGCGAGGATTTTGCTGATTATTGCTTGCCACCCAAGGAGGCATCCGCATAGCAACGGCCGGATGACGGTTCCCAAACGGGTCCGCGACTACTTGGGGTTCGAACCGGGCACAGAGGTCAAGTTCAGGCGTGCCGCCGACGGCAGCATCGTCATCGAGCGGGCTGAGGGGACGCGCCCGCCGAGCCGATTCGCCAAGGTAATTGGCTGCGCCGGTCCTGGTCCCTCCACGGATGAGATCATGGTGAGTTGCGTGGGGAATCGTAAGCGTTTGGAGGACTTTAGCTACCGCTTTGTTTCTTGTGTCCGGGCAAAACAGACGGGTGCCGGGAGTCGGACATTCTAACTGTGCATGGGGTTGTTTTCGAGATTTTGAGGTGAGGCCTTGCCTGACCTTCAATCCTGCCCCCGAAAACTCATCAACCGCTTGATCATCCGGATGTTGGCGTAGTCCACCATCTTGCCGTCGACCGTGACCGCGCCTTGCCCGTTTCGCTCCGCCTCTTCCAGCGCCGCGATAGCGCGTTCGGCATAGGCGAGTTCCTCGTCCGAGGGGATGAAGGCATTTCGCGTCGGTTCGATCTGGCTCGGGTGGATCACCTGTTTGCCGTCAAAGCCCATCGCCGCGGCCTTGGCCGCGGTCGACGCGGTGGCGATCGCGTCGCGGAACGCGCCGCAGGGGCCGTCGACCGCGCGCAAGCCGAAGGCGCGGGCGGCCACCAGCAGGCGCATCATCGGATAGGCGAACAGATCGAGCGGCACCGAGGGATGGCCGTCGGCGGCACCGCCGACATGCCGGTAACCCGAGGGCGATGCGCCGATCTCCGCGCTGCGCGCGCCGATCGAGGCGGCAAAGTCGCCGACGCCGAGATGCAGCGCGGTCACCAGCGGTTCCGCCGCGGCCAGCGCTTCCACATTGACCAGGCCGCGCGCCGTCTCGATCAGCAATTCCATCGAGGCCGGCGCCTCGCGGGAGCCTGCGGCCTGGGTAATCCAGCGGCCGGTCTTTGCCACGTCGGCGATCGTTTCCGCCTTGGGAATGATGAAAGCGTCGAGCCGGGGGATGCCGCCGAGTCGCGCGATCTCTTGCTGGATTGACGGACTGTCGATCGCGTTCAGCCTGACGGTGACGGTCTTCCGGCCCCAATCGAGCGCGGTCAATGCTTCTGCGGCCGCCTCCAGCGCCGCCGCCTTTTCGGCCGGCGGCACGGCGTCTTCGAGATCCATGAACACGGCGTCGGCGGCCGACGCAGCGGCGCTCTGCACCATCCGCGCGCGATGGGCGGGAACGGCGAGGTAGGTTCGGGTCAGTCGCGGCGCATTCATGTCCCGGCTTTCTCACGCAGGCCGAGTTCGGCGAGGATCGCGTCGGTATGTTCGCCGACCGCGGGAATGTCGCCCATCACAGGATTGACGCCGGGAATGGTGATCGCGGGCAGAAAGCTCATCAGCGGCCCGTTCGGCGAACCTACCTTGTGGACCCGGTCGCGGCTGTGAAGCTGCGGATGCTCAAGGAAAGTCTCGACCGTGTTCATGTTGGCATTGGCAATGGCGGCATCGTCGAGCCGCTGGATCGCCTGCTCTGCTGAAAATTTCGAGAAGTGTCGTTCGATCAGCGCCTCCAGCGCATCGCGATTTTGCAGGCGCTGCGGATTGTCGCAAAAGCGCGGGTCGCTCGCCAGCGCCGCGTCCTCCAGCACTTGCGTGCAGAGCGCGGTCCATTCGCGGGCGTTCTGGATGCCAAAGAACACAACGCGGCCGTCGCCGCACCGGAACGGGCCGTAGGGCGCGATGGTGGCGTGACGCGTGCCGGTGCGGGCCAGCGGCTTGCCGGCGCCATCGGTGTAGTAGGCGGGATAGCTCATCCATTC
Source organism: Bradyrhizobium sp. (assembly GCA_046590305.1). Taxonomy (GTDB): domain Bacteria; phylum Pseudomonadota; class Alphaproteobacteria; order Rhizobiales; family Xanthobacteraceae; genus Bradyrhizobium. The sequence goes on from JBKJUA010000352.1 coordinate 3,188, forward strand.
AGTCATGGAATCGAACAGCGAGACCTCGAACGCCATGCCCTTGCCGGTACGCTCGCGGTTGAACAGCGCCATCAGCACGCCGTTGACGATGTACATCCCGGTGGCGGTGTCGACGACGGCAATGCCGCATTTTGCCGGCTGCTCCTGCGTGCCGTTGATCGACAGAAATCCCGCCTCGCACTGGACCAGCAGATCGTAGGCTTTCTTTTCGCCATAGGGACCGCCGCTGCCGTAGCCGGAAATATCGCAGGCGATCAGCCGGGGAAAGCGCGCCACCAGCGTCGCGGCATCGAGGCCGAGGCGTTTGGCCGCGCCGGGCGCGAGGTTCTGCAGGAACACATCCGCCTGCGGCAGCAAAGCGTCGAGTACGCGCTTGCCCTCCTTGCTTTTGACGTCGAGCGCGAGGCTTTCTTTCGACCGGTTGGTCCAGGCGAACTGGCTCGACATCCCGTTCATGACGTAATCGTAGTCGCGGCAGAAATCGCCCTTGCCCGGCCGTTCGATCTTGATTACCCGCGCGCCCCAGTCGGCCAGATGCCGGCTGGCGAGCGGCGCGGCAATGGCCTGTTCGAGCGACACCACGGTGATGCCGGACAACGGCAGCTCTGGCGGCTTTGCGTTCATGGCCTTTTTCCTGGGGCGAGTGGTATCATATTAGGGTTGCAACGGCATTGCATGGGGTTGTTTTTGCGTTTTTTGTAAGGGCGCTGCGGCGCGGGCCACGCCGAGCCAGCGCGCCAGATCGTTGGTGCTTCGCGCTGGCGGATCGAACCTCCCTCCAATGCCCTAATGTTTGGCGGCGTCCGTGGCGGCGTCCGTCGCAGCTTCCTTGGCCGCGGCGTTGTTGAGCACGATCAGGCCGTCGACGGCGACGCCGACCTTGGTGTTGATCAGGAACGGATTGACGTCGATCGAAGCGATGCGGCTGCCGGCGTCCGCCATCAGGTTGGAGAGACCGACGATGGCCTTGACCACCGACGCCTCATGCAGCGCGGGCTTGCCGCGATACCCCTTCAGTTTGACGCCGGCCTTTGTCCGGTTGATCAACTCCCTCGCCTCGGCCGCATCCAGCGGCGCGCCGGCCAGTGCGACGTCTTTCATCAGCTCGATATCGACCCCGCCGGTGCCGAACAGCACCACAGGTCCCATCTCGGCGTCGAGGGCTGCGCCGACCACCAGTTCGAGATCGGCCTTGACCTGCTGGGCGATCAGGATGCCCTCGAGCTTCGGCTTGCTCTTGAGTTTCCTGACCCGGCTGGTGATGTCGGTGAACGCCTTCTTCACCTCGGCGGCGTTGTTGATGTTCAGCACCACGCCGCCGATGTCGGACTTGTGCAGGATGTCCGCGCTGACCACTTTTGCAACGACGGGAAAGCCGATCTTTTTGGCGATCTTGACCGCATCCGCCGCGGTCTGCGCGATCTCTTCCTTCGACACCGGGATGCCGTAGGCCTTCAGGAGTTTCTTCGAGGCGACTTCGTCGAGCGCAGCCGCGCCATTGGCATTCTTCAGCGCCTTCTCCAGCGTTGCCCGCGCTGAAGCGCTCGAACTCGATACGATGTCCGGCACCACCTTGCGCAAGCCGGCATAGTCGATCAGCGATTTGATGGCGCCGACCGCGCGATCGAGTCCCTGCATCACCGCGATGTTAGGCAGCGATTTGCGCAAGCCCTTGGTGAACTCGGTAAAGCCGATCGACATCGTGCTGATGTAGACCACGGGCTTGGAGGCGGCGGCGGCCATGTCGTTGACGATGCGCAGATTGCGCTCGCGCAGTTCGTGCGGCGCTTTCGGCAATTCGGCGTCGATGATGACGATGTCGGTGTCGGGATCGTCGATCATGACCTTGATCGACGCCATATAGACCGAGGGATCGACCACCGCGGCAAACCCGGCGTCGAGCGGATTGCCGACGATGCTGCCGGGGCCGAGCATCTTCGCCAGTTTACCTGTCGCGTCGTGGCTGAGCGGCGCAAAGTTCAAGCCGGCCGAAAAGAACGCGTCGATCAACAGGCCGCGTTTGCCGCCGGACAGCGACACCGCGGCGAGCCGGTTGCTCTTCGGCGGGTCGGCGTGCACGAAGCATTCGGTGGTCTCGATCAGCTCATCGAGGCCGCGGACGCGAATCACGCCTTCCCGGGTCGAGATGGCATCGAAAGTCTCGATCGAGCCGGCCAGCGCACCGGTATGGGCCATCGCGGCGGCGCGCCCGCCCTCCGACGCCCCGAGCTTGAGCGCGATCACCGGCTTGCCCGCGGCGCGTGCGGCCTTGCAGGCCTCGCGAAACACTTTTGTGTTTCGCACGCCCTCGAGATAGACCACGATCACGCGGATTGATGGATCGGCGGCGAAATAGCTCATCAGGTCGGGCGTTTCGAGGCCGGTCTCGTTGCCGGTCGTGACCATGTAGCCGACGCCGACGCCGCGATCCTCCAGCGCCTGGCGGATAGCCATCACGATCGCGCCGGATTGGCCGGCGATCGCGACCGGACCTGCCTCCATCGTGACGATGCGGTCGTCGATGTTGGTGAACAGGTTTTCGCCGGCGCTGAGATTGCCGAGACAGTTCGGGCCGGTGACGGCGAGGCCGGTTTCCCTCACGGCCTGTTTCAGCTCGTCTGCGAGCCTCTGGCTTTCATCATCCTGCAATTCGCTGAAGCCCGAAGTGACGATGGTGGCGGAGCGGGCGCCCGCTGCTGCGGCGTCGCGGATCACCTGCACCGCGAAACGGGCCGGCACCAGCACCAGTACGTGGTCGGGCTTGTCCGGCAGGCTGGCGAAATCCTTGTAGCAGGGAACGCCCCAGATGGTTTCGCGCTTGGAATTGACGGGATAGAGGCCGCCCGCGAATTGATACTTGATCAGGTTGTTCCAGATCCGCTCGGCATAATTGCCGGGCTTGTCGGTGGCGCCGACCAGCACGATGTTGCGCGGATGCAGCATCGCATGGATGCTTTTCACGATCTCGCTGGCGTCAGGGGCAGGGGACCATTTGCCGGCAGAACCGGACGCGTTGCTGGCGTGGGCTTCCATAGGTATTTCCAACCCTTTGTTCATTGTTGTTTTGCGGCAGCAAGCGGTCGACGGCGAACCCTGGCCGTTGCGTGGTTCGCCCACTTACGTCACTGGACCGGAAACAAACAGATCATTTCCGCCCGCGTCAACACGCGCCGTCCGGCGGCCGGTTCCGGTTATTCCGTGGCGCGGTCATACGTGGCAAAAAGAAAGGGGCCCCAGCTTGCGCTGGAGCCCCTCGACGGTCGGGGCATTGCCGGGTATGTGCCCAAACCGTAGTTCTGGGCGCGACCTCGTGAGGTCGCGCCCCGGGAGACTCACATGTTGTAGGCGCGTTCGGTGTGCTCGGTGATGTCGAGACCCTCGCGTTCCACTTCGACGGTGGCGCGCAGCCCGACGATCACATCGACGACCTTGTAGAGGATCGCCGAACCGATGCCTGACCACAGTATGGTGATGCAGACGCCCCAGATCTGCGACGTCATCTGGGCGACCAGATCGTAGTCGGCGATCTTGCCGGCGACGTAGTCCATGACGCCGGTGCCGCCGAGAGCCGGATTCACCAGGATACCGGTGGCGAGCGCGCCGACGATGCCGCCGACGCCGTGGATGCCGAACACGTCGAGCGAGTCGTCATAGCCGAGCGCGTTCTTGATCACGGTGCAGAAGAACAGGCAGACGACACCGACCACCAGACCGAGCACGATCGCGCCCATCGGACCGGAGAACCCCGCCGCGGGCGTGACCGCGACGAGTCCTGCGATGGCGCCCGACAATACGCCGAGCAGCGAGGGATGGCCCTTGATGATCCACTCCGCGAACATCCACGCCAACGCCGCCGCCGCAGTTGCGAGGAAGGTGTTGGTCATGGCGAGCGCAGCGCCGCCGGAGGCTTCCAGGTTGGATCCGGCGTTGAAGCCGAACCAGCCGACCCAGAGCAGCGAGGCGCCGATCATGGTCATGGTCAGCGAGTGCGGAGTCATCAGCTCCTTGCCGTATCCGGTGCGCTTGCCGATCAGGATGGCGCCGACCAGGCCGGCGATGCCGGCGTTGATGTGCACCACGGTGCCGCCCGCGAAATCGAGCGCGCCCTTCTTGAAGATGTAACCGGCGTCGGCGTTGATCTCGTCGAGCTTGGCCTGCGCCGCCGTCTTCGCCGCAGCATCACCCGCCGCTGCAAGTGCCTTGACCGCATCGGTGATCAGGTCCGGTCCGGGCCAGTACCAAACCATGTGCGCGATCGGGAAGTAAATCAACGTCACCCAGAGCGGAACGAACAGCGCCACCGCCGCGAACTTCATGCGTTCGGCGAAGGCGCCGACGATGAGAGCGGGGGTAATCGCCGCGAAGGTCATCTGGAAGCAGAAATACACCAGCTCCGAGACGTTGGCATCGACACTGAACGTCGCCGCCTTGGTTTCGGTCGTGACGCCCATCAGGAAGGCTTTCGAGAAGCCGCCGATGAAGTCCGAACCGCCGGTGAAGGCGAGGCTGTAGCCGTAGACCGCATACAGGATGATGACGATGCAGACGGTGTAGAAGATCTGCGCCAGCACCGAGAGCATGTTCTTGGAGCGGACGAGACCGCCGTAGAACAGCGCAAGGCCCGGAATGGTCATCAACAGCACCAGCACCGTCGATGTCATCAACCAGGCATTGTCGCCCTTGTTGACGGTTGGCTCCGCATAGGCAGCGGTCGCGGCGAACAGGCCGACCGCGAGGGCCGCCAATCCCGCGCTATAGGGACGTTTGAACGTCATTTGTTTTACTCCTGAGTGGAAGAGGTTGAGCGCGAAATCAGAGGGCCGCGGCATCGGCCTCGCCGGTGCGGATGCGGACCGCATGGTCGAGGTTGATGACGAAGATCTTGCCGTCGCCGATCTGTCCGGTCTTTGCAGCCGTCGTGATCGCGTCGATGGTCTTGTCGACCTGGTCCGAGGCGATGGCGACCTCGATCTTGATCTTGGGCAGAAAGCTCACGGCATATTCGGCACCGCGATAGATTTCGGTATGGCCTTTCTGCCGGCCGTATCCCTTGACTTCCGTCACCGTTAGACCGTGAACGCCGATGGCGGTCAGGGCGTCCCGGACTTCTTCAAGTTTGAATGGCTTGATGATCGCCATAACAATTTTCATGCGTCCTATCCCCGCTTGGGCCCGGTCCAGACACGACCGGGCGTTCTCGACTGAGGTTCGCCACGCGGAGAGGTTCACTACGCGGGCACAGCCTGGATCCATAGAATCAAATGCCGTGCCAGAACGGCAGAATTGCCTAACGGTTTATGAATCCGCACCTTTTCACTCTTTGCGCGAAAAGGTTCCAACTGCGCCATTCCGTCGCGCTTAAATAATAGGCGGCTATGGTCAAACCCTAAGCAAGCCAGACTCCGGACATAATCCTGCCCAGTGTGAGGGCAGCCGGAAGGTATTTAGATAGGTAGTTCTACTGTAGTGCCTCGCCATGCTGCGAAATATCGAGGCCCTCGAGCTCCTGCTGCAGGGACACCCGGAGCGGCACGAACGCGCTGACCAGCTTGAGCAGCACATAGGTGACGCCGCCGGACCACACCAAAGTGGTCGCGATGCCATAGAGCTGGATCAGCACCTGTTGCGGGTGGCCTTCGATCAGGCCGGCGGTGCCGCCGATCGCGGAGGTCGCAAACACGCCCGCGAGCAGGGTCCCGGTCATGCCGCCGATGCCATGGACGCCGAACACATCGAGCGAATCGTCATAATTGAAGCGGTGTTTGAGCCAGGTGCAGGCCCAGAAGCAAACCAGGCCCGCCACCAGGCCGATGACGATGCCATGCCAGGGTGAAACGAACCCGGAGGCCGGCGTGATCGTGCCGAGACC
>JBKJUA010000045.1:0-3734 GCA_046590305.1 Bradyrhizobium sp.
CAAGAATCCGGTTTAGGGGCGCGAAGCGGTCGTGAGTTGGACCTGTCGCACATTTACGTGGGAACTGACGCCCCGCAAACAGACGCTGGATAAATGAGGCCAGACCTGCGAGGCGCAATCGGGGTTCGTGGCCGCGTCGCTGGGCGGCTTGGCTGTCGAAGTATCCGCTGCCTTCGCAGCTTGGTCACTACCGATCGCCGGCACAGCGGAGGTTGCAAGTGTGAAACCGACAGCAGCGCAAGATAACACGAGATAGGCCGCGAGTCGGTTTTGCATGATTAGTCTCCGCTTCAATAACCCTGGTGCAACGGCCGGCCAGCTCCTTGGTTCCGTATCAGCGCTGCAATAACGACCGGTTCGGAGCGGGTTGGCAACCCGGCGGTCGCTATCAGATCGGGGTCTCGATCATGCCCGCAGCTCCGCCTTGATCATGTCCGCCGCCTTCTCGCCGATCATGATGGTCGGTGCATTGGTGTTGCCGCCGATCAGGGTCGGCATCACGGAGGCGTCGACGACGCGCAGGCCTTGCAGCCCGTGGACCTTCAGTTTGGCATCGACCACGGCCATCGCGTCGCTGCCCATCCTGCAGGTGCCGACCGGGTGATAGACGGTGTCGACGCGCTGGCGCAGCAGTTCGCGGATCTGTTCGTCGGTCTCGATGCCCTCGGTGAACATGTCCTTCTTCTGCAGGGCGCGCAGCGCCGGCGTCTCCAACAAACGCCGTGTGATCTTGAAGCCGGCGACCATGGATTCGAGGTCCGCCGCATCGTCCAGAAAATTCGGGTCGATCAGCGGCGCGGCCAGCGGATCGGCGCTGCCAAGCGCGACGCTGCCGCGGCTCTTCGGCCGCAACAGGCAGACATGCATCGAAAAGCCGGTACCCTTGTGGCGCTTGCGGCCATGGTCGTCGGCCATCGCCATGCCGAAATGCAGCTGGATGTCGGGCACTTCGAGCTCGGGACTGGTTTTCAGGAAGCCGCCGCATTCGGCGAAGTTCGAGGTCATCGGCCCGCGGCGCTCCTTGCGGTACTGCCTGATCGCGCGCAGCAGCCGCGGAATGCCGCCCAGCGACAAGCCGTTGAAGTTGGGATTGTCGGACATATAGCCGAACACGAAATCCGGATGATCCTGCAGGTTCTGCCCGACGCCGGACAGATGATGCACGCCGGCGATGCCATGCTTGCCAAGCGATGCGGCGTCACCGACGCCCGACAGCATCAGCAGTTGCGGGGTCTGGAACGCACCGGAGGAGACGATCACCTCCCGCCGCGCGCGGATCTGCCTCAGTTGCTTGCCCTGGCGGTATTCGACGCCGACCGCGCGCTTGCCTTCGAACAGGATGCGGGTGGCGTGCGCGCCGGTCTCGACGCGCAGATTGGCGCGGCTGCCGATATGCGGATGGATGTAGGCGCGCGCCGCACTCCAGCGCTCGCCGTTTTTCTGCGTCACCTGGTAGACGCCGAGGCCTTCATGCTCGTCGGCATTGAAGTCCTCGCGGATCCGGAACTGGCCTTCCCGTGCGCCCTGCAGGAAGATCTGCTGAACCGGATTGTCGGTGCGCAATTTGTTGACCGCCAGCGGCCCGCCCTTGCCGTGATACTCGCCATCGAAATCGGCGTTGTCCTCGGAGCGCTTGAAATAGGGCAGCACGTCGCTGAACGACCAGCCGGGATTGCCGAGCGCGGCCCATTGGTCGTAGTCGCTGCGGTGGCCGCGGATATAGACCATGGCGTTGATCGCCGACGAGCCGCCCAGCCCCTTGCCGCGCGGCTGATAGCCGATGCGGCCGTTGAGACCTTTCTGCGGCACCGTATCGAACGCCCAGTTGTTGAGCTTTCCCGGCACCATCAGCGCCAGCGCGAACGGCGTGGTCACCGCCCATTTGTCGTTCCTGCCGCCGGCGTCCAGCACCGCTACCGAGGTCTTGGCATCCTCGGAAAGCCGCCCCGCCACCGCGCAACCGCCGGAGCCGCCGCCCACCACCACGAAATCATATGTATCGGTCACGCGTATTTCCCCCCGAAAATTTATTGTCGTGCTTCCGTCATTGATGATGCAACATTACGACATGTATCGCAGCAGCTTTTCCAGCCGCGCGATTTTGCCGCCATAGGGCGGATAGAGATCGGCGAGGCGGTTGAACCTTGAGCGATAAAACACCGGCTTCAGCTTGCTGAGCGTGTCGAAACCCCATGCGCCGTGATAGGCGCCGGTGCCGGAGGCGCCGACGCCGCCCATCGGCTGGTACATCTGGGCGAAATGAAACAGGCAGTCGTTGACGGTGACGCCGCCGGAGACAGTGCGGTCCAGCACCTCGTCGCGCGCCGCGTCGTCCTTGCCGAACCAGTACAGCGCCAGCGGCCGGTCATGCTGGTTGATATAGGCGACCGGCTCGCTCGCCTCCCGGTAGCCCATGATCGGCAGCAGCGGCCCGAAAATTTCCTCCTGCATGATCGCCATCTCGGCGGTCGCACCGACCACGATGGTTGGCGGAAACTTGCGCTTCGATTTCCAGGCGGGATCGTCGGGTCTGGTTGTCTGCATGATCGTCGCACCCCTGGCAGCGGCGTCCGCCACCAAGCCTTCAAGCCTGACGTAGTGCCGGTCCGAGACGATCGACGTATAGTCCTTGTTACCAGGGTCGGTGCCGAACATGGTCCGCATGCTGGCCTGAACCTTGTCGGCGAACTCCTGTACCGACGCTTCCGGCACCAGCGCATAATCAGGCGCGATGCAGGTCTGGCCGGCGTTGAGCAATTTGCCGTAGGCGATGCGCTCGGCGGCCTCAGCGATATCGGCGGAGCGGTCGACGATGGCGGGCGATTTGCCGCCGAGTTCGAGCGTCACCGGCGTCAGATTGCGTCCCGCCGCTTCCGCGACGAGGCGGCCGACGCGCGTGGAGCCGGTGAAGATCAGATGGTCGAACGGCAGCGATGCGAACGCCTTCGCGATATCGTCCTCGATGCCGGTGACGATCATCTCGGTGCGATCGAATTTGCCTGATATCACTTCCCTTAGCAGCGCGGAGAACCGCGGCACCAGCTCGCTCGGCTTGATCATGACCCGGTTGCCGGCGGCCAAGGCGGCCACCGCGGGCGCCAGCGTCAGCTGCAGCGGATAATTCCACGGCGCGATGATGCCGACCACGCCCAGCGGCTGCGGCAGCAGCCGGTTTTTCGCGGGGAAGAACTGCAGCGAAGTCGCCACCCGCTTTGGCGCCATCCATGTCCCGAGGGATTTAACGGCGTGCTTGATTTCGCCCAGCACCAGCATGGTCTCGGCGATCGTGGTCTCGACCGTGCTGCGATGGCCGAAATCCGCCGAGATCGCCTGCTCGAAGCGGGCCTCGTTGTCCGAGACCGCCGCGCGCAGCCGCGCCAGCCGGTCCAGCCGCTCGGCAAGATCAGGCGGAGGCGTCGTCCGGGTCAGTTCGAAAAGGCGATGAAAGGCGTCCTCCAGGGCGTTTTGCCCGGGGCTCTTCAGGGGCTGGTCCATGGCGTTTCCTTCGGGTTCCCGGCCCGGAAGCTGGGCTTTTGGCGAGTTTCTGGCAAGTGCGTTGCAGGCGGGCTGATCTGACGCAATAAACCCGCACTTCGAGCGTCATAAAAAGCTCAAAAGATCGCCAACGGGCCTTTCCAAAGCGGGTTCACGTTGGTACATACCGCTCGCACCCGATGGCATCAGCCCAAGGGCAGCCTTCTCAGGAAGCCTCCGGATCGGTCTGATCGGCGCCC
>JBKJUA010000318.1:0-13435 GCA_046590305.1 Bradyrhizobium sp.
CTTGCTCCAGTTCGGCTCCGTGGTGTCGGCGGTGAACAGGCCGTCGCCGCCGATCGCGCGCACCCGGCGCAGCGAACCGCGCACCGCCTTGTCGAAACGCTTCTCGTCGCTGAGTTCCTCGATCAAATCATGACCGGCGACGATCACCAGCGGCGCGCCCATCATGTCGAGCCAGAAGATCGGCCCGAGCTCCTTGGTCATCCGCACCAGATGCTGCACCGGCGCATTGGCGTCCAGCGACAGCATGTTGCCGACCACCGGCTTCTTCGGCGGATGCGGGATCGGGTTCAGTTTGTTGGTCGACGCCATTGCTTGATCTCTCCGCTATCTCATCACACACAACCGTAATCCTGAGGTGCGCGCCCTTGCGCGCCTCGAAGGATATGCCGCTTGCACCCGTCGCCGCATCCTTCGAGGCTCGCCCAAGAGGGCGAGCACCTCAGGATGACGACACTAACTGCGTCTCAACCCAAACTGCATCTCTCACCCAAACCGCTTCCTGCGCCATTCGATCAGCTTGGCGCTGACCTCGTCCGGCTTTTCCTGCTGTGTCCAGTGGCCGCTGTCGCGGACCAGGTATTTCTCGAGGTCCGGCACGATTTTTTCCATGCCGTCGGCGGCGGATGGCGGCAGTACTGCATCGTTTTCCGCCATGATCATCAGCGACGGCACGCGGACGGTATGGTCCAGTCCTTCGGAACGCTGCCAGTTGCGGGAGAAATTGCGGTACCAGTTGATGCCGCCGGTGAACCCGGTTCTGGTGAATGCATCGACGAACACCTGCTTTTCTTCCTTGGACAGGATTGGCGTACGCGGATCGAATTTGGCGTCATAGGCGGCGATCATCTGGGGAAAAGCCAGATTGGTCTTGGGCGATGCGCCGAGGCCCGCGGTCGCGGGAGCCGCCGGTGCATCGTCCTTGCGCGGCAATGGCTTGCGCATGAAGGCGTCGAAGGTCTGTTCGACCCGGCTGCCGAAAATCCTGTCCGGCTCGCGCGCGGGATCCTGAAACTGCACGATATACATGCTGTCGCCGAACCGCTGTCGAAACAGCTCGATCGGGTCGGCCGGCAGGCGATCGTAATGTGGCGTATTGACGCCGACCACGCCGGCGACGCGGTCGATATGACGCAGCGGCATCTGCCAGACAATGAAGCCACCCCAGTCGTGGCCGACGAAGATCGCCTTGTCGATCTGGAGGTGGTCGAGCAAGCCGACGAGATCGCCGGTCAGTTGCTCCATGTCGTAGGCCTCGACCGGTTCGGGCCGGTCGGTCGACCCATAACCGCGCTGGTCAGGCGCGATCACGCGGATGCCGGCTTCGCTCAGCGCCTTGATCTGGTGACGCCAGGAAAACGCCATCTCCGGCCAGCCGTGGCAGAGGATGACCGGCGGTGCGTCGGTTTTCGGACCGGCATCGTAGTATCCCATGCGAATGCCGTTGGTCTGGGCGAACTGCAGCGGCGGCATCTCTATCATTACTGGTGTCTCACTCTGATACTCTGATACCTGGCTTCAGCTTGCCGCACTCTTCAGGTCAGCCGGTGGCGCGAAGGCGGCTTCGAGCGCCGCGAATTCGGTCGGCAGCATGTCGCACAGAACCTGGACATGGGGAATGATGTTGGCGCCGGCGATGAACCCGAAATCCAGCTGGTCGCGGTAGCTCTGCACCGTGATGTTGAGCGCCAGCCCATGGGTCGAGATCGAAACCGGGAAGATGTGCAGCAATTCCGCACCCGCCGCATACAGCGTCTGGCGCGGCCCCGGCACGTTGGACACCGTGATGTTCGCCGCCGGCGGCAGCACGTCCGACAGGTTGGAGCGGCTGTACAACAGCGCCATGATCTGCACCAGGATCGGCGCGCCGAGCATCGAGATATTGGACACCTGCGGCATCAGGGCGCGCAGCGGATGCGACATCTCCTTCGACTTGGTGGATTGCGCGATGATCGCTTCCAGCCGCGCCTTGGGATCCTCGACGTTGGTGGCGATCGAGCAGATCATGCCGAACACCTGGTTGTTGGAATCGGTGTTGCCCTCTTCGCGCAACGAGATCGGCACCGCGGCCGTCATCGATTTGGTCGGCAGCGCGCCCTGCTGCAGCAGATAGCGCCGCACCACGCCGGACGACAGCGCCAGCACGACGTCGTTGAGCTTGCCGCCGGATTGCTTGGCCACCGCCTTGGCGCGCGACAACGAGATCGAGACGCCGGCAAAGCTGCGCTCCGACGAGATCGCCTTGTTCAGGATGGTCGATGGCGACGCCATGCTGGCGATGCTGTCGCGCGACTTCGGATCGGAGATCTTGCCGACCACGTCGGACACGCTCTTCAGCATGGTGGGAATGCTGCCGGCGAACTTCACCGCGGATTCGATCTGGAACATGGCGTTGTCGAACAGGATCGATCCGAGATCGCTCTTGCCGGAGCGCGGCAGATCGATGCTCTTCGGCGCGGCGGAGGCATCGAAGGGCTGGCGCCACAGCGCCTGATACGAATCGATAAAATTGGCGGCGAAGTCGCGCGGCTCCTGCCCGGTCCTGGCCCGCGCCGTCGGCGGCTCGATGGTCCTCGGGACCGGCGTCACGTCGTAGATCATATTGGTCAGCGCCGCACCGGCGCCGCCGTCGACGCAGGCGTGATGCATCTTGGAATAGAGCCCGATCTCGTTGTCCTTCATGCCTTCGAAGACGTAGAACTCCCAGAGCGGACGGGCGCGGTTGAGCAGCTTGGCGTGCATCCAGCCGACGATGCGCTCCAGCGTCGGGCGATCATGGGGAGCCGGCAGGCTGCCGCGAAAGATGTGTCGGTCGATATCGAACTGGTCGTCCTCGACCCAGGATGGATGATCGATGTCGAGTGGCGCTTTCTCCAGCCGTGCCTTGAGGATCGGCGCGATGTGCAGTCGCGAGGCGATAATCGCCTTGAAGTCCTCGAAGAAGTTGCCCTTGTAGTCCTCGGGCAGGCGGAAGATCGCCATGCTCCCGACATGCATCGGCATCTCCGGCGTTTCCAGATACAGAAACGAAGCGTCCATCGATGTCAGCTTTTTGGCGTCACTCATGTTGGCTCCTCCCGCGGATCACGCGGCGCCTTGGTGGCGCTTCTTTGTCTTTCAGACGGTCCCTGTTGCCGGGACGTTAGTCAGGATTGTGCATTTTCCGGAGGCGCATATGCAATGGCAAACGGTCCCGATCGGTCAAATTGCCTGAATTCGCCCTCCGCCTGGGCCAGGCGATCGGCGACCGCCCACAGGGCGGCCGGATTGACGCCCAGCCCGATATGGCTGGCGAGGTGGACCTCGATATTTTCGGCGGTATCGGAAGGGCGCAGCAGGCAGGTGCGCCAGTTCACGATACCGTCGGTGCGCGAATAGATCGACGTGGCCGGCACCGGCAGATCGCCTGCGATCGCGGCGCGAAGCTCCGGATTGTCGTCCGCCCGCTCGCCTGACAGCAACTCGTAAAGCCGCGTCGCGTTGGTCGCCCTGACATCGTTGGCGAACGGACTTCCCAGCGTCACGACACATCGCACTTTGTCGGGTGCCTGCAGTGCCAGATCGCGCGCATAAACGCCGCCGAGGCTCCACCCGACGAGGCTGACCTTGCGGCCGGTGGCGGCATGAATCACGGCGAGGCGATCCCGCAGCGCAAGGCGCATCCGCGACACGCCGCCGGTGTTGCGGCCCATTTCCCACGCATGGCTGTCGTAGCCGAGCTCCCTGAGATATCTGCGCATCGGCGCCATCGACAGGTCGCTGGCAAGGAAGCCCGGCAACATCAGCACCGGATGGCCATCGCCCCTCGGCGCGCGCATCAACAGCGGCGACAGCAGCAGGCTGGCGTTGAACTCGAATATCCCCCTCGCCTCGGCCAGCAGCAGGCCGAGACCGGGCGGACGAAGCCGGTCCAGTGGGGGCGTATTGCTGCGGTCGATCGTCACGTTACTTCTTGTCGGCGGCGCGCGATCCGCCGAGGCCCGCCATGGTCACGAACATGTCGCCAAACCGCTCGGCGATTTTCGGATCGAAAGTGAACCAGCTCTGCATCAGCGCTTCCGGCGAAACCTTTTCGATGTTGGCCAGCATCTGCTGTTGAAGCTTGTCCATGACCGCCGTTTGCATCGGCTGCACGTCCGGAAGCCCGAAGAACTGCCGGGCTTCGAGCGGCGTACAATCTATTTCAACGTTAACCTTCATGTCGGCTCCTGACCGCTGGTTCGCCCGCTTGTCACAGTATCGCCGCGACGGGCGGCGCGACGCAAGCGGCCTGACCGGACCGGACGGTGTCCCGGGGGCCTCATTCGGCAGATATGGTCAACTATGGTCAACCGAAACGCTCGACGGCAAAGGGCGCGGGATCGGCAAACGGCGTCTCGCCGGTCATCATCTCCGCCAGCAGGCGCCCGGTCGCCGGGCCGAGCGTCAGCCCGTGGTGGTGGTGACCGAAATCGAACCAGAGCCCGGCATGACGAGGCGCCCTCCCGATCACCGGCAGCATATCGGGCAGGCACGGCCGGGCGCCCTTCCAGGGCTTCGCATCGACCGCTTCTCCCAGCGGAAACAGCTGGTGCGCCAATGGCAGCGCCCGCTCCAGCTGCACCGGGGTGGGCGGCGCATCGCGGCGGGCAAATTCGACCCCGGTGGCGAGGCGAATGCCGCGGTTCATCGGCGCCAGTACATAGCCATTATCGGCGTCGAGCACGGGATGATGCAGCACGGCGTTGCCGCGCGCCGCCAGGTGGATATGGTAGCCGCGCTTGACGTTGAACGGGATCGAATAGCCGAGGCGGCCGAAGACCAGATCGGACCACGGTCCGAGCGCCACCACGACCTCACGCGCACTGATCCTGCCTTCGGGTGTCGCGACCTGCCATCGCCCGCCGGGCTCCTGCTCCAGGGTCTGCGCATCGGCGACCATGAAGCGTCCCCCCTTGCGGTGAAACAGCGCAGCATAGGCTTTCGCCAGCCCGCCCGGATCGAGCACGAAGCCGGGTTCGGTGAAATGGACCGCGCCGGCGAATTCGCCGCTGAGGTGAGGCTCGCGCTGGATGATCGCCTTGTGGTCGAGGATTTCGCCCTGAACCCCGTATTGCTTCGCCCGCTCGAAATCCCGCACCGCATTGGCTAGCGTTGCCTCGTGGCGATACATCTTGATCCAGCCGCACCGCCGCAACAGCTCCAGCGCGCCGGCTTCAGCCATCAGCGTCTCATGCTCGACCAGGCTGCGGCGAATCAGCGGCATCACCGCCAGCGCACCGCGCAGCGCCCGATCCGGCGCGGAGGCGAGATAATAGCGCAACAGCCACGGCAGGAAGCTCGGCAGATCGGCGAGGCTGTAACGCACCTGCGGCGCCCTGTTCAGGGCATGGCGGAGGATCTGTCCGATATCCCGGGGAAACATGTAGGGAAATACCGACGCGCACTCGATCATTCCCGCATTGCCGAAACTGGTTTCCTCCCCGGCGAGCTCGTGCCGGTCGACCAGAATGACAGCGCGCCCCCGCTGCTGCAGGTGCAGGGCCGCGCCGACACCGACCATGCCCGCACCCAGCACGACAACGTCGGCCTTGAATTCCGCCATCACGGCACTCCCGTTAAAAGTTACGTTCCAGTTCCCGCTGCCTAGCGCGAAGCTAGCTACTGCGGTAGCGGCGCGCAAACCGGGCTGATCCGGGGAAATCGCGCTTGCGCGGCGGCCAAACTCTGGCAACAATGGATCAGCCATATTGGACTAGCGATGGCTGCCACGCATGCAGCAATGAACAGCGCGCCACAGCGGAGAACCCTGACACATGTCGGTACGTCATACCTTGTTCGCAGCGACCACCATGTCGATCGTCGCTTTGGCGATGGCCCCGGCATCGGCCCAAACCCTGCGCTATGCCAACCAGGGCGACCTCAAATCGCTCGACCCCTATACCCTCAACGAAAGCACCACCCACGCCCATATCGGGCAGGTCTATGAAGGCCTGATCGCGCGCGACAAGGATCTGAAGATCATTCCCGGCCTTGCGGAACGCTGGGAAACGCCGGAGCCGACACGCTGGCGCTTCCATCTGCGCAAGAACGTCAAGTTCTCGAACGGCAACCCCTTCACCGCCGACGACGTGGTGTTTTCGGCCGACCGCGTCAGGGCCGCCGGTTCCAACCTGCAGACCCGCATTGCCAAAGATGCCAAGGTCGTCAAGATCGACGACCACACCGTGGATTTCATCCTGACCTCGCCGAATCCCATTCTGCATTCCCAGTGGGATACCTGGTACATCATGGACAAGGAATGGTCCGAGGCGAACAACGCGGCAGCGCCGACGCCGGCCGCGGCGACCTCGCCGAGTTTTGCTTCGCTCAACGCCAACGGCACCGGCGCCTTCACCATCGAAAGCCACCAGCCCGGCGTCAAGACCGTGTTCAAGGCGAATCCGAACCCGTGGCGCAAGCCCGAACACAATCTCAAGGAGATCATCTTCACGCCGATCGGCTCGGACGCCACACGCGTGGCGGCGCTGCTGTCAGGTGAAGTTGACGTCATCGAGCCGGTTCCGCTGCAGGATATCTCTCGCGTCGACTCCAGCCCAAATGCCCAGGTGCTGAAGGGGCCCGAGCTGCGAACGATCTTTCTCGGCATGGATCAGGTCCGCGATGAACTCCTGTATTCGAACATCAAGGGCAAGAACCCGTTCAAGGACATCAAGGTCCGCGAGGCGATCTACAAGGCGATCGACATCGAGCTGATCAAGACCCGCGTGATGCGCGGACTGTCGACACCATCGGCGCTGATGATCGCGCCGCAGCTGTTCCCGCTTTCCAAGGACTTCACCCGTCCGAAACTCGATCCCGACGGCGCCAAGAAGCTTCTGACCGAGGCCGGCTATCCCGACGGTTTCGAAGTCACGATGGATTGCCCGAACGACCGCTATGTCAACGACGCCGCGATCTGCCAGGCGGTGGTCGGCATGCTGGCGCGCATCGGCGTCAAGGTGAACCTGCTGGCGCAGCCCAAGGCGCAGTATTTCGCCAAGGTGCTGAAGCCCGGCGGCTACCAGACGTCGTTCTATCTGCTGGGCTGGACGCCAGGCACCTCGGATGCGCACAACGTCCTGCACGACATCATGGGATGCCGCGACGATCCGAAGTCCAACCGCGGCGAGGCCAATCTCGGCGGCTACTGCAACAAGAAGCTGGACGAAATTGCCGACAAGGTGCTGCTGGAGACCGATAACACCAAACGCGATCTCCTGATCAAGGAAGCGTTCGAGATCGGCGCCAAGGATTTCGGCTACATCCCGTTGCATCAGCAGGCGCTGGCATGGGGGGTATCGAAGAAGGTGAAACTGACGCAGCGCCCCGACAATCAGGTTATGCCGTATTGGGCAACCAAACAGGACTAGACGGTCCCGAATTCATGGTCCCGGTGGCTTCCCGCTCCCGGGACCGTTCATTTTGGGCTGACGCCCGCCCGCCACACCCCAAGTGAAAGGAACACATGCTCGCTTTCACTCTTCGCCGGGCCATCCAGGCGATTGGCGTCATGATCGCGGTCGGGATCATCTCGTTCTCGATGTTTCGTTTCGCGGGCGATCCGGTCAACCAGATCGTCTCGCTGGATACGCCGGCCGCCGAACGCGAGGCCGTGCGCAAGTCACTCGGGCTCGACGATCCCGTGCCGCTGCAATTCGCCCGCTATTTCGCCAATGCCGCACAATTCAAATTCGGCGTCTCCTATCAATTTCGCCAGCCGGTTTCGAATCTGCTGATGGAGCGAATGCCGGCAACGCTGGAACTCGCCGCCTGTGCCACCGTTTTCGCGATGGTGTTCGGCATCCTGATGGGGGTCTATTCGGCGCTGAAACGCGATACGTTTCTGGCCAAGGTATTCCAGGCGGTGTCGCTGATCGGAATTTCGCTGCCGACCTTCCTGATCGGCATCCTCCTGATCTATCTGTTCGCGGTGGTGCTGGGCTGGCTGCCGTCGTTCGGCCGCGGCGAGGTGGTGCAACTGGGCTGGTGGACCACCGGCCTGCTGACCATTTCCGGGCTCAAGGCCCTGATCATGCCCTCGGTTACGCTCGGCCTGTTCCAGATGACGTTGATCATGCGGCTGGTGCGGGCCGAGATGCTCGAGGTGCTGCGCACCGACTACATCCGCTTTGCGCGGGCGCGCGGCCTGACGACCCGGGCGATCCATTTCGGGCACGCGCTGCGGAACACGCTGGTGCCGGTGATCACCGTCGCCGGCCTGCAGTTTGGCTCGGTTATTGCATTTGCAATCATTACCGAAACCGTCTTCCAATGGCCGGGCATGGGATTGTTGTTCGTGCAAGCCGTGCAGAACGTCGATATTCCGATCATGGCCGCCTACCTCTTGATGGTGTCCCTGATCTTCGTCACCATCAATCTCGTGGTCGATATTCTCTATACGGTGGTCGATCCGCGGCTACGCTCCACCCTCCGCCGCCCGACCTGAACCCGGAATCTCCCTGATGAGCGACGCCGTCGTGCCGCACCCCGTCGAACCGAGCGCGCCGCGCCCGCATGCCGGCAGCGGCTGGCTCAAGCGCGCCCTCGACAGCGACGTGTTCTATTCGTTCCGGCGCTCGCGAATGACGATGGTCGCGGGCGCCGTGACCCTGCTGTTCTTTATGCTGGCGCTGCTGGCACCGCTGCTGGCGGTGCAGAATCCGTTCGATCCGGCGCAGCTTCAACTGATGAATTCGCGGATCTCGCCGCTGTGGACCGCGGATGGACAAAGCCCGTTCCTGCTCGGCACGGACGAACAGGGCCGCGACGTGTTTTCCGCCATTCTCTACGGCTTGCGGATATCGCTCACGGTCGGCTTTCTCGGCGTTTTGTTCTCCGGCACCCTCGGCATCATCCTCGGACTGATTGCGGGCTATGTCGGCGGCGCGGTCGACGGCCTGATCATGCGGATCGCCGACGTGCAGCTGACCTTCCCCGCCATCCTGATCGCGCTCCTGATCAACGGCGTGGTCAAATCGGTGTTCGGCAACAGCCTCGACGCCACCAGCACGCTGGGCGTGCTGGTGTTCGCGATCGGATTGAGTTTCTGGGTGCAGTATGCGCGCACCGTACGCGGCTCGGTCATGGTGGAGAAGAACAAGGATTACGTGGCGGCGGCGCAGCTGATCGGCCTGCCCGCGCCCGTGATCATGCTGCGTCACGTGCTGCCCAACGCGATGGGACCGATCCTGGTGATCGCTACCATCAACCTCGCGCTCGCCGTCATCACCGAGGCGACGCTGTCGTTTCTCGGAGCCGGCATGCCCGACACCATGCCCTCGCTCGGCACCCTGATCCGGATCGGCAATAATTACCTGTTCGCGGGTGAATGGTGGATCGTGGCGTTTCCGGGACTCGCGCTGGCGTCGCTGATCCTGGCGATCAACCTGCTCGGCGACTGGCTGCGCGATGCGCTCAACCCGAAACTCCGATGAGCAGCGCCGCAACACCCACGCGTCCGACCCAATGAGCGAACCCGTTCTTTCCGTGCGCAATCTGAAGGTGGAATTCGTCACCCGCCGCGACAAGCTGCGCGCCATCGACGGAGTGTCGTTCGACATCGCCAAGGGCGAGGTGCTGGGCGTGGTCGGTGAATCCGGCGCCGGCAAGTCCGTCACCGGCCTCGCGGTCATCGGCCTGATCGACCGGCCCGGCCGCATCGCCGGCGGCGAGATCTATCTGTCGGGCATGCGGATCGACAATCTGCCGCCGGAAGAGTTGCGCCGTATCCGGGGCAAACGCATCGGCATGATCTTCCAGGACCCGCTCACCAGCCTCAATCCGCTGTACCGGATCGGCGACCAGCTGGTCGAGACCATCAAGACGCATCTCAATCTGTCGGAAACGGCGGCGCGCAAGCGCGCCATCGACCTGTTGGCAGAGGTCGGCATTCCCGCCCCGGAAAAACGCATCGACGCCTATCCGCATGAATTCTCCGGCGGCATGCGCCAGCGCGTCGTCATCGCGCTGGCGATCTGCGCCGAGCCGGAACTGATCATCGCGGACGAGCCAACCACCGCGCTCGACGTTTCGGTGCAGGCCCAGATCATCTCGCTGATCAAACGTCTCGGGCGCGATCACGGCACCGCCGTGATGCTGGTGACCCACGACATGGGCGTGATCGCCGAGACCTCCGACCGCGTCGCGGTAATGTATTCCGGCCGCATCGCCGAGATCGGCCCGGTGCTGGACGTGGTGCAAAATCCGCTGCATCCTTACGCCAAGGGCCTGATGGGCGCGATCCCGACGCTCGCCAGCGACACCGATCGCCTGGTCCAGATACCCGGCTCAATGCCGCGGCTGTCGGCGATCCCGCCGGGTTGCCCGTTCAACCCGCGCTGCGCCTTCGCATTCGATCGCTGCCGGGTCGAGCGGCCGGAACCGGTCCGGCAAGGCTCCCAGGCCGTGGCCTGCCATCTCTACGACAGCGCGGCGACGGAATCCGCGGCATGAGTTCAGCCCCCTTCATCGACGTCAAGAATCTGCGCCGCGTGTTCGACGTCTCGAAACCCTGGCTCAACCGGGTGATCGAGGGCGGCCATCTCGAATTTCTCAAGGCGGTGGACGGCGTCACCTTCGACATCCGCAAGGGCGAGACCTTCGCCCTGGTCGGCGAATCCGGCTCCGGCAAGACCACCGTCGCCCGCATGGTGGTCGGCCTGCTGCCGCCGAGTTCGGGCGAAGTCATCATCGACGGCGTGTCGATGAGCGCCGCCAAGCAGTTGCAGGCGCGCCAGCAGCTGCGCCGCCGCATCCAGATGATCTTCCAGGATCCCTATGCCAGCCTCAATCCGCGCTTCCGGGTCGATGCCATCGTCGCCGAACCGATCCGCGCCTTCAACCTGATCGAGGGCGAGCGCAACATCCAGGCGCGGGTCGGAGAATTGCTGTCACTCGTCGGCCTGCATGCCGACGACGGCTGGAAATATCCGCACGAATTCTCCGGCGGACAGCGGCAACGAATCGCCATCGCCCGCGCGCTGGCGTCGGAAGCCGAGTTCATCGTCTGCGACGAGCCGACCTCGGCGCTCGATGTTTCGGTGCAGGCGCAGATCCTCAATCTGATGCGCGACCTGCAGGACAAGTTCGGCCTCACCTATCTCTTTATCAGCCACAACCTCGCGGTGGTCCGGCACATGGCGAGCCGCATCGGCGTGATGTATCTCGGCCGCATCGTCGAGATCGCCGAAGGCCGCGAACTCTTCAGCAACCCGCGAATGCCCTACACCAAAATGTTGTTGGGCGCGGTTCCCGATCTCGCAATGTCCGGCCGCCAGCGGGTCCCGGTGCAGGGCGAAATTCCCAACCCGATCGATCCGCCGCCCGGCTGCGCCTTCAACCCGCGCTGTCCGCTGGTGTTCGACCGCTGCCGCAAGGTCGCGCCCGCGCTGATCGACGGGGTTGCCTGCCACGCCGTCAACGATCCGGAGCGCGCCACCGCGCCAGCCTGATCATCGCGATGGGAGCAGCAATGCGTTCCGGCTTGGTTGGCAGGCCGTCCCGGCTGTGGTCAAGTGCCGCGGCCCCCGCGGCCCAAGCGCACCGATGGATCCCCATGAGCAACATCAATCCTGATCCCTTCACCACCCGGCCGGAAATCGAAGGCACCTTCGGGGTCGTGACCTCCACCCACTGGATCGCGACCGCGGTCGGGATGGCGACGCTGGAAAAAGGCGGCAATGCTTTCGATGCCGGTGTCGCTACCGCCTTCACGCTGCAGGTGGTGGAGCCACATCTGAACGGGCCGGGCGGCGACGTGCCGATCATTGTCCACGACGTCAAGCGCGCGCGCACCGAGGTGATTTGCGGCCAGGGCCCTGCCCCCGCTGGCGCCACCATCGCGCATTATCGCAGCGAGGGTCTCGAAATGGTGCCCGGCACCGGACTGTTGGCGGCCTGCGTGCCCGGCACCTTCGAATCCTGGATGCTGCTGTTGCGCGACTACGGAACGCTTCGGCTGCGCGACGTACTGGAGCCCGCCATCGCCTATGCCCGCGACGGCTACCCGCTGGTGGAGCGCGCCGCCGCGACCATCCAGACCGTCGAGAAAATGTTCCGCACGCACTGGAAGACGTCCGCCGCGGTCTATCTGCCGAACAACGAAGTGCCGAGACCCGGCACGCTGTTCACCAACAAGACGCTGTCGGAAACCTACGCCCGTATCCTGAAGGAAGCCGAAAGCGCGGGCAGCGACCGAGTCGCACAGATCGAAGCGGCGCGACGCGCATGGTCGAAGGGTTTCGTCGCCGAGGCGATCGACAAGTTCTGCCGCACTCAGGACATCATGGACGTCAGCGGCTCGCCGCATAGGGGCGTGCTGCGCGCCGACGACATGGCGCGCTGGCAGCCCTCGGTCGAAGCGCCGCTCACTTACGACTATGGCCGCTACACCGTCTGCAAGCCCGGGGTCTGGAGCCAGGGCCCGGTCATGCTGCAGCAGCTGGCGCTGCTGAAGGGATTTGAGCTCGACGGGCTCGATCCCACAGGACCGGAGTTCATTCATTTGTGGACCGAAGCCGCCAAACTCGCTTTCGCCGACCGTGAGAAGTTTTATGGCGATCCTGACTTCAGCGAGATCCCGATCGCGACGCTGCTGTCGGACGCCTACAATGACGGGCGTCGCAAGCTGATCTCGAAAGACAGTGCCTCGCTCGATTTCCTGCCCGGCTCGGTGGAAGGCTTCGGCTCCGTGGTAAAGCTGCGCCGACAGGAAGGTCAGCGCGAGGCGGTCGGCGCGATGGGCGCGGGCGAGCCGACCGTCGGCCGCTTCGGCGAGGTGCGCGGTGATACCGTGCATTTTGACATCATCGACCAGGCCGGCAACATGATCTCGGCGACGCCGTCCGGCGGCTGGCTGCAGTCCTCACCGGTGATTCCCGAGCTCGGCTTCTGCCTCGGCAGCCGCGCCCAGATGTTCTGGCTCGAGGACAATCACCCCGCGGCATTGGCGCCGGGCAAGCGCCCACGCACCACGCTCTCGCCGACCATGTGCCTGCGCGACGGCGAGCCGTACATGGCCTGGGGTTCGCCCGGCGGCGACCAGCAGGACCAGTGGACCACGCAATTTTTTCTGCGGCACGTTCACGCCAACATGAACCTGCAGGAAGCGATCGACGCGCCGGCCTGGCATTCCGAGCATTTCCCGATTTCATTCTGGCCGCGCACCTCGCGGCCCGGCGTGCTGGTCGTGGAAGACCGCGTGCCGAAGGCGACCGTCGATGTCCTGAAGGATCGCGGCCATGTCGTGGAGACCGGCCCCGCCTGGTCGGAGGGCCGCCTCACTGCGGCCTCGAAACTCGGCCGCCGCCGCCGCGCTGCCGCCAATCCAAGGGGCATGCAGGGCTACGCGGCCGGACGGTAAGGGTTTTGGGATGACCTGGTCGATCATCGCCCGCGATCATGCCACCGGCCAGTTCGG
>JBKJUA010000320.1:0-3681 GCA_046590305.1 Bradyrhizobium sp.
TAGCCGCGATGGGCCAGCCGCAGCGCGTGATTGGCGTTCTGCTCGACGATCAGCACGGTGAGGCCGTCCTGCCGGTTCAGGGTCCGGATGGCGTCGAAAATCTGCCGCGCGATCAGCGGCGCCAGCCCCAGCGATGGCTCGTCGAGCATCAAGAGGCGAGGGCGGCTCATCAGGGCGCGGCCGATCGCCAGCATCTGCTGTTCGCCGCCGGACAGCGTGCCGCCGCGCTGCGTCATGCGCTCCCTCAGCCGCGGAAACAGCGCCGTCACGCGCTCCAGCCCGGCGGTGCGCTCGGTCTCGCTGCAGTCGGTGGCGTCGGCCCCCATCTGCAGGTTTTCCGCCACGCTCATGCGCGGGAAAATCCGGCGGCCTTCGGGCGACTGCGCGATGCGCATCCGCGCGATCTCGTGGGTCGGCACGCCGGTGATATCGTTGCCGTCGAACAGGATCTGCCCGGAGCGGGCGCGCGGCCGGCCGAATACCGTCATCATCAGCGTCGACTTGCCGGCGCCATTGGCGCCGATCAGGGCGACGATCTCGCCGGGGTTGATCGCGAGATCGACGCCCTTCAGCGCCTCGATCTTGCCATAGGCGGCGCGCAGGGAGCGGATTTCGAGGAGGGGCGCGGAGGAAGGCACCGTCACGTTCCGCTCTCCATCACCGCGATCGCTTCTTCCTCGTCGGCGCCGAGATAGGCCGCGATCACCTTGGGATCGTCGCGGATCTGCTTTGGCGTGCCTTCCGATATCTTGACGCCGTAATCCATCACCACGACGTGGTCGGAAATTTCCATCACCACCGACATGTCATGCTCGATCAGGAGAATCGAGGTGCCGTGATCGGCGCGGATCGTGAGCAGCAATTCGCTCAGGGCAGCACTTTCCCGCGCGTTCAGGCCGGCCGCGGGCTCGTCGAGGCACAGCAAAGCGGGTTCGGTGCACATCGCGCGGGC
Source organism: Bradyrhizobium sp. (assembly GCA_046590305.1). Taxonomy (GTDB): domain Bacteria; phylum Pseudomonadota; class Alphaproteobacteria; order Rhizobiales; family Xanthobacteraceae; genus Bradyrhizobium. The sequence continues at coordinate 953 of JBKJUA010000320.1, forward strand.
GATTTCGAGCCGGCGCTGGTCGCCATAGGGCAGATTGCCAGCGGCGTCGTCGGCGCGGTCCAGCAGGCCGATGCGCGCGAGCCAGAGTTTCGACAGATCGATCGCGCGCTTTTCAGCGGAGCGCCACGACGGCGCGCCGATCAATCCCAGAAAGGTAAAGCCGGATGCCAGCATCAGCGAATTGTGCTGGGCGACCATCAGGTTTTCCAGCGCGGTCATGCCGGGAAACAGCCGGATGTTCTGGAAGGTGCGTGCGACTTTGGCCTGCTTGGAGATCCGGAAATCGTTCAGGCGCTCGAGTTGAATTTGCCGGCCATCATCATGCGTGAGCCTCAGGCTGCCGCCGCTCGGCTTGTAGAAGCCGGTGATGCAGTTGAACACCGTGGTCTTGCCGGCGCCGTTCGGCCCGATCAGGGCGGTGATCTTGCGCCGTTCGGCGCCGAAGGTGAGATCGTTGACGGCGACAATGCCGCCGAAGCGCATCGACAGATGATCGACGTTGAGGATGCAATCCGCGCTCATCCGTGACCCTCCTTGACGAGGTCGGACGAGATGGCCTGGCTGTGGTGCAGGAACACGGTGGGGGCGCGGTGGCCGATCAGCCCGCGCGGCCGCCAGATCATCAGCAGCACCATGGCGAGCCCGAAAACCAGCATGCGGAACTGTTCGAGCCCGCGGAACAGCTCGAAACCGCCGATCATGACCAGTGCGGCGAGCGCGACGCCGAGCTGCGAGCCCATGCCGCCGAGCACGACGATCGCCAGCACCAGCGCCGATTCGTGGAAAGTGAAGGATTCCGGGCTGATGAAACCCTGCCGCGTGGCGAAGAACGCGCCGGCCAGGCCGCCGAACATGGCGCCGGTCGCGAAGGCCGTGAGTTTTGTCGTCGTGGTGTTGATGCCGAGCGCGCGGCAGGCGACCTCGTCCTCGCGCAGGGCTTCCCAGGCGCGGCCGATCGGCAGGCGGCGCAGCCGGATCGTCACCCAGTTGGTGAGCAGCGCAAGCGCCAGGATCAGGTAGAACAGAAACACGATGCGGTGGGTCGTCGAGAACTCGATGCCGAGCTTGGCGGCCAGTCCGTCATCGCCAGGCGTCAGGGGAATGCCGAAGAAGGACGGCCGGGGAATCCCGGTGACGCCGTTCGGGCCGCCGGTCAGGCTTTGCCAGTTGATGATGACGAGGCGGATGATCTCGCCGAACGCCAGCGTGACGATGGCGAGATAGTCGCCGCGCAGCCGCAGCACCGGAAATCCCAGCAGCACGCCGCAGAACGCGGCGAGAATCCCGGCCAGCGGCAGGCAGATCCAGAATGAAAATCCGAAGTTGGTCGCCAGCAGGGCGTAGGAATAGGCGCCGACGGCATAGAACGCGACATAGCCGAGGTCGAGCAGGCCCGCGAGGCCGACCACCACGTTCAGCCCCCATCCCAGCATCACATAGGTCAGCACCAGGATGCCGAGATCGAGAATGTAGCGCTCATTGTAGAAGATCACCGGCACCAGAAAAGTGAACACCAGCAGCACCGGCGCGATGCCGCGGCGCGCGACGGCAAGGCCGCTTTGCACCGATGGCGGCACGATCCTGATAGTGCCGACCGGCCCCCACCACTGCCGCAGCAATTCGACCACGATGCTGCCGCCGAACACGGTGGCGACCATGATGGCGAGATCGCCGAACCGGGTCCAGTAGGTGAGCTGGCCGTCAGGGCCGGCATCGGTGCGGACCCCGATCATCAGCGAAAACAGCACCAGCGCCACCAGGGCGCTGATCAGGGCTTTCTTGAAGATGAAGGCTGCGCCGGGCGCGGGTGATGCCGCCGATGGACCGGGCGCGGAGGCTGTCACGCCGGCCATCAGACTTTTTCGACTTCGGGGCGGCCGAGCAGGCCGGTCGGCATGAAGATCAGCACGACGATCAGGATCGAGAACGCGGCGACATCCTTGTATTCGACCGAGAAATACGCCGACCACATGGTCTCGATCAGGCCGATCAGAAGTCCGCCCAGCATCGCGCCGGGCAGCGAGCCGATGCCGCCAAGCACCGCCGCGGTGAAGGCCTTGATGCCGGCGACGAAGCCCATGAAGAAGTCGACCTGGCCGTAATAGAGCAGGTACATCATGCCGGCGACCGCAGCCAGCGCCGCGCCGATGACGAAGGTCATGGAGATGGTGCGATCGACATCGACCCCGAGCAGCGAAGCCATGGTCTGGTCCTGCTCGCAGGCGCGCATGTCGCGGCCGAGCCGGGTCCGCGCCACCAGCCAGGTGAACAGCGCCAGCAACACGATGGTGGTGAGCACCACGATGATCTGGACGTTGGACAGCCGCACCACGAACCCGTCGGCTTCATACAGCGTGTAGCCGCCGGTGATGATCGGCGGCACCGGCTTGACCCGTGCGCCCTGCGCCACCTGCGAGAAGTTGGTCAGCACGAACGACATGCCGATCGCCGACAGCATCGGGGCGAGGCGGAACGAGTGCCGCAGCGGCCGGTAGGCGATGCGCTCCACGGTCCAGCCGTACAGCGCGGTGAGCGCCATCGCGACCAAAAGCACGACCAGCAGGATCAGCGGAACCACGGTGAGGCCGAACGAGACCAGGATCAGGAACGCGATCAGCGCGGTGAAGCCGCCGATCATGAAAATATCGCCATGGGCGAAATTGATCATGCCGACGATGCCATAGACCATGGTGTAGCCGATGGCGATCAGGCCATAGATCGAGCCGAGC
>JBKJUA010000298.1:0-7942 GCA_046590305.1 Bradyrhizobium sp.
CGATCCCGTGCTGGAGATCAACCTGACGCCGAACCGGCAGGATTGCACCGGCGTGCATGGCATCGCCCGCGATCTTTCCGCCGCCGACATGGGCAAGTTGATCGACCCCGGCATCAAGCCGATCAAGGGCGAGTTCCCCTGCCCGGTAAAGGTCACCATCGAGGACGCCACGCTGTGTCCCGGCTTTGCCTTGCGGCTGGTGCGCGGCGTCAAGAACGGCCCGTCGCCGGAATGGCTGCAGCAGCGCCTGACCTCGATCGGGCTGCGGCCGATCAATGCGCTGGTCGACATCACCAACTTCATGACCTACGACCGCGCCCGCCCCCTGCATGTGTTCGACGCGGCGAAGGTGAAGGGCAACCTTGTCGTGCGCCACGCCCGCGACGGCGAGACGCTGCTGGCGCTCGACGGCCGCATCTACGGGCTCGACAACGGTATCTGCGTTATCGCGGACGAGAACGGCGTCGAATCGCTGGCCGGCATCATGGGCGGCGAAGCCTCCGGCTGCGACGAGAACACATCAGACGTGCTGATCGAATCGGCGCTGTGGAACGAGATCAACATTGCCCAGACCGGCCGCAAGCTCGGCATCAATTCCGACGCGCGCTATCGCTTCGAGCGCGGCGTCGATCCCGCCTTCATGGTGCCGGGGCTGGAGATGGCCACGCGGCTGGTGATGGAGCTGTGCGGCGGCACGCCGTCGGAAAATGTCGTGGTCGGCAAGACCTGGGGCGAAGACAAGATCATCGATTTTCCGCTCAGCGAGATCAAGCGGCTGGCGGCGATCGAAATTCCGCTCGGCGAAGTCAGGCGCATTCTCGGCCATCTCGGTTTCATGGTGGCCGGCAGCGGCGCGGTGGTGAAGATCGCGGTGCCGTCATGGCGCTCCGACGTGCACGGCAAGGCCGACATCGTCGAGGAAATCGTGCGCATCGTCGGCGTCGACCAGGTGCCGATGACGCCGTTCGACCGCGGTGATGCGCCGCGCAAGCCGATCCTTAGCCCGATCCAGCTGCGCACCCGCCGCGCCAAGCGCGCGCTGGCCGCGCGCGGCATGATCGAGGCGGTAACCTGGTCGTTCATCGCGAAACCCGCGGCCGAATTGTTCGGCGGCGGGCAGCCCCAGCTCACACTGGCCAATCCGATCGCGTCGGATCAGTCCGACATGCGGCCGAGCCTGCTGCCGGGTCTGGTCGCGGCCGTTCAGGCCAATGCCAACCGCGGCCTTGCGGACGTGGCGCTGTTCGAGGTCGGCCAGATATTCAAGGGCGACAAGCCCGAGGATCAACTGGTCGCCGCGTCAGGCGTTCGCCATGGCTTCGCGTCGTCGAAGGGCATGGGACGGCACTGGTCCGGCGCGGCGGCAACGGATGCGCTGGACGCCAAGGCCGATGCGTTCGCCGTGCTGGCCGCGGCCGGCGCGCCGATGCAGGCGCTGCAGGTGGTGACCGGCGGCGCCGGCTGGTTGCATCCGGGTCGTTCCGGCACCATCCAGATCGGCCCGCAAAACGTGCTCGGATATTTCGGCGAGTTGCATCCGCGCGTGCTGGAGCAGCTTGGCGCCGACGGCCCTGTCATCGCGTTCGAGGTGATCCTCGATCGCATCCCGGCCGCCAAGGTGAAGCCGACCCGCGCCAAGGCGGTGATCGAACTCTCGGCGTTCCAGCCGGTGTCGCGCGACTTTGCCTTCATCGTCGACCGCGGCGTCAGATCGGGCGACATCGTTCGCGCGGCGCAGGGTGTCGACAAGAAGCTGATCACGGATGTCTCCGTGTTCGACGTCTACGAGGGCAAGGGCATCGATGACGGCAAGAAGTCGATCGCGATCGCGGTGACGATCCAGCCGCGCGAGAAGACCTTGACCGATCAGGAGATCGAGGCGGTCGCCGCCAGGATCGTGGCTGAGGTGACTAAGAAGACTGGCGGCAGCCTGCGCGGATGAGCCTCATCGGGCTCATCCCGGCCGACGTCAACCTCAACGCCGCGATCGCCATTTGCGCGATCGGCTTCGTATCAGGCGCAGCGCGCGGATTTTCCGGCTTCGGCTCCGCGCTGATCTTCATGCCGCTGGCCAGCAGCATGGCCGCGCCGCAACTGGTCGCGGCCGTTCTGCTCATCATCGATTTCATCGCGGCATTGCCGTTGATTCCGAATGCGTTGAAGCAGGCCGACCGCAAGGCCACTTCCGTCATGGTGTTCGGCGCGCTGATTGGCGTGCCGATCGGAACCTACTTCCTGAGCCGGCTCGACCCGGTGACGACGCGCTGGATCATCTCCGGCTTCGTGTTCGCGCTGCTGGTGCTACTGCTGTCGGGCTGGCGCTATCGCGGCAAGGACCATGCGGCGATCTCGATCGGCATTGGTGGCCTGTCGGGTTTCTGCAGCGGGCTGGCGCAGACCGGCGGGCCGCCGATCGTCGGCTACTGGCTCGGCCGCCCGGTCGCATCCGTGATCGCGCGCGCCAACATCCTGCTGTTCTTTGCGGCTTCCGACTTTTTCTCGGCGGTGAGCTATTCGCTGACCGGGCTGATCACGTCCGATGCTATCCGATTCTCGCTGCTGGTCGGCCCGGTTTACGCCGTCGGCGTCCTGATCGGCGCCCAGCTGTTCGGCCGCGCCAGCGAAACACTGTTCCGCACCATCTGCTACGCCCTGATCGCGGCGGCGGTACTCATCGGCCTGCCGGCGCTGGATGGGCTGTTGCGGTGATGGCGTAAAATCGGAGGGTGGCAAAGAGCGCACTTGCGCCGTGCCCACCATCTTCTCTCGCGCGTGCAATTGGTGGGTACGGCGCGAAGAGCGCGCCTTTGCCCGCCCTACGATTTCTCCATCACCAGATCGCAATAGGCATAGCCATCGCGCTCGACGCGTTCGCCCGTCACCACCGGAAGTCGCTTCGAGAAAATCGGTCCGGCCACGACGCAAGTGTGAAACTCACCATTCTCGCCGCAGGGATCGACGCCCTCGGGCAGATCGGCCAGCAAGGAAAGATCGAATTTGCGGCCCGCGAATTCCGCCGGCAGGCGTTTCAGATCGACGGTGGCGAGCCAGGCCTCGAGCCCGCTTGCGAGCATCGCATGCGCCAGCGGCAGGGTCGGCCGCTCCCACAAGGGAAACACCGGCGTAAGCCCGGTGCCCACCAGCTTCTGTTCGCGATAGGCGCGGATATCCGCGAGGTAGAGATCGCCGAAGATGATGTGGGTGATGCCGTCCCGCACCGCCTGCGCGACGGCCTCGCCCATCCGCGCTTCGTAAATCTCGTTCGGGCAAGGGTATGGGATCGGCACGATGCGCGGCGGCAGACCGGCGGCGTCGAGTTGCGCGAGCAGGATTTCCTGACGCACGCCGTGGATCGACACCCGCGCGAACGTCTCGGTTACTGTCGTCAAGGCGCCTACCACCTCGAATTCGCCCGATCGCCTGACTTCATGCAGCGCGAATGCGCTGTCCTTGCCGCTCGACCACGAAATCAACGCCTTCGATCTTGATGGCTTCAATTGATCGGCACCTCTGCCGGCGCTCGGGCAGGCGCCGTGCGCCGCCGTTGCTGCCGCTGCTTCTGCGCCGGCGCCACCGGCTCTTCCTTCAGCGCGCCGATCCGGCGCAACGCCGCTTCCGCCGCGCGCTCGCCGCTTTCCCAGGCGCCGTCGACGGTGCCCCACAGGGTTTCGTGGGTCGCCTCGCCGGCGAGAAACATGCAGCCAAACGGTTCGGTCAGGATCTTTCGCGATCCCTGCCCGCCCGGGGCGGCCGATGACATCGCGCCCAGCGTGAAGGGCGCGGCGTTCCAGCGCGTCGCGCTCCATTTCTTCACGGCGGTGGCGACTTCGCTGCCGAACAGTCGGGTGAGCCATTCCCTGGCGAAGGCCACCATGGCCGCTTCGCCCTGCGCGGAGAGATCGCGGCCAAAGGAGCCGCCGACGTCGATCGAGCACAGCGACGATCCCGCCATGTTGGCGAACAGCAGCGCGGTCCGCGTCGAATTGCTTTGCTCGACAAGAAGGTCGTCACGCCCGAGCCCGAGCGGGTTGCCCTCGAGCTGCAGCACGATGCGATCGAGACTGCCGAGGCTCAGTCTTGCCGCGGCATCGAGCTGACGTTTCGGAATCTCGGGCGTGAACCTGATGTTACCTGCGGCCAGCACGTTGCTCGACACCGTGACGATGGCGGCGCGTGCGACAATCTTGCCGGCGGGCGTTTCCACCGTGACATCGCGGTTGCTCCAGCTGACGCGGCCCGCCGGTGTCGACAACGCCAGCGGGACCTGCTCGCCCAACCTTGCGATCATCGCTCCCATGCCCTGCCGGCAGACCAGCGCGGCATTGCGGTCCTGCGCGCGCGCCTTGTCGACCGCGGAGAGGTCCTTCAGATCCTTGCCCGCGAAACTGGCGCCGAGCGCGAACTCCGCTGCCCCCGCCCAGACGCCGAGGTCCTTCGGCAGCGCCGACGCGCACGCGACGTCGGCCTTGCCGCGGGAGGCTTCGTCGATGGCGCGGTTGGCGCGCACCATGGCGGCGAGAAACTCCTCGGTTTCCCCGGCTCGCGCATTGCGGCGGCCGATGCGGATCTTCTGGCCGATCGGCGCGTTCGCCACGTCAAGCCCCGCGGCCCGCGCGAGCTTGATCATCGGGTTGGTCTCGGGATTGTACATCCACCGCGCCCCGCGATCGAACGGCACGCCGAATGTCGCGGTGTCGGTGAGGCAGCGGCCGCCGATCTGGCCGGAGGCTTCCACGACGATGACCCTGCGGTTTGCCGCCATGACGCGCCGCGCCGCGGATATGCCGGCGGCCCCGGCGCCGATCACGATGATGTCGGCGTCGCGCGGCAGCGGCGCGGCCCATGCGCGGGCGCCGAAAGCCGGTGTCGCCGCGAGCGCTGCGGACGCCGACAGGAAATCCCGGCGCGTCATTGTCATGTCATGGTTTCCGGAACTTTTAGAAATGAGAGAACATCTGGCGAACTTGCCGTATCTGCGCGGGCGCGGCAACCATCATGGTAAACCATTCATGATGGGCCGCTCCCGTTCATGAACTAAATTGCAACGGCTTGCGACCATGATTGGGACACACAAAGAAATGGTCAGAAAGGCCGCCGGGGGGAATTATCATGGGTGTCGTGCTCGATACCGTAGGCCAATGGATCGCGGGGTACCTTCAGAAGGAGGTGCCGGGCTATGAGCCGTTCACGCCGAGCGATCCCGAACATCTGCGCGGCATCATGGAGCCCGGCGACGTTTTGCTGGTCGAGGGCAACAACCGGGTTTCCGGCATCATCAAGTATCTCACGCAATCGACCTGGTCGCATGCCGCGCTGTTCGTCGGCCCGATCGACGGCGCGACCGAGGACGATGGCGAGCCGCACGTCCTGATCGAGGCCAATATCGGCGAAGGCGTGACCTCGGCGCCGCTGTCGAAATATTTTCCCTATCACACCAGGCTGTGCCGTCCGGTCGGGCTCAGTTACGAAGACCGCACCACGGTGTGCCGCTACGCCATCAACCGGATCGGCTTCGGCTACGACACCAAGAACATCCTCGATCTGATGCGCTTCCTGATTCCGCTGCCGATCCCGCAACGCTGGCGGCGCCGGATGATCGCATTCGGTTCCGGCGACCCCACCAAGATCATCTGCTCGGCGCTGATCGCGCAGGCGTTCGACGCCGTACGCTATCCGATTCTGCCCAAGATCACGCGCGCCGGCTCCAGGCAGGCCCGGCGCGAGATCCTGCACATCCGCGATTCATCGCTGTACATGCCGCGCGACTTCGACATCTCGCCCTATTTCGAAGTCGTCAAACCCACCATCGTGCACGGCTTCGACTACACCGCCCTGCACTGGGCCGACAAGCAGAAGCCGCTCCCGGAGGTAGCGGGCGAATTCGGCATCTTTCCAGAACAGATCGAATCGCCGCCGCTTGTTCCTGAAGAGGCTGACCAGGAAGCGACGCTTCCCGTTGCAGCTGCGGAAGTGACGCCGGTTGCCGCCGATGCGACGCTGGTCGGGCGCGTCACGGTGTCGGAGCACTTCATGGTCGTCGAATATGTGCCGGAACGCCGCGCCCGGCCACGCCGACTGGAGCTGGTGGCGTAGCGGCAACGGGCTTGTCGACACGCTTTGACCATGAACGGTAGTAGGCCACTCCTGTCATGATCGCGAGACCGGAAATACCGACCAGCAATTCGGGAACAAACCCGGGAGGGAGTGCTTCCAGAACGACGTGCGCAATGAACGAAAGAAAGACGCCGACGCAGAACACCTCGAGCGATTGCTGACCGCATTTGACGAGTGGTCTGAAGATGGCCCGGTGGAGTCCCGGCCAATCGACTGGAACCAGTCGAACAACCAACAGAACGAGACAAGCAAGGTGCAGCACCCGATAGGGAGCAAGGTTCGTCTTGTCGTTGGGATTGAAAGGATCGATTAGATCTGTCGGAATGATGCTCCGAAGCACGGTGATTTCGGCGGCCAGCGTCATCACGAGAGCAAAGAGCAGATAGATTATGCTCAAGGCAAATACCAGGGGGGACTGAACCAGGAAAGCGAACCTGGTCGCCCCGCCCAGCACCAGCCAAGCGCCCAGAACGAAGAGCAGCTGCCAGGTGAAGGGATTGAAGTACCAGACGCCGGCTGGGTACGAAGGAAAATTCCATCCGTAGTGGCGGGCCGCAAAATAGAGCAGCGCGGATCCCAGCATCACCGAATTCCTATATCTCAGCATCAGCCACAGAACGGGCGGAAAGATGCCCATCAGGACGATGTAGAGGGGGAGCACATCCAGGTTCAGCGGTTTCAACTTCAGCAGCAATCCCTGCGTCATCGTTTCCACCGGGTAGTCCATCAGGCCCGCAACGTTGAACTGATCCATGAGATGGGGGATGTCGAGCTTGTGGGCCAGGTAATGGACGGCGGTCATGTAGAAGACAAAAAGCAATACATGCGCGACGTAGAGTTGCCACACCCGCCTGAACAGCCGCGTCGCGCCGATACTGAATCCGCGATCGAGCATCATTCTTCCGAACACCAGCGTCGCTGTGTAGCCGGATATGAACACGAACAAATCCGCTCCATCGCTAAAGCCGTAATTTCTCGTCGTCAGCCAATTGAGCGCCGTGTCAGGGATATGGCCGAGAAAAATGGCCCAGTTCGCCAGGCCGCGGAACAGATCGAGACGCAAGTCGCGCGGCGATGGTGGGAGGACAACGTCGGCGGTCATGGTCTCGATTCGATTCATTTGGTCTTGCGAGATAGCTGAACGGACGAGCCAGGTCGCCCGCTTGTCGCTTCAGAGTGCTATTTCAGATCCAACGAAGCGCAGGAAAGGCTGTCGGCCAGAAATAGGCTTCGTCGCGACAGTCCGCCTGAACGACCGACCGGTGGATTATTCATGGCCTGGACCCTCCAATCTTCGTCACGAAACTCTGTTTCAGCGATGCCCCCGTCCGAAGCGACACAGGTTCAACGTATGTCATCCCGGCCGGCGCAACAAGTCGCCGGCATGATCATCCAGCGTTCAACACCAGCTGGCCTGATCGCCAGCCGGCGCCCGCAACAGTTCCTGAATATTGGCTTCAATGATCCGGAAGCCGACATTGCCGTAGAGCTTCTGCCGCCCCTCGTTCAGGACGAAGCTCGGGCTGCCCTCGATGCGCATCTTGTCGGCGTCCTGATAGTCGGCTGCCAGTCTCGCATGGGCCGTGCCGTCGTGGATGCGTCGTTCGATCGCGGCGATATCGACGCCCAGTGCCCCAGCCAACTCGCATTGAACGTCCCAGCGCGCAATGTCGCGGCAGTCCCGGAAAAACGCACAACGGAATGCCCACAGCACCTCGTCGAAGATCTGCGACGCCGATTCGCCGGGGCCTTCGCCTTGACGATCGTGCTGCCATTGCCGGACGGCCGTCATGAACAGATGCGCGCTGGTCGAGGTCGGCGGGCGCGT
>JBKJUA010000364.1:0-4283 GCA_046590305.1 Bradyrhizobium sp.
GCCGGCTGCGTGCTCGCCAATCGGCTCAGCGCCGACGGCAGGCATTCGGTACTGCTGCTGGAAGCAGGCCCCAAAGACAGCAACCTCTGGATCCACGTGCCGCTCGGTTACGGCAAGCTGTTCAAGGAGAAGACCGTCAACTGGATGTACCAGACCGAGCCCGAGCCGGGACTGAACGGACGCCAGGTGTTTCAGCCGCGTGGAAAGGTGCTGGGCGGATCGAGTTCGATCAACGGCCTGCTCTATGTTCGCGGCCAGCACGAGGATTACGACCGCTGGCGCCAGCACGGCAACACCGGCTGGGGCTTCGATGACGTGCTGCCGTATTTCAAGAAGGCCGAAGACCAGCAGCGCGGCGCCGATGATTATCATGGCGCCGGCGGTCCGCTGCCGGTGTCCGACATGCTGCATGTCGATCCTCTGTCGGGGGCCTTCATCAAGGCGGCAGTCGAATCCGGCATCCCCGACAATCCCGACTTCAACGGCGCGACGCAGGAAGGCGCCGGCTGGTTTCAGACCACGACGCGGAACGGCAGGCGGGCAAGCACGGCGCGTTCGTACTTGCGGCCGGCCAAAGGACGCAGCAACCTGCGTGTCGAGACGGCCGCGCTGGCGCAGCGCATCCTGTTCGAGGGCAGGCGTGCCGTCGGGGTCGACTACCGCCAGAACGGGGCGCTGCGCACCGTGCGGGCGCGCAAGGAAATCCTGATATCGAGCGGCGCCTATAACTCGCCGCAACTGCTGCAGCTCTCCGGCGTCGGACCGGCTGATCTGCTGAAGAGCCATGGCATTGACGTCGTGCTCGACGCCCCCGGCGTCGGCAACGATTTGCAGGACCACATGCAGGTCCGGATCGTGATGCGTTGCTCGCAGCCGATCACGCTCAACGATATCCTCAATCATCCGGGCCGCCGCATCATGGCGGGCGCGCGGTATGCGGCGTTCCGCAAGGGGCCGCTGACCATCGCCGCCGGCACCTCGGGCGCGTTCTTCAAGACCGATCCGCGGCTGGCTTCACCCGACGTCCAGATTCACTTCCTGCCGTTCTCGACGGACAAGATGGGCGAGAAGCTGCATCCCTATTCCGCCTTCAGCGCGTCGGTCTGCCAGGTGCGGCCGGAGAGTCGCGGCACGTTGCGGATCAAGAGCGCCGACCCGATGGCGGCGCCGGAGATCCGCATCAATTACCTCGCGACCGAAACCGACCGCACGGTCAATGTCGAGGGTCTCAAGATTCTGCGAAAGATTCTGGCCGCGCCCGCGCTGAAGCCCTTTGTGGTCGAGGAGGCCGATCCGGGCGCGAAGGTCGTGAGCGATGAGGATCTGCTGGCGTTTTGCCGCAAGCGCGGCAGCACGGTCTATCATCCGACCTCGACCTGCCGGATGGGCAACGATTCGCTTGCGGTGGTGGATCAGCGTCTTCGCCTTCGCGGGATCGAAGGCCTGCGCGTCGTCGATGCCTCCGTCATGCCGGATCTGGTATCGGGTAATACCAACGCCCCTGTTATTATGATCGCCGAAAAGGCGTCCGACATGATCCTGCAGGATGCGCGCTAGCACGGAGGCACCGTGACGATCACGGCGATGTCGTTGTTGCAGCGAGACCTTGCCTGCGCAGTCCTCCGGCCTGGCGATAAGGTCGAGCGGTATCTCAAAAAACGGAAATTCCAAACGGGCTGGGGTCGGAATTTCTGTTTCGAGCACCGGCTCATTCACACCATCGATGAGGGTGCAATCTCATCGCGAATAGTCGACCCCAACCAGACCTGCCTGTCTGTGCAATATTGATCAGATGGCAGTAAAATCCCGAGTTTAGTGCCCCCTTGCGGGCATTGGTTCCGGTATGCTCCGCCCCCCGAAGCGGTGATGAGGCCTTCGGGGGTCTCCGGGCCTCTGATGGAACTCCCGTATGACCCGCGCGTTAAACCGGCATGGAGGCCCAACATGGCTGAGAAGTTCAATCCCGCGCCGCATGACAAGTATGCGGACGATCCCCGCGAAGCCGTCCTGGCTGATCGGGAAATACACAACAAGCTCGAGGCCGGGCTGGTCGGCACGTTTCCTGCGTCGGATCCCGTCAGCGCGGCGCAGCCCGCGCCGTCGAAGCCCGATGGCGATCGGGAAACCGAATCGTTTTGGGACAAGGTGAAATCGGTGTTCCGCTGAATTTGCACGGCGCATCCGCCGCACCGCGCCGACCGGTTGGTTCACATGAAAGATGAATTCGATCAAGCCGCCAATGACTCGCCGCGAAGCGGGAGTTCGAAAACGGTCACTCCCGTAGCGTGGTTCTTCGTCATCTTGGCCGTGATCGCCTTCGGCGTCTGGTTCGCCGTCAAGCCGTAACGACCGATCGCGTCGGCGAAACAATAGCAGCCGGCGGGAATTGCCCCGGATAATTCACCCACTGAGGAGCATGCAATGATCAAGCGTTTTGCAGTCGTAAGTCTCGCGGCGGCCGGCATCTGTCTTGCCGTGCCCGCCACGGCGCAGGTTGGCGTTGGCGTCGGCCCGAACGGCGTCGGCGTGACGGTTGGATCCGGTCCTGACCGGGTCCGTGAGCGTGAAGTGATCCGCGAGCGCCAATATCGCGACCGCGACGAGACCGTGGTGATCAAGAAAAGCCGAGCTGACCGCGATTATGATCGCGATCGCAAGACGGTGATCATTGAGCGTGACTGATCGAATCGTCTGAATTGAATTGAACGGCCTCCTTGCGGAGGCCGTTCTTTTACTCCCCTCCCTCCACGCGCTCTTGCGCGTGGCGGGGAGGGGTCGGGGGTGGGGGGCGGCGCGGCGGTTACCCATGCAGCGGTTCCAGCCGATAAACCCCCACCCCCGACCCCTCCCCACCGCTTCGCGGGAGGAGGGGAGAAGAAAAGCGCGCTGGCTCGGGTGTGCTGCGGCCGTCGTTCTAATTAATAATGCGGCGGCGGTTCGTCGGTCGCGCCGGGAGCGTTGTTTTCCGCCTCCTGCAGCCGTTCGGTCAGGCCCGCAACCTGCCGCGTCAAGGCGTCGATCTGCTGCCATTGCGCGGTGATGGTCTTGTTCAGGGTCTCGATGGTTTCGTCCTGGAACGACAGCCGGATTTCAAGCGCGTCGATGCGGTCGCCAAGCGCCTCGGTCTCACTCGTCATGGTCTCACTCATCTGGATCATGTTCCCTGCGGCGTTCCCGCAAGCCGTGGCCGAGCGCGACGCGGTCGTCGAAGACGAAACATTCGCCGCGCCAGCGGCTCTCCGCCTCCGGTACGCCTTCGAGGTATTTGAGGATGCCGCCCTTCAGATGATAGACCTCGGCAAAGCCACGCGCGAGCAGCCAGGCGCTGGCCTTTTCGCAGCGGATGCCGCCGGTGCAGAACATCGCGATCTTCTGATGCTTCGCCGGGTCGAGCCGTTGCGCGGCGAAATCCTTGAACTGCCCGAAATTTTGGATGCCGGGATCGACCGCGCCTGGGAAAGTGCCCATCGCCACCTCGAACTCATTGCGGGTGTCGATGACGAGCGTATCCGGGGCCGCGATCAGCGCGTTCCAGTCGGCGGGATCGACATAGACCCCGACCTGCCGGGTCGGATCAACAGCGGGATCGCCGAGGGTGACGATCTCCTTTTTCAGGCGGATCTTGAGGCGCCGGAACGGCATGTGCCCGGCGCCGGATAATTTCAGTTCGAGATGGTCGAGCCGGCCGCCGAACAGCGCACCATCGCGCAATTCCGCGATCAGGCCGCCGATACCAGCTTCGCTTCCCGCGACGGTGCCGTTGATACCCTCCTGCGCCAGTAGCACGCTGCCTTTCAGCTCCAGTCCCGCGCAGACCCTCCGCAGCGGTTCCCGGAGCTCGCGGAAGTCCGGCAGGGCTGCAAACTGGTAAAAAGCGGCGACGGTGAACGGCATGGCAGGGGGTTTATCAGGCGGGCGGGGTGGGGGAAACCCTCGTCGTTCCCGCGTTCGCAGAGACAGCGGGGATAGGCTCTCATGCATCCATGAGCATTCCCATCACGGCCTGAATATGCCAAGTAAACCGCAGGTAAATCCACGCCTGAAACCACGACAAAATCGCAAAAGTGAGCAATTTGGCATGAGGAATTTCCATCTCGCAGGCCGGTCCACGGTCCACGCCCAGAACGGGATGGTGGCCACGTCGCATCCGCTGGCAGCCCTTACGGCGGTCGAGGTGCTGAAAGCCGGCGGCACCGCCGCCGACGCCGCGGTGGCGGCCTGCGCGCTGCTGGGCGTAATCGAGCCGCAATCCACCGGGATCGGCGGCGACTGCTTCGCGCTGC
>JBKJUA010000427.1:0-8071 GCA_046590305.1 Bradyrhizobium sp.
TTCAGGGGATCGGTGATGTATTCCTCGATGAAGGTGTCCTTGGCCTCCAGCTTTTTCTCGTCGAGGTGGTTGGTGATCGCCTCGTAGGTGTTGTCCATATTGTCGTAGGAGCCGCGATGGACGAATTTCAGCGCCTTGCCGTCGGGCGATTTGCCGATGCTCATGTCCTTGGTCAGGTTCTTCGGATCCTGATCGACGGGAATTTCCGCGAGGAAGGTGAAGCCGGCATCGTCAGTCGAAGTATAGACGATGATCGCATTGCCTGAGGGCTTGATGCCCTGCTTGTCGAGCAGCGCGGTCAGCGCCTTGAACGAATCGATCAGGGTCTCGAACGCCGAATCCCAGTTGGCGGTGCCTTTCAGGATCACGACCTTTTTGGGCTCCAGCGTGATCTGTTCGCCGAACGGGTCAGCGGTCTGAACCGGTGCCGGGGCCGGCGGGACGGCCGGAGTTTGGGCTGCCGCCGGCGGCGTTGCGGGAGGGGCCGCAGGGCTCGCCACCGGCGCAGGGGTTTCGGACGGTGCCGGGCCTGGCGTGGCTGACGGAGCTGGCGTCGACGGTGCCGGACTGCTGGCCGCTGATGGCGCCGCCGGGCTTGCCGCGGGTGCCGGCGATTGCGCCAGCGCGGCGCACCCCCAGGCCAACGCCGCGAACGGGATCAGCGCGATGCGAAAAGAGTTCGAAAAATTCATTCGGATGGTCCCCATAGGCCGTGCAGACTGGCGTTCCGCAGGCCTCGCCCCGGATCAGGCCGGCAAAACGCAACACGGGAATGCTAGCACGCGAGGCCTGATTTCGTCCCATGACAGATATGTCATGCGCGTCCCCGCCCGGCGCGGGCGTCCGACACAGATCCGCCGCACTGGCCAATCCGCCCCTGTTCGCCATATAAGACAGGCATAAGTGACGGAAATTCGATGAGCGCGCTCGCCAACCACGCATTCGCCAAGATGAACGGCATCGGCAACGAGATTGTCGTGGTCGATGTTCGCGATGCGCCCGCCGCCGTCACGCCGGAGGACGCGCGCGCGGTCGCCTCGCCCGACGGCGTGCACTACGACCAGCTGATGGTGCTGCAGCCGCCGCGACTGGCCGGCACCGAGGCCTTCATCCGGATCTACAATAATGACGGTTCCGAATCCGCCGCCTGCGGTAACGGCATGCGCTGCGTGGTGCGAAGGCTGTTCGAAAAGACCGGGCAGACCGCCGTCACCTTCGAGACCAGGGCAGGCCTGTTGAACTGCTGGCAGGGTCCGTCCCCGGAACTCTACACCGTCGACATGGGCGCGCCAAAGTTCGGCTGGAAGGATATTCCGCTGGCGGAAGAGTTTCGCGACACCCGCTACATCGAATTGCAGGTCGGGCCGATCGATGCGCCGATACTGCATTCGCCATCGGTTGTCTCGATGGGCAATCCGCACGCGATTTTCTGGGTCGACGACGTCGACGCCTACGATCTCGTCCGTTTTGGGCCGCTCCTGGAAAACCACCCGATCTTCCCCGAGCGCGCCAATATCACGCTGGCGCATATCGTCGATCGCGATCACATCACGATCCGCACCTGGGAGCGCGGCGCGGGACTGACAAAAGCCTGCGGCTCGGCTGCCTGCGCCACCGCGGTGGCTGCGGCGCGGCTGAAGCGCACCAACCGTATCGTGCAGATCGCGCTGCCCGGCGGCGAACTCGCGATCGAATGGCGCGAAGGCGACGATCACGTGCTGATGACGGGCACGGCGACGTTTGAATATGAGAGCCAGTTCGATCCCGCCCTGTTCGCCAACGTCGCCTGACCATGGGCGTCGACATCGTCACCTTTGGCTGCCGTCTCAACGCGTTCGAATCCGAGGTGATTCTGCGCGAGGCCGAGCGGGCCGGGCTCACCGACACCATCGTCATCAACAGCTGCGCGGTGACCAACGAGGCCGTCGCGCAGGCGAGGCAATCGATCCGGCGGCTGAAGCGGGAACGGCCTGAGGCGCGCATTGTCGTGACCGGCTGCGCGGCGCAGACGCAAGCCGCGATGTTCGCCGACATGGCCGAGGTCGACCGCGTCGTCGGCAATGACGACAAAATGCACGGGCAGGCCTGGCGCGCCGCCCGCTCGGCATTCGATGCGGCGCCGGCATTCGGCATCGAGGCCAGCGAAAAGATCGCGGTCGCCGACATCATGGCCGTCACGGAAATGGCGCCGCATCTGCTGGAAGGCTTTGCAAGCGGCCTGCCGCGGGTTTTTGTGCAGGTGCAGAATGGCTGCGACCACCGCTGCACCTTCTGCATCATCCCCTATGGCCGCGGCAATTCGCGCTCGGTGCCGATGGGCGCGGTGGTCGATCAGGTCCGCGCGCTGACTGCACGAGGCCATGCCGAGATCGTGCTGACCGGGGTCGACCTCACCAGCTATGGCGCAGACCTGCCCGGCACGCCAAGACTTGGAGCGCTCACCAAGCAGATTTTGCGGCATGTGCCGGAACTGAAACGGCTGCGCATATCGTCAATCGATTCGATCGAGGTCGACCGCGATCTGCTCGACGTCGTTGCTGATGACGATCGGCTGATGCCGCATCTGCATCTGTCGATGCAGTCCGGCGACGATTTGATCCTGAAGCGGATGAAGCGGCGACATTCGCGCGCCGATGCAATTGATTTCTGCGCTCAGGTGCGTCGGCTGCGGCCGGACATCGCGCTCGGCGCCGATATCATCGCGGGGTTTCCCACCGAGTCCGAGGAGATGTTCGGGCGTTCGCAGGATCTGGTGGAGGAATGCGGCCTCACCTTCCTGCACGTGTTTCCCTATTCGCCGCGGCCAGGCACCCCGGCGGCGCGGATGCCGCAGGTCAACGGCAACGCGATCAAGGCGCGCGCCAAGCGATTGCGCGCGACCGGTGAGGCCGCGCTGCAGCAGCGGCTGGGGTCGGAAGCGGGCTCCGTGCGCCAGGTGTTGATCGAGAGTCCGACGCAGGGCCGCACCGAACACTTTTTGCCGGTGGCGATATCGGGCGAGGTACCGGGCGCGGTGCGGACGTTGACGATTACCGGGCATGACGGCGCGCGGCTGATCCCTTCTCCCCTTGTGGGAGAAGGTGGCGCGCGAACGCGCGCCGGATGAGGGGTCTCTATCAGCGGGCAATGTCTTCGCTGAACCAACCCCTCACCCAAGCGGGGTTGTGGCTGATGCCCTCTCCCTCAAGGGGAGAGGGCGACGCGACGGGCGCCACTACTCCCCGTTCCAGCCACACACCCGCAGCCGCTCATGCAAATGCTTCGGCGCCGGCGCTACCACGCGCACTGGCTCCTTATTCCTGGAAATCGGGATCACGATCTCGCGGGAATGCAGATGCAGCGTCGGTTCGCCGAAGCGGGGACCGCTGCCATAGATATTGTCGCCGAAGATCGGCCAGCCCGATGCCGAGGAGTGGACCCGTAATTGATGGGTGCGGCCGGTGACCGGTTCGAGCGCGAGCCAGCTCAGGCCGCCGCCGCGCCCCAGCACTTTCCAGTTGGTGACCGCCGTCTGTCCTTCGGGGTCGGGTTTCTGCCACCAGCCGCGTTCGGCGTTGAGGCGGCCGAGCGGCATGTCGATGGTGCCTTCATCCTGGGCAGGGCCACCCTCGACGACCGCCCAATAGGTTTTCGCAATCTTGCCATGCTTGAACAACAGGCCGAGCGAGGCGGTGGCCTTGCGGTGGCGTCCCAGCACGAGACAGCCCGAAGTGTCGCGGTCGAGCCGATGGGCCAGCACCGGCGGCCGCGGCAGGCCGAAGCGCAACGCGTCAAACGAAGTTTCCAGATTGGCGCCGCCCTTGGGGCCGCGATGCACCGGCAACCCCGCCGGCTTGTCGATCACCAACATCAGCCCGTCGCGATGGAGCACGCGGGCCTGGATTTCTTCCGCGGTCAATTCGGGAACCGGGATCGTTCGGTCAAGACTTTCGCTCATGGCGCGAAACCGCTAACACACCGCTGACATGAACGACACTCCGGAAAAGACAAAACTGAGCTGGTGGCGGCGGCTGTCCAGCGGGCTGAAGCGCACCTCGAGCTCGCTTGGGACCGCGGTCGCCGACCTCGTCACCAAACGCAAGCTCGACCGGGCCATGCTCGAGGATATCGAGGACGTGCTGCTGCGCGCCGATCTCGGTACCGAGGTGGCGGCACGGATTTCGGCTGCGGTCGGCCACGGCCGTTATGACAAGACGATCTCGGCGGATGACGTGAAGGCCGTGGTCGCAACCGAAGTCGAGAGGGTGCTGTCGGCTGTGGCAAAACCGCTGGTCATCGACGCGGCGCAAAAGCCGTTCGTCATCCTGATGGTCGGCGTCAACGGTTCCGGCAAGACCACGACGATCGGCAAGCTCGCCGCCAAACTTTCAGCCGAAGGCCGCAAGGTCATGCTGGCCGCCGGCGATACCTTTCGCGCCGCCGCGATCGAGCAGTTGAAGATCTGGGGCGAGCGCACCAAATCGCCTGTGATAGCCGCCGCGCAGGGCTCGGATTCCGCCAGCCTCGCTTTCAACGCGCTGACCGCGGCGCGCGAGCAACAACGCGACGTGCTGCTGATCGATACCGCCGGCCGGCTGCAGAACAAGGCCGAGCTGATGAACGAGCTCGAAAAGGTGGTTCGCGTCATCAAGAAGGTCGACGCCTCGGCGCCGCATGCGGTGCTGCTGGTGCTCGATGCCACGGTGGGACAAAATGCGCTGTCGCAGGTCGAGGCATTTCATCGTACCGCAGGTGTCACGGGTCTTGTCATGACGAAACTCGACGGCACCGCGCGGGGCGGCATCCTGGTGGCGCTGGCCGAGAAGCACAAGCTGCCGGTGCACTTTATTGGTGTCGGCGAGGGCATCGACGACCTCGCGCCGTTCACCGCACGCGATTTCGCCCAGGCCATCGCGGGGATTGAAGGATAATATGGACAAAGCCACGCCGCATCCGCTGTTCAAGCTCGCGACCGAACTCGGTCCGCTGATGATTTTCTTCATCGCCAACGCCAGGTTCAACCTGTTCGTCGCCACCGGCGCGTTCATGGTGGCGGTGACCGCGGCGATGATCGCGTCCTATGTGGTGACGCGGCACGTCCCGATGATGGCGATCGTGACCGCCATCGTCGTCATCGTGTTCGGCACCCTGACGCTGGTGCTGCACGACGAGACCTTCATCAAGATGAAGCCGACGATCGTCTATTCGCTGTTCGCGGCGGTGCTCGGCGGCGGGCTGCTGTTCGGCCGCTCCTTTATCGCCATCATGTTCGACCAGATGTTCAATCTCACGCCGCAGGGCTGGCGCGTCCTGACGCTGCGCTGGGCGCTGTTCTTTTTCGCGATGGCGATCCTGAACGAAATCATCTGGCGCACCCAGAGCACCGATTTCTGGGTCGGCTTCAAGGTGTTCGGCATGGTGCCGCTGACGATGGTGTTTGCGATTGCGCAGATGCCACTGGTCAAGCGCTATCATCTGGAGCCGGCTTCGCTGGCAGCCAGCGAAGCCGACGCGGGCGATGTGACGAAAGGGTGAGCCCGTGTCCCGGACGCGGTGCGGCGTACCTCACGATGCACCGCAGAGCCGGGACCCATGTCGAGCCAATGTTACGCGGCATGGACCCCGGGCGCATCGCTTTCGCGCTGCGCCCGGGGAACGAAGGCCTCAGCTCTTCTGCTTGGCGATGATCTTGTCCTTGATGCCGTCATAGGTCTTCTCGGGCACGATCTTGTTCTTCACCAGATCGTCCTTCCCCTTGTAGGGACGGCCCTTGATGATCGCCGCCGAATAGGCTTTGCCGACTCCCGGGAGCGCGTCGAGCTGTTCGGCAGTCGCCGAATTGATGTCGAGCAGTTCGACTTTGGGAGCCGGCGCCATTTTCGATTCGGTGGCCGGCGCCTTCGCGGGGGCGGCCGGAGCCATCTTACTGTCGGATTTGGCGGCGGGTTGGGTGGCTTGTGCCAAGACTTGGGCCAAGACGGGCGTAGCCGTCAGCAAGCCAAGGGTGAGTGCAGTTGCAGCAAGTGAAGCAAGCGTGAAATGACGCATGTGGGTGCCCCTCCAAGGACGGTTTAAGTAACGCCATCAAGCTAGCTTCGAATTCGTGGCGGCGCCATGGCCGCCAAATGAACGGCAGATAAAAGCGGAAGTTTATTTGAGGCTGCTCCTCTTCGTCTTTCCGGGGCCCGCGAAAGCGCGAACCCGGAATCTCGAACTTCCCGATGTGCAATTGCACATCTGAGGTCTGGTCCTTTGGACCATCCCGGAATGACGACTACGTTCCTATTTCAGCGCCTTCTCGATCTCAACCTTGAGCACGGTCTCGAAATTCGCCTTCGTCACCGGGCCGACCATCTTGTAGAGAATCGTGCCCTCGCGCCCGACCACAAATGTCTCGGGCACGCCGTAGACGCCCCATTCGATCGAGCCGCGGCCGTTGCCGTCGACGCCGACGAAGCTGAACGGATTACCGTAGCGGCCGAGGAAGCGCCGGGCGTTATCGGGCGCATCCTTGTAGTTGATGCCGACGAGCTGCAGCCGCTGGTCCTTGCCGAGTTCGGTCAGCAGCGGCGCCTCGTCGTGGCAGGGCACGCACCAGGACGCCCAGACATTGACGACGCTGACCTTGCCCTTGAACACGGCGGGATCGAGCCCGGGCACCTGGACGCCGTCCTGCACCAGGCCCTGCAGCTGTGGCAAAGCGGTTTGCGGCGCCGGCCGGCCGATCAGGGCGGAGGGGAGTTTCGAGGGATCGCTCCCATACAGCCGCAGCAGGAACAGGCCGGCCAGCGCCATAAAGCCGACCAGCGGCAGCGCCACCAGCCAGCGCCGGCTGCGCGGCGGCGCGCCCGGGATCGAGGGGTTACCCATCAGACGTCTGCCGCGCCGCGGCCGGAGCGCCGGACCACGCCGCTGGCTTCGAGCTTGCGCAGCCGTGCCTTCTGGCGGCGATAATCGATCGCTATCCAGACGATCAGCATCAGCACCACGGCCGTTGCCAGCGCGTAGGACGTCACGATGAAGGAGGCGTGGGGACCGAGCGACATCGCGGTCACGCCGAGCGCCGGCTGGCTTGCATCATCTGCAAGCTGCGCACCCGGCGGCGCAGGATCTCGTTGCGCATTGCCGCCAGATGCAGGGTGACGAACAGCAGCGAGAACGCCACCGCCATCACCAGCAGCGGCATCAGGAAGGCTGGATCGAGCTTCGGACCGCCGATGCGCATCACGGAGGCCGGCTGGTGCAGCGTATTCCACCAATCGACGGAAAACTTGATGATCGGAATGTTGATCGCGCCGACCAGGGTGAGGATCGCGGCCGCACGGGCAGCACGTGACGGGTCTTCGACCGCGCGCCACAGTGCGATGAGGCCGAGATACATCAGAAACAAAATCAAGACCGAGGTCAGCCGCGCGTCCCATTCCCAATAGGTGCCCCACATCGGCCGGCCCCACAGCGACCCCGTGACCAGTGCCAGGAAGGTAAAGGCGGCGCCGATCGGGGCGGCGGCTTTCGCGGCGACGTCGGCGAGCGGATGCCGCCACACCAGCGTGCCCAAAGCCGAGAGGCTCATCACGCCCCAGACGAACATCGACAGCCACGCGCTAGGCACGTGGATGAACATGATCTTGACGGTGGCGCCCTGCTGATAATCGTCGGGCGCCATCGCCGCCTGATAGAAGCCGAGAGCGAGCAGGATCGCGGTCGCCCCCGCCAGCCACGGCAGCACGCGCGCCGTCAGCGACAGGAATTTCGTGGGATTGGCGAGGTCGATCAGCGTCATGGCATCCTGATAGTCGTCAGCGGCGGGGCAGGCAATGCGGCTTGGCTTGTTTCATTTCGGCTCCGCGAGAGTTGATCGGTATCAAGCAGAGCGTTTTCGAGCGAAGTGGATACCGGTTCGCGTCAAGAAAACGCGTCAAAACAAAAATCTAGTCCAGCCCGTGCCGCAGGCTGGCGGCGGCGGCAAACGGTCCGATCACGAAACTGACCAGCGAGATCGCGCACAGGATCGAAAACGGCGTCCCAAACGACAGCGGCCCGGATATGGCGGCCTGCGAGGCCGCGACGCCGAAGATCAAGACCGGGATCG
>JBKJUA010000104.1:0-2878 GCA_046590305.1 Bradyrhizobium sp.
TCCCTTGTGCACCGACTGGATGCCGGCGCGCACGATCTCGGCGATGAAGGCCGCCGTATAGGTCGCCAGCGCCACGGCCAGCGCCACGAATTCCGGAATGACGCGCGAGCCGCCGGCGAAATTGAAGCCCTTGAGCTCGGGAATTTCGAAGGTGACGGGCGCACCGAACAGCAGCGAACTCAACAGCGGCAGGCCGATCAGCATCCCCAGCACCGTGGGCCAGGTCCGGATCAGCCGGCCATGGTCGAACAGTTGCTTGCGGGCGTAGCGCCGCAGCAGCAGCGAAGCGATCACCGCAATCACGATGGCGGCCACGAAAGGCTCGAAGCCTGCATTGCCGATCGGTTTTGGAACCACGAAACCGCGGTTACTGAGAAAGAAGCTGCCGAACAGCGAGACGCTCTGCCGCGGGTTGGGCAGCGCGGCCAGCACCGCGAGATACCAGAACAGGATCTGGAACAGCAGCGGCAGATTGCGGATCAGTTCGACATAGCCACCGGCGATCCGCGACAGCAGCCAGTTCGGCGATAGCCGGCCCAGCGCCACCAGAAATCCAAGCACAGTGGCCAGGATGATGCCGACGATCGAAACCGCCAGCGTGTTGAGCAAACCGACGAGAAAGACCCGGGTATAGGAGTCGGATCCGGAATACGGGATCAGGTTCTGGTTGACGTCAAAACCGGCCGTATTCGCCATGAAGCCAAAGCCCGCGGTGATCCGCTGCGACTGCAGATTGGCGCGGGCATTGGCGACGATTTCGTAAGCGATCCAGGCGAGCGCTGCGACGAACAGGATCTGGACGACGAACCCGCCCCATCCAGCACGGCCTCCCAGCGCGCGCTGCAGGTTGGCGACAAACTGCGGCGGAGGTTTTCGGGGTTCGATGGCCATCGCCGCAGCCTCTTGGACTGCGATCAGCGGATCGGTGGCGCGTACTGAATTCCACCCTTGTTCCAGAGCGCGTTGATGCCCCGGGCAATGCCGAGCTTGGAGCCGGCGCCGACGTTGCGGTCGAAGGTTTCGCCGTAATTGCCGACGGCCTTCACAATCCGCGAGACCCAATCCTTGGTGAGGCCGAGCTGTTCGCCGAGATTGCCTTCGACGCCGAACACCCGCTTCATCTCCGGCTTGGTCGATTTCGCCATTTCATCGACGTTCTTCTGGGTGATGCCGAGTTCTTCAGCGGTAATCAGCGCGTAAAGCGTCCATTTCACGATGTCGAACCACTGGTCGTCGCCATGGCGCACCATCGGGCCGAGCGGCTCCTTGGAAATCACTTCCGGAAGCACGACATGGTCGGCTGCGTTGGCAAGCTTCAGGCGATCGGCATAAAGCCCGGATACGTCGGTGGTGAAGACGTCACAACGTCCGGACTCGTAGGCCTTGATGGCTTCGTCGTTGGTGCCGAACGCGATCACCTCGTACTTCATGTTGTTACCCTTGAAGTAGTCGGCCAGGTTCTGCTCCGTCGTGGTGCCGGTCTGCACGCAGACCGAAGCGCTGTTCAGTTCCAGCGCGGAATTGACCTTGAGGGACTTCTTCACCATGAAGCCCTGGCCATCGTAATAGGTCACGCCGGTAAAGTTGGCGCCGAGCGAGGTGTCACGGGAAAGCGTCCAGGTGGTATTGCGCGAAAGCACGTCGATTTCACCGGACTGCAGGGCCGTGAAGCGATCCTTGGCGGACAACGGCACGAACTTGACCTTGGTGGGGTCGTTGAAGACAGCGGCAGCGATGGCGCGGCAGACGTCGACATCGAGCCCGGTCCAGTTGCCCTTGTCGTCGGGCGAGGAAAAACCCGGAAGGCCCTGGCCGACGCCGCAGGACAACAAACCCCGGTCCTTGATCGTCTTGAGGGTTTGGGCGGTGGCAGCCTCGGTCGAGAAAGCGGCGGCGAGAGCAAGGGTGAAAACCAGGGATACACGTTTCATGGCAAGGCCTTTCAAGGGTCGTCTGGAACGTTTGCCTATTCTCGCTGACGTCGATGGGCCGGTCCGATAATCCATCCCTGCAAACGGCATGCCTGAAAGGCAATTTGATGCGCAGTCCGGTCAGGCGATGGATCGGCGGTCGCGGCAGGCCCCTCAACGTGCGGCGACTGAATAGCTCGCCCGTATCTCAGACGGACTGGCGAGCCGGGTCAAGGGGCTGATGGCGGTCTTCTGTATCTCGATGCCAGCCAGGTTCACTCAACCCTGCCCGCCAGGGCCTGGCGGGGGGCCTTCATCGCCAGCCCCGGCAGCAAGCGCCGAGGGCGTTGGAGGGCCCCACAATGCGGCGGCGGCACCCACCGGCACGGGGTCAGCGCTGGGGGGCTGCGCGACCAACGGCCGCACGGCATTCAGTTAGAAACCGCGATGGCGACGGTCACGTTGGCCCGCGGGTGCCCGCATGCCCGCAAAATAGGGATTGGTGATGCACTGGGCAGCGCGACCCGACGCCGACAGGGCGCATTGCGCCTGCGAGGTAAATCCGCATTCGATATAGCTGCCATCTATGCCATAGGTCTGCAGGCAGAACGGGTAGTTCGGATCGTACGTTTGGGTCTGAGCCGGCGCCGCGGTCAAAACCGTTGCGATGGTCACAATCGCCAAAGTCGGACCGCGCATCGTGGATTTCCTCCCCGGCTCGCCCCTCCGGCTGCCCTGGCGTGCATCCTAGCGCCTCGAACCAGCTTGTTGAACTGACATCATAGTGACGTCCGACTTGGCTAGGCCTTGACGTCGACCAATGCCTGCTGCTCGGCCTGTCGCTGGGCCTGGACAAGCGCCCGCACGTCGCTGTTGATGACCGTCGCCGGCGCTTTTGCGGTCTCGTCGATGACAAGCTGGATCTTGGCCTGCGTCACCGCGGCAGGCACGGGATAAATCACCATGGC
>JBKJUA010000158.1:0-3919 GCA_046590305.1 Bradyrhizobium sp.
ATCCGCCGGCGTCCAGGCTTTGCTGCGTGCGGTCTACCGCGCCGGCTCGCTGCGCCTGCAGGATGCCGCGCGCGAGGCGCGGCTGCCGCTGCCGGTGGCGAGCGCGGTGCGGCGCGAGCTGGAAAAGGCCGGGCTGCTCGAACGCAAGCAGGGGCTGTCGCTGACCGGCGACGGCCGCGACTTCGTCGAGCGCGATCTCGGCATGCGGACAACGCAGCTCGACATTACCTGTGCGGCCTGCGCCGGGCATGGCATCGTCATCCCGGAGTTCCTCAAGGCCGAGGTCGAACGGCTGGCGGAAATCATCGCCGGCGCGCCGTCGGTCGACGTCACGCTCGACCAGGCGCCCTGCATGCCCGACGCCGCGATGCGCCGCGCGCTGCTGATGTTGCAGAACGGCGCGCTCGAAGGCAAGCGCGTGCTGCTGCTCGGCGACGACGATTCGGTATCGATCGCGATTGGCTTGCTCGGCCGCGCGCTGCGCAAAGACGACCCTACCAAGGGTGACCTCACGAGGGGCGTCACCGTGGTCGACGCCGACGAGCGGCGCATTTCGTTTCTGCGCGATGCCGCAGCGCGCGAACAATTGGCGCTCGAGGTCGTGCATCACGATCTGCGCCATCAGTTGCCGGCGGGCCTGCGCCGTGCGTTCGACACGATCGAAACCGATCCGCCCTATACGCTGGAAGGCGCGCGTCTGTTTCTGGCCCGCGGTTGCGAAGCGCTCGCCACGGAGGCCGACGGCCATTGCTTCTTCTCGTTCACACACTGGCCGGCCTCGCAGATGCTGGAGCTGCAGAAGGTGTTCACCGAGCTTGGGCTGGCGGTTCGCGCGGTATGGCCGAACTTCAACCGCTATGCCGGCGCCAGCATGCTCGGCAATCTCGGCCAGCTGATCGAACTCGTCCATGTTGCGGGATCAGCCACCGAGTTGCCTGATTTCAGCGGCCCGCTGTATACCGCCGAGGTCAATCCGCGGCTGCGTGTCTATGCCTGCACCGATTGCGGCAAGGAGATCGTGCTCGGCGAGGACGGCATCCCGGCCACTATCGAAGACGCCAAGGTCAGGGGATGCAGCTCTTGCGGCGGGCATGTGTTCCGCCGGCAGTCGGTTCGACCGTCATGATCAATCTCATGGATACCCAAAATGCCTGACAAACCAACTTTCCGTCTGCGCCCCCTCGAGGATAAAGATCTCGAGGCGGTGGCCGTGTTCGAAGGCGAGATCGCAAAAATCTCGTTTCCCGACGATCCGATCACGGACACCAATTTCTACGTCAAGAAGCTGAAGCAGCTGATGGCCAACAAGGACGCCGCGGCATTCGTTGCCGAGAGCAGCGGCGAAGTGGTCGGCTGGGCCAATGTCAGCCAGCGGCAGAATTTCATCACCAAGGAAAAATACGCCGACTTTCACAGCATCTACGTCGCCCCCTCGCAGCGCGGCGGCGGCGTGGTCGCAGCCCTGGTCGAGGCGGTGTTCGACCATTGCAGGCAGAAAAAAATGGGCAAGGTCGTGTTTCGCACCCGCGCCGACAATGAGCGCATGAAGTCGGTGCTGGCCCGGGTCGGCTTCGTGCCAACACAGATCTATTACGAGAAGGCGTTTGGCAAAGAGGGCGGGGAGTGAATGGCAGGCTCTGGAGCGTTTTCAGTCAACAAGGGGATGTGAGATCCTGAACCGTCATTGCGAGCGCAGCGAAGCAATCCATCGCGCCGCAAGTGACAGGTTGCAAGGAAGCTGGATTGCTTCGCTGCGCTCGCAATGACGACTGCCCTACCGCCCCGTCATCATGAACACGTCATAACGCACCGTCTTGCCGCCGATCGAGTGCGACGGTTTTCGCAAGCCCTCCAGCGCCGCCGCCCGCAGCGGCCATTTCAGTACCACGCGTTTGCAGTCGACGGCGAGCGCCGCCTGCATCAGCTCCAACGCGTCGGGGTCGGCCCCGACCAGTTCGCGCAGCAGCCGCATCTCCTGCTTTACTTCAGCGCTGTTGCTGCGCGGCGGGTGCATTGGATCGACCATCACGGTGTCGGCGCGCAGGCCGGGCAACAGGTCGCGCGCGTCGCCTGATATCAACGTCATCCGCGCCACCACGACGGCGAGTTCTGGGCTCTCGGCGCCGGCCCGCGCGAGCGCATCGCGCAGATGACCGTGAACCTGCGGCGAGCGCTCCAGCAGGGTGACCTGCGCGCCGAGGCAGGCCAGCATGAATGCGTCACGGCCGAGGCCCGCGGTGGCGTCGATGATGGTCGGCGTGTGGCCCCTGGCGAAACCGGCAGCCCGCGCCAGTGCATCTCGTCGCGAGGCGCCGGACCTGTACCGATAGCCGACGGCGCCGTTGACGAAGTCGAATGCGGATTGCAGCTGGCTCGTGCTCAAGGAAACGCAGCCCCGGTATGCCTGACCCTACGGCCCCACGGCATAGCAGCCGGCTTAACAAACTCCCAACAATTTTCGGCAAGTTGTGCGAGCCGATAACCTTCATAAGTTAGGTTAAATCGAGGGCGTGATTGCGGTCCGCGCGCGGCATTGTATTGATCATTGCATGTCCAATTCATTTCATACCGCCGACAAGGGCACGCACCGCCGGGTCATGCTGGTCGGCCTGATGTTCTGCGCGGCCTTTGTCGCATTCTCCTTCTTTGCCCGCGAGCAACCCGCCAACACCTACGTTCTCCAGAAGGCCGACAAACTGGTTCGCACCGCTGGTGCGCCGCCGCTCGCGAAGTAGGAATTCCTGCCGGCCGGTCAAGGCGCCGTCGCGCGGGCTCCGCCCTGCCGCGCCGCCAGCTGGCGGATCAGCCGCGCCACGATTTGCGCCGCATCGGATGGGGGGTGGTGCGAGCTCAGCGACATCCAGGTGGTCTGCAAAATCTTCGGCCTCAAAATCGGAATAGCGACCAGTTCGCCGGCCGCGATCTCCCGCGAAAACACCTCGCGCGGCGAGATGGTGGCGAGGTCGGAGGCGAGCAGCACATCCCGGATCAAGGGCGTGGAGCCTGCCTCGAAGCGGATGTCGAGTTCGAAGTGCTGTGAGGCAGCGAGGCCTGTCAGCACGCTGGTCAGGCTGTTCGGCCGCACCGGCAGCGCCAGCGGAATCTCGGCCAGCGACCGCACCGCCAGTTCACGGCGGCGCGCCATCGGATGATCGCGCCGCGCGATCAGATGAACGTCGGTGCGGGCGAGCGCCTCTGAATTGGCGACCCGGCCGCGCCGGTAGCGATTGTAGATCGCGATCTCGACTCGTCCCGAGGCCAGCCACTCCTCGACCTGACCGCTATAGGCCTCCAGCGCGCGCAACCGGATGAGCGGCGCGCTGCCACGCAGCTCGGCGGCGAGCGAGGCGACCAGCCCGCGCGACGCCACCGGCACCGCCCCGAGTGTGACTTCGCCATGCGGTTCGGCGCGTTCGCCGCGCGCGGCGTCGGTCCAGGCGGCGGCATCCGCGACCAGCGCGCGGGCCCGCGGCAGCATGCGTTCGCCGAGTTCGGTCAGCACCACGCCGCGCCCGGTACGGTGAAACAGCCGGCCGCCGATGCCGCGCTCCAGCGCCGAGATCTGGCGGCTCAGCGCCGACTGCGCACTCGCTGATATCGCTGCCGTCCGGGCGTAACTGCCGTTGGCCGCGACGTCGACGAAGGTCTTGAGCTGCTTGATATCCATCGATTTTCGAAATGCGATTATGGCAATGCTGATTTATCGGAAATGACCATATCGCATGACGGAGGCCGAAGCTAGGCTCTCGGAATGGCTGCTTCCTTCACCGCAATCCCCATACCTGCTCCGACCGGTCCTTTGACGGGACTGCGGGTGCTCGACATCTCCACGGTCGTCGCCGGCCCGTTCGCGTCGGCCTTGCTCGGCGATCTCGGCGCCGACGTGCTGAAAGTGGAAATACCCGGAATCGGCGACGCG
>JBKJUA010000116.1:0-9050 GCA_046590305.1 Bradyrhizobium sp.
CGATCTCGAAGCGGCGGCCGATCATCCAGGCCATCGGGCCGGTGCCCTTCATCCGCGTTACCCATTGCGAGTCGTAGTCGCGCCCGCCGCGCATGTCCCGAATCAGTGTGAAGACATGGCGATAACGATCCGGATAATTCGCCATCAGCCACTCGCGAAAAAGGTCGCGCACCTCGAGCGGCAGCCGCAGCAGCACGTAGCTGGCTTCCCGGGCGCCGGCATGGAAGGCGGCATCGAGAATGCGCTCGATCTCGGAATCGTTCAGCGCGGGGATCACGGGCGCCACCATCACGGTGGTCGGAATTCCCGCCTCCGACAATTGCCGCAGCGCCTCCAGCCGCCTGGCCGGCGTCGAGGCCCGCGGCTCCATGGTGCGCGCCAGTTGCGGATCGAGCGTGGTGACCGAGAGCGCGACCTTGGCGAGATTGCGCTTCGCCATCCGCGAGAGAATGTCGATGTCGCGGGTCACCAGCGCCGATTTGGTCACGATGCCGACCGGATGGCCGGTTCGTTCCAGCACTTCGAGAATGCCGCGCATGATGTTTCGCTCACGCTCGATCGGCTGATAGGGATCGGTGTTGGTGCCGATCGCGATCATGCGCGGTTCGTAATCCTGCGCCGCCAATTCCTTTTCCAGCAGCTGCGGCGCGTCCGGCTTGGCAAATAGTTTCGACTCGAAGTCGAGCCCGGGCGACAGACCGAGATAGGCATGGGTCGGCCGCGCAAAGCAGTAGACGCAGCCATGCTCGCAACCCCGGTAGGGATTGATGGAACGGTCGAAGCCGATATCGGGCGAGTCGTTGCGGGTAATGACTTTGCGCGCGGTATCGAGCGCGACGGTGGTCTTGAACGGCGGCAGATCGTCGAGGCTCTGCCAGCCGTCGTCGAAGGCAACCCGCGCCTCGGCCTCGAAGCGGCCGGAAGAGTTGGATTGCGCGCCGCGGCCACGCCGCCGCTCGCGCTCGATCGCAACCGCGAGTTCGGGAAAAGGAGAAGGTACACCCGCCGGCTCGGAGGGCGCCGTGACCGGCGGGTGCTTGAGGGCATGTGAGGATGCTCGGCTCATGAAGCGAACATAGCAGCCCGAGAGAACAAATCAAGAACACAATTTTGCGTGTCCACAGGTAATGGACGGCTGAAGGCGGCGTAACTCGAACAGTCCAACAATACCGGGAGGATTTCATGCGCTTGATGCGCCCATTCGCCGCCGTACTGACGCTGGTCGCCGTCACCAACCTCGCTGGACTTGTCCAGGGTCGCGCCGATGCCAACGCGGCCGTTTGCGCCCAGACCTATGGAAAGAGCGACGGACTATCCTGCAATTTTGCGACCTACGAGCAGTGCCGGGCATTCGTCAGCGGGCTGGCAGGCAGTTGCATCGACAATCCCTACAGGACCAATTCGAACCAGGCGCCGCCCAGGAAGCGCGGGAGGCCATAGACGGATCGGCTGCTCCAAAAAGCTGCAGCAGGCGGGGCTGTTTCGGATGTGACAAGGTGATAACAGTGCGGCGTTTTCCCCGCTTCGAGGCATCGCAGAGACGTCCATGCTGAGCGTCATCATCCCCACCGACGGCGTCGAGCAGCCGGCCGTGGCCACTCTTGCCGCATTGGTCCCGGGCGCCGCGGCTGGCGTGGTGCGCGAGGTGCTGCTGGTCGACCGCGCCGGCAACGGGGTGATCGAGCGCGTCGCCGATGTTGCGGGCTGCCGGTACATTGCCATTGAGGGCTCGCACGCGGCGGCGCTGGCAGCCGGCGCCCGGCAGGCGCGTTCGCCCTGGCTGATGTTCCTGCGCGCCGGCGCGGTGCTCGACTCCGGCTGGATCGAGGAAACCACCCAGTTCATCCAGGGCGTCTCCAACAGCGGCCGTCCCCGCGCCGGGATTTTCCGGTATGCCCGCTCGCCCTATGCCGATGCGGGCCTGCGCGACGGGCTCAAATTCATCGTGCGGATGATCACGGGACCGTCGGCGGAACAGGGCTTGCTGATCGGGCGCGACCACTACGACAAGCTCGGCGGCTACGCGCCGGACGCCCGCCGCTCCGAGGCCAGGCTGCTGCGCCAGCTCGGCCGCTCCTCTCGCACTTTGCTGCGCAGCCGGATCATGGTGGCATAGCTCCGAATATACTTGTCAAAGTCAAATAATTAATTGACACTGGCAAGTATTGAGGTGCGCGATGTCCCCAACCGATTCCGGCGACCACCAGGTCTCAGCGGTCCGGGCTTTCAACCGGTTCTATACAAGCAAGCTCGGCGTGCTGGATCAGCAGCTCTTGAAAAGCCCGTTCTCGCTGAGCGAGGCGCGGGTGCTGTACGAACTGGCGCACCGGGAAGACGCGGCGGCGAAGGAGATCGGGATCGAACTCGGGCTCGATCCCGGCTACCTCAGCCGCCTCGTCCAGAAATTCGACGAAGACGGCTTGATAACCCGCAAACCGTTGCCGTCCGACCGCCGGCAATACCGGCTCGGCCTCACCGCCAGGGGGCGGCAGGCATTTGCAAAACTCGAACGCAGTTCGCATGACGACGTCGCGGCCATGCTCGCCGCGCTGCCGGGAAGTGACCGCGGGCGGCTGGTCGGCGCGATGGCCGCGATCGAACGGTTGCTCGGCGATAGCAGCGTGCCGCCTCCCCCTGCGATCCTGCGCGATCCCCGGCCGGGCGATATGGGATGGGTGGTGCAGAGCCATGGCGCGCTCTATGCCCGCGAATACGGTTTTGATTCCTCGTTCGAAGGCCTGGTGGCGGAGATCGCGGGAAAATTCCTGACCTCGTTCGACGCTTCGCGCGAACGTTGCTGGATCGCGGACATCGACGGCGTCCAGGTCGGTTCGGTGTTTCTGGTCCGGCAGAGCGACGATGTCGCCAAACTGCGGCTGCTGCTGGTCGATCCGGCCGGACGCGGACAGCGACTGGGCCAGCGGCTGGTCGGCGAATGCATCGCGTTTGCCCAGGCCTGCGGTTACCGCAGGATCACGCTGTGGACCCAGAGCATTCTGCTCGCCGCCCGCAGGATCTATCAGGACACCGGCTTCGTGCTGGTTGCCACCGAGCCGCACCGCAGTTTCGGCCAGAACCTCATCGGCGAGACCTGGGAGCGCGAGCTGTGACGTTGCCAACAACGTCATTACGGGGCGCGCGCGAAGCGAGCGAACCTCAGATGTGCAATGGCACATCGGGGAATCTCGAGATTCTCCGGTGCGCAATTGCGCACCGGAGTTCGATGCTTCGCATCGCCCCGGAATGACGAGGACCTAAACCGACGCGCCTTGCGCTTTCGGCCGACGCAAATGTTCGTCCAGCCGCGGCATGATCTCGACGAAATTGCAGGGCCGCGTGCGGTAGTCGAGCTGCGGCGCCAGAATGCCGTCCCAGCCGTCGCGGCAGGCGCCCGGCGAGCCCGGCAGGCAGAAGATATAGGTGGCGCCGGCGACGCCTGCGGTGGCGCGGCTCTGGATCGTCGAGGTGCCGATCTTGGCGTGGCTCAGCATATGAAAGGCGATGGAGAACCCGTCCATGCGCTTTTCGAACAACGGCTCGATCGCCTCCGGCGTGACGTCGCGGCCGGTAAAGCCGGTGCCGCCGGTGGAGATGATGGCGTCGATGCCGGGATCGGCGATCCATCGCCTGACAATGACGCGGATCGCGTCGACGTCATCGACGATGATCTCGCGCGCCGCCAGCGTGTGCCCGGCGGCGGTGAGCCGCTCCGCCAGCGTGGTTCCGGATTTGTCATCCGCCAGCGAGCGGGTGTCGGACACCGTCAGCACCGCGATGTTGAGCGGGATGAAGGTTTTGGTTTCATCGATGGACATCACTTGAACCTCTCAGCACACTCCACGTCATCCTGAGGTGCGCGCGCTTGCGCGCCTCGAAGGATGGGCAGCGGGGTATCTTGCTTCTTATCGCATCCTTCGAGGCTCGCCCAAGTGCTCGCACCTCAGGATGACGGCGGAGGAATCTACAGCACCCCCGCGCCGAAGGTGTTGCAGGACTGCACCGTGCCCTGCTGGTAGCCGGTCATGAACCACTGCTTGCGCTGCGCGGCGGAGCCGTGCGTGAACGAATCCGGCACCACGCGTCCCTGCGCCTTGCGCTGCAGCGTGTCGTCGCCGATCGCGGCAGCGGTCTGCAATGCCGCTTCGATGTCACCGGGCTGGAGGAAGCCCGGGCGCTTCTTTTCCTGCCGGTTGACCCAGACGCCCGACAGGCAATCCGCCTGCAGCTCGACCTTGACCTGCAGCGCATTGGCTTCCGCCTTGCTGCCGGCCTGCTGCTGCATCCGGTTCACGCGCGGCAGGATGCCGAGCAGGTTCTGGATGTGATGTCCCGCTTCATGGGCGATGATATAGGCCGCGGTGAACTTGCAGGCATTGCCCGAACAGCCGCGGAACTTGGTTTCGACCTCGCGGAAAAACGCGGTATCGAGAAATATCTGCTTGTCGGGCGGACAATAGAACGGCCCCATCGCCGACTGCGCCATGCCGCAGCGCCCGCCATTGGTGGCGTTGCGAAACAGTATGATGCGCGGGCCCTTGTAGGTTTGCCCGCTGGCCTTGAAGATCTCGTCCCAACGGTCGTCGATCTCGCCGAGCACGCCGGCGATCATGCTGCCCATCTCGTCGGTCGGCGCTCCCTTTTTTGCAGGCTCGGACCGGCGTTCGGATTGATAGGACGGCGCCTGGTTGCCGCCGGTGAGAATTTCGGCGCCGCCGATCAGGATGCGCGGATCGATGCCGAAGGCGTAGCCGACGATGCCGAGCACGATCATGGTGCCGATGCCGAGCCCGCCGCCGCCCATCCGCATACCACCGCCGCCGCCCATTCCGCCGCCGCCGTCGTCGCGGCGATCGTCGACATTATCGCTGCGGCGGAAGTCATCGTAACGCATGGCGGCATTTCCTCATTCCAGTTGGCGGGCGGCGCACTCGCCGACACCTAACGCGGCAGTCGGACAAAATTTCCATTCCGTTAATCAATAACCTGCCCGGCAAATATTGCCTAGCCATCAATCACATCCGGGACGCACGCAATACGCGCGGCCGATAACCCGGTGTTTACCTCGGCGCGTCAATGTACGGCCAGTCGGTTGTTTAGTCCCGCGTCGCCGACAGCGTCGCCTGAGTCAGAGTATTTGAGTCATGGTTGAGTCGCGTCGCGGGGCGTCTGCAAGGGCGCCCCGCACTAAATTTGAGTCCGAGTCGAGTGCTCGTATCGTCGTAGGCGATTGCGTCGCCGAGATGTCGAAGCTTGCCGCAGGTTCGGTCGATCTGGTGTTCGCAGATCCGCCGTACAATCTGCAGCTCAAGGGCGATCTCAAGCGCCCCGACGAATCCCATGTCGACGCCGTCAACAACGACTGGGACAAGTTCGCGTCCTTTGCCGCCTATGACGATTTCACCCGCGCCTGGCTCTTGGCCTGCCGCCGCATCATGAAACCGTCGGCGACGCTGTGGGTGATCGGCTCCTATCACAACATTTTCCGCGTCGGCTCGATCATGCAGGACCTCGGCTTCTGGGTTCTCAACGATATCGTCTGGCGCAAGACCAATCCGATGCCGAATTTTCGTGGCCGCCGCTTCACCAATGCCCATGAAACCATGATCTGGGCGGCTCGCGACGAAAAGGCAAAAGGCTATACGTTCAACTATGAAGCGCTGAAGGCCGCCAATGAGGACGTGCAGGCACGTTCCGACTGGCTGATCCCGCTGTGCACCGGCGACGAACGCCTCAAGGGCGCCGACGGCAAGAAGGTTCATCCGACCCAGAAGCCCGAGGGCCTGCTGGCCCGCGTGCTGCTGTCGTCGTCCAAACCCGGCGACCTCGTGATCGATCCGTTCAACGGCACCGGCACGACAGGCGCCGTGGCCAAACGCCTCGGCCGCCGCTACATCGGCTTCGAGCGCGACCAGACCTATGCGACCGCGGCAGAAGCCCGCATCGCCGCCATCGAGCCGCTGCCGGAAGCTACGCTAGCGCCGTTCATGACCGCGCGCGATGCCCCGCGCGTGGCGTTTTCCGAACTGATCGAGCGCGGCATGATCTCGCCGGGCACCAGACTGGTCGATGCCAGGAAGCGCCACGGTGCCCTGGTGCGCGCCGACGGCGCCATCATGCTCGGTGACAAGGTCGGCTCGATCCACCGCATGGGCGCGGTGGCGCAGGGCTCCGGCGCCTGCAACGGCTGGACCTTCTGGCACATCGAGACCAAAAAGGGCCTGCGGCTGATCGACGAGCTACGCGCCGAAATCCGCTCCGGCATGGCAGCCGTGTAAATTCAGCAGGCCGCGGCACCCTGTTTCGCCTCGGTTCCCTGCTATAGATAGCAGCATTCGTACTCCGCACCGGCCGCCATCGGCGGCCCGATGGAGGATCCGATGCGATCCCGAACGTCCGAATCCTTGATTGTACTGCCGCTGCTGCCGATCTTTCTGGTCGGCCTGCCGCCAATGCTGATGCTGAGCTTCCTGGGCTTTGCCGGCCTCGTCATTCTCGGCGTCCTCCTGATCTGCGTCGGCCTCTCCGGCGGGCTGGACGCCAACAACGCCTTCAACGAGGAAGTCATCGTGCACGGCTATGCGCGCCGCTCGGAGCGCGCCGCCCAGACCTCGAACCTGCATTCGGCGATCCGTTTCGGGACGCTCATGAGCGCGATCGGGGCCGGGTTCATCGTCGCGGGGGTGGTCGGGTTCTTCTGGTTCGGCTGAGCCGCGCCCTCACAAACTCGTCGGTTGCGCTCCCCGCAAAAATTTGAGCATGAAGATGCCGTCAGCGGCATGTTTGCCGCGTCCTGATTTTTTCGGCAACAAAGAAACAAGGGGAGAGTTTTGATGCTCAAATTCTACTTCAATGGATCGCCCAACCCGACCAAGATCGCACTCTTCCTCGAGGAAGCCGGCATCGCCTTTGAACCCGTCCCGGTCGACACCCGCACCGGCGACCAGTTCAAGCCGGAATATCTCGCCGTCAACCCGAACGGCAAGGTGCCCGCCATCGACGACGACGGTATCAAGGTGTTCGACTCTAACGCCATCCTGCTCTACCTCGCGGAGAAGACCGGCAAGTTCCTGCCCGCGAACACGCCGGCCAACCGCGGCGAACTGCTGTCCTGGCTGATGTTCGTCGCCACCGGCGTCGGCCCGTTCAGCGGCCAGGCCGTCCACTTCAAGCACTTCGCGCCGGAAAAGATCGACTACGCCAACAACCGCTATCAGTTCGAGGCGAAGCGGCATTTCGGCATTCTTAACGACCATCTCGCCAAGCGGCGTTATATGGTGGGCGACACCTACACCATCGTCGATATGGATGTGTGGGGATGGGCCCGCATGATCCCGTTCATCCTGGGTGAGGACGCCTTCGCCAAATATCCCAACCTCAAGCGGCTGGTTGACGAAGTCTCGGCGCGGCCGGCAACGGCGAAGGCGATCGCCCTGAAGGACAATTTCAAGTTCAAGGCGGAAATGGACGACGAGGCGCGCGCCAACATGTTCAAGCACCTCGCGGTGAAGGCGGCCTGATCGCACTTTTTATTGACGCGTTTTCTTTACGCGAACCGGTACCCACTTCGCTCGAAAACGCTATGCCCCTTTGCAAAACGGCGCCCTTCGCGGGCGCTGTTTTCGTTTCAATCGTCGAGCGCGGCAATCGCCTCGATCTCGATCAGCCAGCCCGGCCGCGCCAGCCGGCTGACGACCACCAGCGTGCTGGCCGGCGGCTTTTGCGTGTTGACGTAGCGGTCGCGGATCGCCCGCATTTTTGGCACTTCGTCCTGGCTGACTTCCGCGACCAGATAGATGTTCATCTTGACGATATCGGCCATGGTGCCGCCGGCCGCCTCGACCGCGATCCTGACATTGCTGAACACCTGCTCGGCCTGCGCCTCAAAATTGCCCTCGCCGACCAGCTTGCCAGATGCGTCGCTCGACACCTGGCCCGCAAGATAGATTATCGTGCCCTTGTTGACCTTCGCGATGTGCGAGTAGCCGACCGGCGGCGGCAGCGTCGCCGGGCTGAAAATTTCCTTGCTCATGCTTTTCCTCCAATGCATCACCCCACCAGCTTACGCTCTTCCGGGAAAGCTCCAAGTACGCGCTCGACCAGCGTGGAGTCGCAATATTCCTTGATCTCCCGGATCCTGCCGTTCTCGATGCGCCATACCATGCAATACTGGTTGTCATAGCGCAGTCCGGCCTTGGTGACGTTGTCGCCGCGCGCTTCGACCACGACATAATCGCCTTCGGCGACAAAATTGAAGGCCACGGTCCGCGGTCGTACCGCGAAGAACGAGCGGAAATGGCCCATCAACCCGTTCTGGATCGCCTCGCGTCCCCTGAACTCATGCGACCATGAATACTGGCCGGTAACGATCCAGCTGGCATCGTCGGCGAGATTGTCGGCGAACGTGGTGCCGCTGCGATTGGCGGAATCCTCATACACCTGTTGCACGAGTTTCTTGTTGGCTGCGGCGGTCATGATGGCTTCTCCATTGATTGGCTGTTGCCAATCAATGGCCCGCCCTACCTCATTCTTCCAATCGATAGTGAATATGATATATATTCACTCCATGAATTTGAATTCGCTCGACCTCAACCTGCTGGTGGCGCTCGAGGCGCTGCTGAGGGAAGCCAGCGTCAGCCGCGCCGCGATGCGGATCGGGCTGTCGCAGCCGGCGACCAGCCACGCTTTGCAGCGGCTGCGCGACCTGATCGGCGATCCCCTGCTGGTACGAACAGGCGCCCGCATGGAGCTGACGCCGCGGGCGCAGGCCTTGCGCGGGCCGCTGGCGCAGGCGCTCGACCAGATCCGAGGGCTGTTCGTTTCAGATGATTTCGATGCCGCCAGCAGCGAGCGGCACTTCCGGCTGATGATGCCGGATCTCGCGGTCGAACTCCTGATGCCGCCGCTGATGGCGAGGGTCACCAGGGCAGCCCCCAACGTGACCATCGACGTGGTGCCGTGGCGCGGACCCGCGATCTTCTCCCCCGAGTTCGCCCGCACCATCGACCTCGTGATCTCGATCGGCGACGCGTTCAAGGGATTTCACCGCCAGC
>JBKJUA010000171.1:0-8224 GCA_046590305.1 Bradyrhizobium sp.
TCTGGTCGAATTTTCCGCCGGCATGCAGCTGGGTCATGATGACCTCGGCGGCGGAAATGCCTTCGCCCTTGTGGATGTCGACGGGAATGCCGCGGCCGTCGTCGCGCACGGTGACCGTGCCGTCGGCGTTGAGCAGGACTTCCACCGCG
The DNA here is from genome assembly GCA_046590305.1 of Bradyrhizobium sp. Taxonomy (GTDB): domain Bacteria; phylum Pseudomonadota; class Alphaproteobacteria; order Rhizobiales; family Xanthobacteraceae; genus Bradyrhizobium. Next base: position 150 of record JBKJUA010000171.1, read on the forward strand.
GTGGCGTGGCCGGCGAGCGCTTCGTCGATCGCGTTGTCGACGACTTCGTAGACCATGTGATGCAGGCCGGAGCCGTCATCGGTGTCGCCGATATACATGCCCGGCCGCTTGCGCACGGCGTCGAGGCCCTTCAATACCCGGATCGATTCCGCACCGTATTCGATAGGAATGGAATGCTCAGTGTCGGCGATGGTTTGCCGGGCAGGTTCTGTCATGTGCGGCCTTCGAGGATGTCCCGAATCAGCGGCGCAAAAGGGGCGCTGATTGGTCTATTTGTGCCATGAAAGGGGCATTGCGCCTAGCGCAAAGTCGCTATCAACAAGCTATTGAATAAATAGGATTTTTTGAAGGTTTTTCAAGGCGGCCGGAAGCCGATTCGGAGGCTTCGCAAAAGCGCGATTCGCAGGCCTGTTCTTGATCTTGAAGATGTGAATTTCCGCTCGCCAGCCGGCCCGGCGGGAGGATCGTCCGCGACGTCAGACGCGGCGGGCGATCTGGCCGGAATCGACCTCGAAAATGTCGCCCGATGCGCCGATGTCGGCGAATGCCGCGGGATCGGCGCCGGTCATCCAGACCTGTGAGCCAAGCTTTGCGAGTTCGTCGAACAGCGATCTGCGCCGGCCGGGATCGAGATGCGCCACGACCTCGTCGAGCAGCAGCAGCGGCGTGATGCCGGTCATGTCGGCGACCAGGCTGGCATGCGCCAGCACCAGCCCGATCAGCAGCGCTTTCTGTTCGCCGGTGGAGGCGTCGCGCGCCGGCATGTTTTTCGGCGCATAGATCACCTGCAGGTCGGTCAGATGCGGACCGTCGAGGGTACGGCCGGCGGCGGCGTCGCGGGCGCGGCCGGCGCGCAGGATTTCCCGGTAGCGATCCTCCACTGCGGTGGCGGGCTCGTTGACCAGCGCGTTTTCCATCCAGCCGTCGAGCATGATCCGGGCTGATGGAAACGCCGAGGCGTCGCCGCGCGCGCGCAACATTGCGGCCAGCCGTGTCACGGTCTGGCCGCGCATCGCCGCGACCGCGACGGCGAGCTCCGCTGTTTCGCGTTCGATCGCGTCGCACCAATGGTCGTCGTAATTGCGCACCTCCAAGAGCCGGTTGCGCGAGCGCAAGGAGCGGTCGAGCGCCGACACCCGGCTGGAATGCTCGGAGTCGATCGCCAGCACCAGCCGGTCGAAAAACCGCCGCCGCTCCGATGCCGCCCCGAGAAACAGCCCGTCCATCGACGGCGTCAGCCATACCATCCGCAAATGATCGCCGAAGGCGGTGGCGGAGCTGACCGGCTCACGGTCGATCCGGCAACGCCGGCTGCTGGCGGCGCCTTCGGCGCCGGGCGGGTCGATGCCCGTGCCGAGCGTGGCGAGCCCGAGCGCGCCTTCGACCTCGGCGGACACCGCCCAGGAGCCATCGCCCTCGATATCGGCGACATCGTCGAGCGTGGCGCGGCGCAGGCCCCGTCCGGGCGACAGCAACGAGATCGCCTCGATGCAGTTGGTCTTGCCGGCGCCGTTCGGCCCCACCAGCACCACCACATCGCCGCGCGTCTGCAGGCTGGCCGCCCGATAATTGCGGAAGTGCGTCAGCGTCAGCCGGTGGATGCGGGAGGCGGTCATGTTGGGAAGGAAATCGATCTTTCTTCCCCTCTCCCCTTGTGGGAGAGGGTGGCGCCGAACGAAGTTCGGCGACGGATGAGGGGTTCTTACGGTTCGGCTAGCTTTGCGAAGATATCCTCCAATACGGCCGAAGGTCGTTGCAGCACGTCATTGTTCCAGTAACGCGCATGCGAAAGCCTTCCGCAATGAGGATGGCGTCTCTCGCTGCATCGCGCCCGGACTCAGCATGCTGACTACCATCGATTTCGATGATGAAGTGCTTTTCGAAGCACACGAAGTCGAGAATGTAGTTTTGAAAAGGGACCGGCGAAACTTGAAGAGCGCCAGTCGTCGGCCCCGCAGCAATCGCCACATGGCCATTTCAGCGTCGGTCGCCTCGCGGCGCAGCTTTTTTGCGAACCCGCGGACGCGCTTGGCGATGGGCCGATGATGTGGCGTTTGCGGCACGAACCCCTCACCCGTCGCCTCACTTCGTGAGGCGCCACCCTCTCCCACAGGGGGGAGAGGGAAGATTCGGGTGCGTCTCGCGTGAAATTCCTACACCCGCATCGGCATCAGCACATACAGCGCGCCCTTGGAATCCTTGTCCTGCACCAGGGTCGGTGAACCCGGATCGGCCAGCCGCAAGACCGCGACTTCGCCCTCGATCTGGGCGGCGATATCCAGCAGATAGCGCGAGTTGAATCCGATATCGAGCGCGTCGGAGGCATATTCGACCTCGAGCTCTTCGGTGGCGCTGCCGGAATCCGGGTTGGTCACCGACAGCACCAGCTTGCCCGCGGACAGCGCCAGTTTTACCGCGCGGCCGCGTTCGCTCGAAATGGTCGAGACGCGGTCGACCGCGGCCTCGAAATCCTTCTTGTCGACGATCAGTTCCTTGTCGTTGTTCTGCGGGATGACGCGGCCGTAATCCGGAAACGTGCCGTCGATCAGTTTCGAGGTCAGCACCACATGGCTGATGGTGAAGCGGATCTTGCCCTGCGACAGTTCGATGCCGACTTCGCCCTCATTGTCGTCGATCAGCCGCAGCACTTCGCCGACGGTCTTGCGCGGCACGATCACGCCGGGCATGCCGTCCGCGCCCTTGGGCAAGGCCAGATCGACCTGTGCCAGCCGATGGCCATCGGTCGCGACCGCGCGCAGGGTCGCCGCCTTGGCGGTGCCGGCCGCGTGCAGATAAATGCCGTTGAGGTAGTAGCGGGTCTCCTCGGTCGAGATCGCAAATTGGGTGCGGTCGATCAGCCGCTTCAGGTCGGCGGCGGCCAGCGTGAACGAATGCGTCATGTCGCCGGCGGCGAGATCCGGAAAATCGTTTTCGGGCAGGGTCTGCAGCGTGAAGCGGGAGCGGCCGGCGCGGATCGCCAGCACCGAGCGGTCGCCGTCGCCTTCCAGCACGATCTGCGCGCCGTCGGGCAGCTTGCGCACGATGTCATAGAACATGTGCGCCGGCACGGTGGTCGAGCCGCCGGTCGCGGTTTCCGCCGCCAGCGTCTCCGTCACCTCAAGGTCGAGGTCGGTGGCTTTCAGCGACAGCCGGGCGCTCTCGGCGCGGATCAGCACGTTGCCCAGGATCGGAATGGTGTTGCGGCGCTCGACCACGCGATGGACGTGGCCCAGCGACTTCAGGAGTTGCGCGCGTTCGACGGTGACCTTCATAGCAATACCCGCCTGATCCCTAAGATGGAAAAGCCGGGCGGCCCGAAAGGCGCGCCGCGGCATTTGAAACCCGAAAAGCCTGATCGAAGCTGGATTTGATCAAACCCTAAGGGGGGACCGCAAGGTGGCTCGGATGGCCCGCCAGCGCAAGCGGAACACGCGCTCGTTCCCCACGTTTTGCCGGGAAATCCGCGCGTCACGCCGGCCGAATGTCGGCCCACTGGCCAAGGCTTGCGCCAAGGCTTGCGCCGGGGCGGCAGAATGAAGCTCTCCCGTCACGGAACGAAATTTCACTCCTGCAATTGGCGCTTGAGCGATTCGACCTCTTCGGAGAGCGCCACGTCCTTGGAGACCAGGGCCTCGATCTTGCGCACGGCGTGCAGCACCGTGGTGTGGTCGCGTCCGCCGAAGCGACGGCCGATTTCCGGCAAGCTCCGCAGTGTCAGGGTTTTGGCCAGATACATCGCGACCTGGCGCGGGCGCACTACATTCGCGGTACGCCGCGACGACAGCAGGTCCGAGCGGCTGACATTGTACTGCCGGGCCACCACGCGCTGGATGTCCTCGATCTTGATGCGCTTCGGTTCCTGCGGGCGGATCAGGTCGCGCACCTCGCGCTCGGCCATTTCCAGCGTCACCGGCTGGGCGTTGAGCTTGCTGTGCGCCAAGAGGCGATTGATGGCGCCTTCGAGATCGCGGCCATTATGGGTGATGGTGCGCGCCAGATAATCCAGCACCGGTGCCGGCACGTCGAAGCTCGCATGATGGGCGCGGGCCGCGGCAACGCGCGATTTGAGGATTCCAAGCCGCAGTTCCTCGCCGAGCGATCCCATCTCGACCACCAGGCCGCCGGCGAGCCGCGAGCGCACGCGGTCGTCGAGGCTCTCGAGGTCGGACGGCGGGCGATCCGCCGCGATCACCACCTGGCGGCCGGCGTCGATCAGCGCGTTCAGGGTGTGACAGAATTCGGCCTGGGTCGATTTGCCCTGCAGGAACTGGAGGTCGTCGATGACAAGCACGTCGATGCCGCGCAGCGCTTCCTTGAAGGCGAGAGCGGTCTGCGTCTTCAGCGCGGCCACGAAGCCGTACATGAATTTTTCCGCGGTGAGATAGAGCACCTTGCGTTCGCTGCCGGAATTGCCGGCCCAGGTCACCGCCTGCAGCAGATGGGTTTTGCCGAGGCCGACACCGGCGTGGATATAGAGCGGATTGAACATCACGCTGTCGCCGCGCCGTCCCTCCGCCACCTGGCGCGCTGCCGCATGCGCCAAGGTGTTGGAGCGGCCGATGACAAAACTTCCGAAGGTCAGGCGCGGATCGAGCGGCGAGCCGCCGAGCGCGTCATGGCTGGCGGACACCGGCGCGATCGCGGTCGCGCGCAGCTCGGGCACCGGCCGGCCGTCGGTCCGTTCGGGACGGCGGGAATCGAGCGGGGCGGCAACTTCCTTGGCCGGCGCCGCGCAGCGCATCGCGGTGCGCACGGTGAGGTCGATCCGGTGTACTTCCGGCATCTCGGCCTGCCAGCAGGTGAGAACGCGTTCGGCATAATGCGCCTGGATCCAGCTCTTGAGAAACCGCGTCGGCACGGAAAGGCGGACGCTCTCGTCCTGCACGCTTTCCAGGTCCATCCGCGCGAACCAGCTCGAATAGACGTCTTCGCCAACGCTCGATCGCAGCCGACCCTTCACGCGTGACCAGCGATCCTGTTCGATATTTGTCATTGTCCGACGACTTTTCTGATGGAGTAAAGTTCCCTGCGAAGCAGCCGTGCGCGTGTTTCCGCACGGCGTGACCTCAAGCGAGGCTTGGTCTCCAGCCATAGACTGGCCGCTCGGCAAAATGCCGTTGGCCTGAAATCGTCGGCTGGAAACGAAGCGTTCGCGAGGTCAGCGCGTACTCAACGGTCTGTACGGTCTGTCCGGAGCTCGCGCGGGGGGCCGCATGCAGGCGGCGGCCAAGGCGTCCAATACGTCATCGGTTGAAACTGGCATCTGGTCGATTACCGCGATGATTCCGTAAAGCATACAGCCTCCCCCTCTCGCCACGATTGCCCGCGGCGAGGTGTCATACTAAGCGTGTTTCAAATTCAGCCGGCCGCGTCTGAAGCCTGGAATCGTTCAGCCGCCATGCCGTTTCGTTCAGCCCGTTTTTTTACCCTGTTCGGGTGCTTCGCCTGGCGTTTCCCGGCTGGCCAGTCTCGTATTTCTCTTGTTCAAAACGAACGGGACACGGATACCCCGCCTTGAGAAATTTCGACACAGAACCACATTCCCCATATTGCTATGAGGCTTACTCCGACAATCGCTTGGAAAGCGTCGCCAACGCGCACACCGCCGCCGATTTGCACGTCCGCCCCGTTCCTTAAACCGCGCTGGTCTGAAGAGCCGTGGGCGCCGCGAACGCCCTAAGAGATACAGCATGCCCTATTTCCCGCAACGGAAATGATTCACTGCGAGCGTCGGCAAAAACCACTTCGCACTCGCAAAATCAGTCGGGATGTTTCGCAACGAGCGGCAAGGTTTTGAATCTGCGCACAGATTCGAAACCCGGAGGCGCTGTGACATTTCTGACAATCAGGCGAAATAAATTCATAATTCGTTTACGATTAAATGGGGCGGGAATGAGTTTTCCAACAAGCGCTCGCCGCTATGCCGATAAGTGACTACGCAAGCGCCATTTTTTTTGATCGTCGGAAGAGGGTAACCCTGAGAGGCTTTGCGACGCGCGCTCGCTTTCACGGTTGCTATTTGCAAAGCGTGGCCGAGCATCGACCTGCATCAACGCAGCTTGCGCGTTGGGGAAGTTCATAAGCCCGCCTTCCTACATTGGTCCAGTAAAGTTACGGACGCGCCGGCGTTTCGCTGGTGACAACTGCAGTGCGGTGCAGGCCAAAAAGAAAAAGCCCGGCAAGGCCGGGCTTTTTGACGAATGTCGTTTTCGTTCAGTTTTATTTCGCGAGCTTTGCGATCTGATGGGCGAGCCGCGAAACCTTTCGGCTCGCATTGTTCTTGTGAATGATGTTGCGCTGCGCTGCCTGCATCAGTTCCGGTTCCGCGCGCGTCATCGCCTTCAGCGCCGCATCGCGGTCGCCGCTCTTGATCGCTTCTTCGACGATGCGAACCGCGCCGCGCATCTGGGTGCGGCGGGACTTGTTGACGATGGTGCGGCGGGCAATCTTGCGGGTCGCCTTTTTGGCGGAAGTGGTATTGGCCATGTTCTCAATTATCCTTCGGCGGTGACCGGTCGCTGAGTGGTCGGGCTTGAGCGCGCCGGCCGTTCAACCGCCTGATCGAAGCTGGTGTTTTTCCGGATGTTCCCGAGATGCCATTGCAGGCCAAGCTAAAATGCCTGCATGACGGCGTCGTTCAAAGAACAGCGGCGGCGGGATTGCGCCCGCCGCCAATGCCGGTCTTATAGAGGGCGCGCCTTGCAGCGTCAACGCCTTCCCTGCTGCCGGGCGCCGGCCGGCCCGTTTCGAGAATACGGATAAGCTGCTGAAGTGGTTGAATTTCTCGAGGAGCCCGGGTAATCCCTGACCGCGTTCGGGGCGCGACAGATATAAGGTGACGCATGATCCGCGGTTTCTTCCGACTTGTGGGCCTGTTGCTGCTGGCCGGCGGATTCATCTTCATGGTCTATGACGGCGCCCGCTGGGTCGCCGATCAAACCCTGCGATTTACCGAGTTTGGCCAGTTCTGGAACGATATCCATCAGTCCAGCCAGCAGGCGTTCCGGGCTTGGCTCGAGGGCGTCGCACCCTGGCTCTGGACCAGCGTCGTCAGGGTAGTCCTCGACCAGCCGGTTTTTGCCGTGCTGGGCGTGTTCGGCATTCTCCTGATGCTGCTGTTCCGGCCGCGCAAGCCGCTGATCGGCTATTCCCGGAACTGAGCGGCCGTCTCCACCGTCTTTAGTTCAGGGCTTCCGCCGTAACAGGGCTGCCGCGGCCGGCGTAAAGACATATATTAGAGCGACAGATGATGCGTTCGAATGGCGGCGGATCCGGGGTTGCCGGGAATGTAGCCTTCGACATCGAGAGGTGATCCCCATGTTCTTCATGCGCAAAACCACTGCATTGCCGAGCGCGGCCGAAGCGCTGCCGGGCCGTTCGACGCCGATCCCCACCGCCAAAACCCATTTCGTCAATGGCCATCAATTGCAGCCGCCCTATCCCGCGGGCCTGGAACAGGCGGTGTTCGGACTCGGCTGCTTCTGGGGTGCGGAGCGCAAATTCTGGGAGCTCGGCGACGGCATCTACACGACCGCGGTCGGTTACGCCGGCGGTCATACCGCAAACCCGACCTATGAGGAGGCCTGCTCGGGCCGCACCGGCCACACCGAGGCGGTGCTGGTGGTGTTCGACCCGAAGAAGATTTCCTACGAGCAACTCCTCAAGACGTTCTGGGAAAGCCACAATCCGACCCAGGGCATGCGTCAGGGCAATGACGTCGGCACCCAGTATCGTTCCGCGATCTACACCTTCGGCGACGCGCAGCGCAAAGCCGTCGACGCGTCGAAGGCGGCGTACCAGAAGGCGTTGGCGGCGAAGGGCCTCGGCGCCATCACCACCGAGATCGCGCCGGCAGGCGAGTTCTTTTTCGCCGAGGACTATCATCAGCAATATCTCGCCAAGAATCCGGCCGGCTATTGCGGACTCGGCGGCACCGGCGTGTCATGCCCGATCGGCGCCGGCGTCAGCGCGTGATGATGAGGTTCTTCACCCTCCGCACAAGGGGGAGGGTGAAGACAGCCCCCCGCGCCAACGATTTGTTAACCATAACCGGTGCAAGACTTACGCTGTCTCGC
>JBKJUA010000177.1:0-3975 GCA_046590305.1 Bradyrhizobium sp.
GCCATCATTGTCGGCGATACCGGCGTTGCCTCAAGACAATCGAGCAAATAGCCGCCCAGAGCGGCGGCCGAGCTGCTGCGTGCACGGCAGTGCGGACAAAGAGCAAGGTGGGTGGCAACAAGCAAGCTTGACGCTTCATCCAGCGTACCCGCAGAATAGCTGATGAGGATATCATTGCTGATATGAAATTTTATCGTCACCCGTTTGCTCCATCTTGCGCATCCAGCGTGGAACGTATTTTGGCGAACGCCAGTCGTATCCTGGATTTCACGGTTCCAACCGGAATGCTGAGCCGCCGGGAAATTTCGAAGTGCGAAAGGTCTTCATAAAAGGAAAGCATCAGGACGTTCCTTTCATTCGAAGAAAGCGTATCCATTACCTTCCGAACGTTCTCTTGCTTCTCGGTTTGCTCAACTAAACGATCGGGCTGCGGCTGGTCGTCAGGTACCAGCGCCGGATCATTTGGATCGAACTGAGGTCGGCGCGTCTTACGGAAGCGATCGATGGTCAGATTTCTTGCGATCGTGAAAATCCATGTGGACGGCGATGACTTTGACGGATCGAATTGTGCTGCATTGCGCCAGATCGAAACCATCGCCTCTTGTGTGATTTCCTCTGCGCCAGAAACATCAGCGCCCAACCTCAGACAATAGGATTTGATCCGAGGCGCAAAATAGCGGAACAGGACATCGAACGCCGCCTCGTCTCGGTCATTTGCGATCTTTGAAATGGATTCGACAAATTCCGATGCCTTGGGCCGCGGGTCACCCTGCAGAATTTCTTTGGCGACCATAATGTCCTCAGGCCTGCTCCGCGCCAGCTTGGCTCTGTATGGCAGTTCGGCGAACCGGACGGCGAATGCAATATCGAATATCAGTCTCGCAAGTAGATTGTCACCAAGGTTTGCAAGCCTGTTGGCCCAGTTTGCACGTCTTTGCGAGCCGGCTACAATTAAACATGTGTCATTAAAGGTCATTGTTTGGTCATAGCCAGGAATTCTTGGCGGGTTGCGGCGTTGTCGCGGAAGCAGCCAAGCATGCAGCTTGTCACCATTTCCGCTCCCACCTTGTGAACGCCCCGGCTCGACATACAGTGATGAACAGCCTTGATCACCACGCCAACGCCCTGTGGCTGCAGGACTTCCTGGACTGCGGAAGCGATCTCCGAAGTCATCCGCTCCTGGATCTGCAGCCGCTTGGCATAGGCATCGACAACGCGAGCCAGCTTGGAGAGTCCTACGACCCGGCCGTTTGGAACGTAAGCGACCCAAGCCTGACCGACGATGGGGGCGAGATGGTGCTCGCAATGGCTTTCGAAGGCTATTCCACGGAGGATGACCATTTCCTCGTAGCCGCCGGTTTCGTCGAAAGTCTTGTCCAGGATCGCCAGCGGGTCTTGTTCGTAACCGGCAAAATACTCCCGGAAAGCCCGAGCGGCCCTCGACGGCGTTTCGATCAATCCCGGGCGATCGGGGTTTTCTCCAGCCCAGCGAATAATGGTCCGGAATGCGGCTTCGGCCTCCTCGCGAGAAGGCATGCCGCTGGATTGCTGCGAAAAGTCGTTGATTTGGATATTCAAACTCGCGCTTCCTTCTCATTCCGCATGCTCGGCCTCAAGCATTCGATCCGCCGTAAGCAATGGAAATTGCTTGCATTTATGGAAAAGTACCCCGGTCGAGGGGGCTTTTCGACCGGGGACTTATTACCGGGGTGGGGCGCAGCGGCGACGCTGCAGTCCCGGTAAAATCAATACGAGACCGAGCCAAAACTGGATCACAGGAACTGCACAAAATTCACGAGGTGCGGAAAAGCCTGCCAAATCTGGCGGCCGACCGCGTCCCACGAGGCAAACTCCGCTCACGATGTCGTGGAGCGACGCGCATTGATGACCTTGTGGGAAGCGATTCTCAGGTCTAACGGGGGTGAGTTACGCGGGCCAATATCGGCCAATTCGAGCACAATGCGGCAACGATAGCCAAGCGCTCGCGCTATTCGAAGATAGTTGGTGAGAGTGACACTCGAGGTGCCGTTCAAGTAGCGTGAAACCTGACTAGGGTCTGCTCCAAGCAGAAAGCCAATCGCCTCCAGGCTTATCGGATTTGTCCGACGAAGTTCCAGTATTTCATTGATGATGGCTTCCTCATCGCGGGCAACGTCCAGCGTAAGTCGTTCGTTGGTCTCGCGATCGGCACCAGGAAAGTCTCGTGTACGCGTTCTCATGATTGTTCTCGTCGCATCTTGCACTTCTTACGAATTCAAGCAGGCGCCGGATCACCCGGTGGGCCGTTGCGACTGGCCGCATCACGAAAACGTTCCCAGAAGAAGTGCGGCGACTGCGCCGCACGACAGTGGCCATCTGAGCTTCGGATACCAGGCCGGGGCTTCGTGCATCCGCGAGGCGCGAATGTCCGCCAACAACATCGCGACGAATGCTGCAGCGAGGACCAGGAAGCCAATACTGGACGGCGCCAACAGCGCCGCCCAGGCAACGAGCGAAGGCAGGATACTCAAGGCAATCCGACGCCATAAGGTGTTATGGTTTTGGGAAGCCGCACCGATCGCAAGGCCCCAGTGAATGCCACCCAAGAACGACAGAATTATTGCGCCATATGCCAAGAGCGCGAATGACAGCCGCGCTTTCAAAACATCGCTTGCGAATGGTGCCGCAAGCGAAAGGCCGGCAAAGGGGATAATGCCGAGCCCTCCCAGCCAGGCTGCGGCTGAGGGAACGCTCGAAGCATCCGATCTGGCCGCCTTGTTCCAATTCAAGATGCCCGCCCGCCCGTCCATCAAATACCGGATTGTCCGCGCCTGAAACGACCGACGCACCCGATCATCGCTTGTTGCCTGCGAGATAGCTGACGATATTCGCGAGGTCTTTGTCGCCCCGACCGCACAGGTTGATTACCATCAGATGATCCCTGGGCATTTTCGGAGCAAGCTCGATTGCCCTGGCGATCGCGTGCGAGGGCTCCAGCGCAGGGATGATCCCCTCCAGCCTGGCGCAGAGTTGCAACGCGCAAATGGCTTCCTCGTCGGTGGCGGAGAGATATTTCACCCGGCCTACGGAATTGAGCCATGCGTGCTCGGGACCAACGCCCGGATAATCGAGGCCTGCCGAGATCGAGTGCACATCCTCGATCTGTCCATCGCCATCCATAAGGAGGTAAGTACGGTTGCCATGGAGAATCCCTGGGCGACCCTCAGCCAGCGAAGCGGCGTGCAGCCCGCTGTTCAGTCCGTGGCCTGCCGCCTCAACGCCATACATCTCGACTTGTGTTTCATCGAGAAACGGATGGAATAAGCCTATCGCGTTGGAACCGCCACCAATACATGCAATCAACGAATTCGGCAGCCGTCCTTCAGCCTGCATCATCTGATCTCGCGTTTCCCTGCCGATAATGCATTGAAAATCACGGACCATCACCGGGTACGGATGAGGGCCGGCTACCGTACCAATACAATAGAAGGTATTCTCCACATTCGTGACCCAGTCACGCAAGGCCTCGTTCATCGCGTCCTTGAGCGTCCGGGAGCCGGAATCAACAGATCTGACATCGGCGCCAAGCATCTTCATACGAAGGACATTGGTCTCCTGCCGCTCCACATCGACCGCGCCCATGTAGACGATACATTCGAGTCCAAAACGGGCGCAGAGTGTGGCGGTAGCGACGCCGTGCATGCCGGCGCCGGTTTCAGCGATGATCCGCTTCTTGCCCATTCGCCGTGCAATCATGATCTGGCCAAGCACATTGTTCACTTTGTGGGCGCCAGTGTGATTGAGCTCATCGCGCTTGAAGTAGACTTTGGCGCCCTTGAGATGTTCGGTCATGCGCTCCGCAAAATACAACGGGCTGGGACGGCCAATGTAATTGGTGAGATAGCTTTCCATTTCTTGATGAAATGCGGGGTCCTTGCGCGCCTCGGCGTAGGCTAACTCCAGTTCCAGAATCAAGGGCATCAGGGTTTCCGGCAC
>JBKJUA010000217.1:0-6442 GCA_046590305.1 Bradyrhizobium sp.
GTGATGATGTCGACGCCGTTGAGCTTGATGCCGTCGATCTCGGTCTGGAATTCGAGCACCGCGCCGGTCTCGCTGCGCCATTCGCCGGTATAGGCGAAGCCCGGGCCGCCCAGCACCTTGTCCGCGCTCGCCAGATACTTGAAGGTGATGTCGCGCCCGCGCTGCGGCGTGTGCACGACGGGGCTTTCGAACACCGCGTCCGGATGCAGCAGATCCCACAGCGCCGCGCGGTCGTGGGACTTCATGTAGCCGTACCATCTGTCGAGGCCGGTCATGCTCATCGGACGTCTCCTGTCCATGAAAGCGCGGCGGGCGCGCCAACATATGCATATTGACGCATATGCACTTTTATGCATATTGTCAAGATTATTGGGAGGGCTCGCGCTTGGCGCTCGGTGACGCAATCCTGGCCTGCCTGACAGAAGGTCCGATGACGGGCTATGAGCTCGCCAAGACGTTCGACGCGTCGATCGGCTTTTACTGGAAAGCCAACCACCAGCAGATCTATCGCGAACTGACCAAGCTGCGCGACCGCGGCCATATTGAGGGTTGCGAGGTGGTGCAGACAGGCAAGCCCAACAAGCTGGTCTACACGCTGACGGCAGAGGGCCGGGACGCGCTGCGGCACTGGGGCGCGCGGCCGAGCGTGCCGCCTTCGATCAAGGATGACCTGCTGGTGCGGCTCTACGCGCTCGACGCCGTCGATATCGGGCCCTTGCGCGCCGACCTGATGGCGCGGCTGGAACACCACCGCGACCGCTGTGCCCGCTACGAACGAATCCTCAACAAGCGGTTCCCGGAAGGAGCCGCCTCGCCGGCGGATACCGGCAAGCTGCTGGCGCTCCGTCTGGGCGTTCGTCATGAGCGCGTCGTGGTGGAGTGGTGCGAGGAGGCCCTGCATGCCCTGCCGGCCAGCGCCGCCAGCCCGGCAATTTGACCGGCAGAGCAACTTTCCGGCGCCGCCAGGCCATTCCTTAACTGGTTATTTACCGTAACACGAAAAAGTCGATTTCTGAGGCAGACGACCTGCGCGGAATTCGATTGTCTCTTCATTGGGACGCGCGGGGAGGCTGAAGGCGCAGGTTGGCGCGCCGGAGTCGGAACCGGACGAGAGCATGAATTCGCGCGTATCGTGGAGTGTTGAAGGCATCGATCCATCCGTGCGCGAGAGGGCCGAGGCCGCCGCGCGCCGCGCCGGCATGTCGTTGAACGACTGGCTCAACTCCACGCTCGGCGATTCCGCACGACCCAGTTTTCAAAGCCCCAACGATCAGCCCGCGGCGATGCCGCCGCAAGAGACGCCCGAGGTCTCCGACATCCACCAGCGGCTGGATTCGATCACCCGCCAGATCGAGCAGATTTCGCAGCCCAGGCCGCGCAGCGATTTGCCGCGCAACGAGATGCCGCGCAACGACGCCCCGCGCGAGCCGGGCGTCGCCCGGCAATTGAACGACGCGATCTCGCGCCTCGACGCGCGGCTGTCGCAGATCTCAAATCCGGCGCCGCGACAGGCCCAGATTCAGGACAGGCAGCGCCAGGCCGAGATGGTCGAGCGCGCCGCCAGCCAGGTGTATCGCCCCTCGCCCCCACTCAGCCCGGCATCGTTCGATTTCGCGATCGCTGAAATCGCCGCGCGCCAGAACGAGCTCGATGCTCCCGCCCCCCGGTCGATGCCGCCGCGCGGCGCGCCGCCCAGAACAGTTCCAATGGCGGCTGCCATGTCAGCTCCAATGGCGCCCGCCATGCCGATGGCGCCCCCGATGCAGCCGGCGGCGCCGGCCGGTCCGGATTTCTCCTCGCTGGAGCGGCATCTGCTCAAGATCACCAGCCAGATCGAGGCGCTGCAGCGTCCGGATGGAATCGAGCAATCAATCACCGCGTTCCGCGCCGAACTGGCGGACATTCGCGCCGCCATCACCGAGGCGATGCCGCGCCGCGCGATCGAATCGATCGAGAACGAAATCCGTTCGCTGTCGCGCCGCATCGACGACACCCGCCAGAGCGGCACCGACGGCCAGGCGCTGGCCGGTATCGAGCGTGCGTTGTCCGAAATTCGCGAAGTGCTGTTCTCGCTGAAGCCGGCGGAACAACTGGCCGGCTATGACGACGCGATCCGCAATCTCGGCGGCAAGCTCGACCTGATCCTGCGCGCCAATGACGACCCCTCCACGGTGCAGCAGCTGGAAGGCGCGATCTCGGCGCTTCGCGCCATCGTTTCCAACGTCGCCTCCAACGACGCCCTGGCGCGGTTGTCCGACGACGTGCACATGCTGTCGTCGAAGGTCGATCATCTCGCCCACAACGAGGGCAACAGCGATTCACTGGCGAGCCTGGAAGCCCGCATCGCGGCGCTGACCTCGACACTGCAAACCCGTGAGCAGCCGGCAGCCGGCAACACCGAGCATCTCGAAGGCGCGCTGCGGGCATTGTCCGACCGCTTCGACCGCATGCCGGTCGGCAATGACAGCGCATCGGCTTTCGCCCATCTCGAACAGCGCGTGTCATATCTGCTGGAACGGATCGAAAGTTCGACCGATCCCCGCGCCGGCAATCTCGGCCGCGTCGAGGCCGGGCTGCAGGACATCCTGCGCCATCTCGAAAACCAGCATGCGGCCGTGGTCGCACTGGCCGAAAACAACCGCACGACCAGCGCGCCGCAGCCGTTCGATAACGGCGTCGTCGACATGGTCAAGCGCGAGATGTCCGACATTCGCTTCAGCCAGTCGGAAACCGACCGCCGCACCCAGGATTCGCTGGAAGCGGTCCACTCAACGCTCGGCCATGTGGTCGACCGGCTCGCCATGATCGAGGGCGACCTGCGCACCGCGCGCGCTTTGCCCGCAGCACCCCAGCTGCAGATGCCGCCGGCGCCTGAACCCGTTTCCGCGCCAGCCGCCGCGCCGCGCGTGGCGATGCCGCCGCAGCCGAAGCCCGAACTGCCGAACCCCGCCGTGGCGCAGGCAAGTTTCACCGAACATTTCGCCACCGCGCCGCGCGAATTCCAGTCGGTACAGCCACAGGCGACGGCCGTCGTCGTGGCGCCGCGCGCGATCAGCGAGATTCTCGAACCGTATACCGCGCCCCGCGCCGTGATCGCGCCGGATCTGCCGCCCGATCATCCGCTCGAACCGGGCACCCGTCCCACCGCACGGGTGGCGACGCCGTCGGAGCGCATTGCCGCTTCCGAAAACGCGATCAGCGAAATTCCGGCCGAGAGCCGCGAGCCGGTCAGCACCTCCAGCTTCATTGCCGCCGCGCGCCGCGCCGCGCAGGCCGCTGCCGCCGCGGCACCTGCCGAAAAGGCCGGTCGCGGCCCGTTCAAGTCCGCCGCCAACAAGGCCAAGGATTCGAGCAAGGTCCCGAACAAGGAGCCTTCGACCATCACCTCCAAGATCCGCTCGCTGCTGGTCGGCGCGAGCGTGGTCGTAATCGTGCTCGGCACCTTCAAGATGGCGATGACGCTGCTCGACAGGGAAACCGCGCCGCCGATGCCGGCGATGGAGAGTTCGATCGAGCAGACGCCCGCGCCTGATAGCGCGAGGCCGGCCGCGCCGGCGCCCGCACAGCCCTCTATGACCTCGCCGACGCCGATCGGCCGGCAATCGTTCAATCACGCCGCACCCGACGGCACCGCGACGGTTGCGATCCCGCAGCCGGCGGCAATCCCGACTGCCTCGCCCGCTGCATTGCCGATACCGGCCAGCGACATCACCGGTGCTATTCCAACCCAGCCGGCTACGCCTGTCAGCCGCAAACTCAACCAGGCGCAGGTGCCGCCGGGCGAACGGCTTCCTGAAGCGATCGGTGGACCCGTGCTGCGCGCGGCGGCGCTGAAGGGCGATGCGACCGCGGCCTACGAGATCGGCGTGCGTTTCGCCGAAGGCAAAGGCGTGACCGCGAATTACGACGAAGCCGCGAAATGGTACGACCGCGCGGCGCAGGCCGGCGTGGTACCGGCGATCTTCCGGCTCGGGACCCTCTATGAGAAGGGTCTCAGCGTGAAGAAGGACATCGATATCGCGCGGCGCTATTACATGCAGGCCGCCGAGCGCGGCAGCGCCAAGGCGATGCATAATCTGGCGGTGCTCGACGCCGACGGCGGCGGCAAGGGCGCCAACTACAAGAACGCGTCGCAATGGTTCCGCAAGGCGGCCGATCGCGGCGTCGCCGACAGCCAGTTCAACCTCGGCATCCTCTATGCCCGCGGCATCGGCGTCGACCAGAACCTCCCCGAATCCTTCAAATGGTTCAGCCTGGCCGCGGTGCAGGGCGACGCGGATTCGGTCCGCAAGCGCGACG
Source organism: Bradyrhizobium sp. (assembly GCA_046590305.1). Lineage (GTDB taxonomy): Bacteria > Pseudomonadota > Alphaproteobacteria > Rhizobiales > Xanthobacteraceae > Bradyrhizobium. The sequence continues at coordinate 4,300 of JBKJUA010000217.1, forward strand.
ATATCGCCAAGCGCCTCGACGCCCAGTCGCTGGCCGCCGCCAAGCTCGCGATCCAGACCTTCACGCCGGAGCCGCAGCCCGACGACGCCATCAACGTGGCGGCCCCGGCCGGCGGCTGGGACGCGGCCCCGGTGCAGGCCACCGCGAAGCCCGCGGCGAAGCCGGTCGCGAGCAAGCGCGCCGCCGCCGCGCAGTGATGCCATCCGGCCTTGCCGGCACGTACACAAGCAGCAAGGCCATGTAGACAACCGCGTCGCACCCGCCTCGATAAAACTTCCAGGAGGGTCCGGTTGTCTGCCGATGATCGTCACAACGAGGAAAGCGGTTTACGAAGGTCGCCGACCGTCCCTTCAGTGGCACCGCCACGGATGCGAACCGAAGCGCCGCCGGCCCCACCGGCTCCTGCCGCCGGCCGTTGGCGGCGCCTGTTGTCGGTCGGATTCGTTGTCATCCTGATTTCCGGCGTTGGCATTCGCGCTTACAACGATCTGTCGCGGCCCGAAGCCTGGGCCTACTGGAAAGACCAGTATTTCTCGCCGAGCATGACCTCCTCGCTGATCGCCAGCGCGGATCCCGCCGGCTCCGGCGCGGGCCGAGCCGCGCTGGTGGTCAGCGGCACCATCGGCCCTGCCGCGGCGAGCTGGTTCCGGGGCAGGCTCGACGCAGCCCATCTCGCCGCGGGCGACACCGTATTGCTGTCGTCGCCGGGCGGCGATTTGAATCAGGCCATCATCATGGGCGAAATCATTCGATCGCGCGGGCTGGTGACCGCCGTCGGCGTCGCCGATGGTTCAGGCCACATCGGGCCGTCCTATTGCGCCAGCGCTTGCGTGCTCGTCTATGCCGGCGGCACGACGCGCCTTGGCATCGAGGGCTCGGTGCTCGGGGTCCACCGGTTCGTGACGTTAGCGACGCCGGCGCCCGGGCGCGATCCGGTCGCCGATACCCAGCAGACCACGGCGATGATCCTGGGCTATATGGCCAGGATGGGCGTCTCCTCCGCCGTCGTGCAAGCGATGTCCGAGACCAGGGAGATCCGCTGGCTCGGCGCCAGGGAAGCCTCGGGCATGAACCTCATCACCGCTCCGATCGGAAGGCCCAAGGCCCCCGCTCCCCGTTAATCCCGATTATTCACCACGCCGCCAGGTCGCCAGCGACCTCACGGCAATTTATTGCCCACCTGCGGATTCTTTAGTCCCTCCCATTGCCGATTTCGGTTATGCAGGGGCTCGGCGGCCGGGCATTCGCCGCTTTCGCGGGCGCATCGCGGATTCCCTGTCGGCCAATGCCCGATCAAGAAACCAGACCGTGAGCGGCCCCGGCCGGCCTTACGGCCAATAACAGAAGTACCGCGCGTGCAGCTCTACCTCCCGATCGCCGACATTCCGGTCAACGTTTTCCTCATCCTGGCGATGGGCGCGGCGGTCGGTTTCGTGTCCGGCATGTTCGGGATCGGCGGCGGGTTTCTGATGACGCCGCTATTGATCTTCGTCGGCATCTCGCCCGCGGTCGCGGTCGCCTCGGTCTCCAGCCACATCGCCGCCTCGTCATTCTCGGGCGCACTGTCCTACTGGCGCCGCCGCGCCATCGACCCGGCGCTGGCGCTGGTGCTGTTATGCGGCGGCACCGTCGGCACGGCATTAGGGGTCTGGACCTTCACGCTGTTGCGTTCGCTCGGCCAGCTCGATCTCCTGATCGCGCTGTCCTACGTCATCCTGCTGAGCACCGTCGGCGCCCTGATGTTCTGGGAGGGCTTGCGCGCCATCATGCGGACGCGGCGCGGCGTGGCGCCACTGGCGCGCCGCTCGGGCAGCCACGGCTGGATTCACGGCCTGCCGCTCAAGATGCGCTTCAAGCGCTCCAAGATCTACCTTTCGGTGATTCCGGTCGTCGTGGTCGGCCTGATCATCGGCTTCATCGGCGCGGTGATGGGCATCGGCGGTGGCTTCATCCTGATCCCGATCATGATCTATCTGCTGCGCGTGCCGACCTCCACCGTGATCGGCACCTCGATGGTGCTGACGCTGGTGACCATGGTGATCGCCACCATGCTGCACGCGGTCACCAATCATCTGGTCGATGCGGTGCTGGCGCTGATCCTGATGGTCGGCGGCGTCACCGGCGCGCAGTTCGGGGCGCGGGC
>JBKJUA010000300.1:0-9447 GCA_046590305.1 Bradyrhizobium sp.
CTTGACGCCGGTATAGGCCACCAGGCCTGAGGTGGTGGCGATCACATCACCCGAGCGCAGCGAAGAATCCAGCGTCAGGTCGACCGGGGCGAGACCCGCGGGATCGCGGCCGTTGCAGGTGCAGTCGGCGCGCAGCACCTTGCGATAGGCGAAGGCGTTATCGGAGTCGGCATATCGCTCGCCCGTGGTCGAGGACGCGCCCTCGATCGAACTGCCGAAGAAGACCTTGGTGACGCTGGCCGGGCAGAACGCCTGGCACATCAGGACCGGCGAAGAAGTGCCGCGCATCAGCGGAAAGTATTTGCCGTCGCAGCTGCGCACGCAAAATGCCGGTCCGGAGCCCGAGGCCATCTGGCGCGGAGGTGGCGCGGGCTGCGAATTGAGGCCGAACGGGTCGGCAAAAAAATTCGCCTGCGCCGGGGTCTGGCGCTGCTGCTGCTTCGGCGCGCCGCCGAACAGGAAATCGAACAGGCCTTCGGCCGAGGCCGCGCGCGGCGACACGGCAACCGCGCCGGCAAGCACCGTGGCGGCAACAACCATCATGCGGCGCCGCATGCGCAGATCAATCAACTCTTTACGCAACGCACACTCCACCCAACGCAACCAACCGGCCGCGGCGATCGGCGCCTCGGCACGAATTCACCTTAGGGCGGAGATGGTAAACGAGCGGTGACCGGGGAACTGATGGTAGAAAAGAAAGTGCGACTCTCTTCACCTCGCCCCGCTTGCGGGGAGAGGTCGGATCACATCGCAGATGTGATCCGGGTGAGGGGGAGTCTCAGCGCGCGTTATGCTTCAGTAATCGCCGAGAGAGCCTCTCACCCCGACCCTCTCCCCGTAAGAACGGGGCGAGGGGGAAGAAAGCCTCACCCCTTCAGGAATTCGCCCGCTCTGTAGAGCGAGCGGAACGGGATGCCGGCCTCTGCAAACGTTTCGGCGGCGCCTTCCTCGCGGTCGACCATGGTGAAGACCAGCGCGATCTCGGCGCCGGCATCGCGCACCGCCTCGACCGCCTTCAGCGCCGAGCCGCCGGTGGTGGTGACGTCCTCGACGATCACCACGCGTTTGCCTTGCAGGCTTTCGCCCTTGGCCAGACCCTCGACCGCGAGCCGGGCGCCGTGCTCCTTCGGCTTTTTGCGCACGAAGAACGCCGCGATCGGGTGGCCCTTGATCCAGGACAGTTGTGCGATGGCGCCGGCCAGCGGCACCGCGCCCATCTCCAGCCCGCCGACATAGTCGAGCTGATCGTCCTTCAGCGCCTCGAAGGTCAGTTCCGCCAGCAGCGTGGCCCCTTCGGGGTCCAGCATGGTCGGCTTGAGGTTGAAGTAGAAGTCGCTCTTGCGGCCCGAGGCCAGCGTGATTTCGCCGCGCCCGAACGAGCGCTTGCGGATGATCTCGGCGAGGCGGGCACGGGAGGCTGATTTGGACAAAGCGAGGTTCTCGGGGGCTGGGGCGCGCAATCTATCGGCGGATGCCGGGACATTCCAGAGCCGGAATGGCCCCGTCAACAGCGCATAGTGTCACCGTCGGTCCTGGCGCGGACGGCAGTTGTAACAACGGAAGGTTCCGGGGTACTGGATAGCACGCTCAGGGGAAACCAAAAAAATGACCATCGAACTGCACACCTGGAACACGCCGAACGGCCGCAAGATCTCGGTCGCGCTGGAGGAGATGGGGCTGCCTTACAAGGTTTTCCCCATCAACATCAGCAAGGGCGAGCAGATGGCGCCGGACTTCCTCGCCATCAGCCCCAACAACAAGATCCCCGCGATTGTCGATCCCGACGGCCCGGGCGGCAAGCGCGTCAGCGTGTTCGAATCCGGCGCCATCCTGCTGTATCTCGGCGAGAAGACCGGCAAGTTCCTGCCCGTCCCCCTGATCGAGCGCATTCCGGTCTATGAATGGCTGATGTGGCAGATGGGCGGTTTTGGGCCGATGCCGGGCCAGGTGCATCACTTCATCGCGCTGGAGAACGAGACCGAGCGCGCCTATGGCCTGAAGCGCTACGCGGCGGAGACAGTGCGGCTCTACGGCGTACTGGATCGCCGTCTCGCGAACCACGAGTTCGTCGCCGGTCCGCTGTCGGTCGCCGATTTTGCCATTCTCGGCTGGGCCTGGCGGCACCCGCGCCACAAGGTCGATCTGAAGGATTTTCCGAATGTCGAGCGCTGGTACAACACGCTGATGGCGCGGCCGGCGACCAAGCGCGGCATGGAAGCCAAGCTGGATTGATTACTTTCTTCCCCCTTCCCGCTTGCGGGGAAGGGCGGGGTGGGGTGCCCGACGAGAATGCGGTACGAATCGTAAGAGCCCCCACCCGCCGCGCTCTTTCGAGCGCGTCGACCTCCCCCGCAAGCGGGAGAGGTAAGAGGAGCGAGCGCCACCACGGCTACGCCCGCTTCGTCTCCAGCGCCATCTTCAGCGAGCCCGGCCAGCACGGTTCCCATCAGCCAGCGCTGAACCAATAGCCAGCCCGGCCTCGTGCCGAGGAACAGCGCGATCGAGCCGGCGGCGCGCGATCAGGGCGTTGACGCTGATGCTGATCGCGATCTGGGCAAAGCCGAGCGCCAGCGACTGCATCAGCACGCTGCCGTGAGCCGGGTCGATGAACTGCGGCAGCAGCGCCAGATACAGCATGGCGACTTTTGGATTGAGCGGGTTGGCGAACAGGCCCATTGCGAACAGCTTGCGCGGCCCGTCGACCGCGAGTTCTTTCACCTGAAACGGCGAGCGGCCGGTGGGCCTCAGGGCCTGCCACGCCAGCCACATCAGATAGGCCGCGCCCGCGAGCCGCAGCGCGTCATAGGCGTAGGGCACCGCGAACAGCAGCGCCGTGATGCCGAACGCCGCGCACAGCATTTAAAACACAAAACCCGGCGCGACGCCGCCGAGCGAGATCAGGCCGGCGATGTGGCCCTGCGCGGTCGAACGCGAGATCAGATAGATCATGTTCGGCCCCGGCGTCAGCACCATGCCGAGCGAGACCAGGGCGAAGCCGAGCAGGGAAGTGAGATGGGGCATGGCGGGACTCGCAGGGTGGCGCGCGTTTTTCCAGGCGCGTCGCACCGCGATGTCATTTCGTAAATTGCGCTGAGAGCAATACAATTGCAGTTGCGCGCAACTGCTCCGCTGTCATCGCCCGGCTTTGACCGGGCGATCCAGTATTCTGTGGCTGTCGGCCGTTACCGGATCGGCGGAGCGTACTGGATGCCGCCGGCGCTCCAGAGCTGGTTCAGTCCGCGCGGAATCTTCAGTTTCGACCCCTCGCCGACATTGCGTTCGTAGACTTCGCCGTAATTGCCGACGTGACGGATGATGCGCGCGGCCCAGTCCCTGGGTAGCCCGAGTTCCTCGCCATAAGCACCCTCGGTGCCGACCAGCCGCATCACATCGGGCTTTTTCGACTTCAGCGCCTCGTCGATGTTCTGCGAGGTGATGCCGAGTTCTTCGGCATTGATCATCGCATACAGGGTCCACTTCACGATCATCATCCAGTCGTCGTCGCGCTGCCGCACCACGGGCGCCAGCGGCTCCTTGGAAATGACGTCGGGCAAAATGACGTGGTCGTCGGCTTTGGGGAGGTTCAGCCGCAGCGCGTAGAGCTGGGAAACGTCGGCGGTGAAGGTGTCACACTGGCCGGAATTGTAGGCCTTGAAGACGTCGTCGAATTTCTCGAACTTCATCTCCGTATATTTCATGTTGTTGGCGCGGAAATAGTCGGCGAGGTTGAGCTGCGTCGTGGTTCCGCCCTGGACACAGACCTTGCTGTCGTTGAGTTCCAGCGCCGAGTCGATCTTGCGGGATGCCGGCACCATGAAGCCGCCGCCGTCATAATAGGCGACGGCTGGGAAGTACAGCGCGTTGGAAGTCTCGCGCGACATGCTCCAGGTCGTGTTGCGGGCGAGAATATCGACCTTGCGGCTCTGCAGCTCCTTGAAGCGCTCGCTGGCGTCGAGCGGGATGAACTTGATCTTCTTTGGATCGTCGAAGATCGCCGCCGCCACCGCGCGGCAGAAATCGACATCGAAGCCGGTCCAGTTGCCCTTTTCGTCGGGGATCGAGAAGCCTGGCAGTCCCTTGTTGACGCCGCACAACACCTCGCCGCGCTTGGTGGTGCGCTTCAGGGTCTTGGTATCGTAGCGTTCGTAAGTAATGGCGGCAGCCGCGACCGCGATTGCGACCGCCATGCCAATCAGGAGGCCGCCTCGGAATGTACGAAACATTTTTTTCTCGCCAATGTCAGGGAATCGGGACGGTCGTGAAATGAGCCGTTGCGAATTACAATTCGGGCTTCTGCCGCACGATCACCTTGGTGCCGACCGGGACGCGCTCATAGAGATCGGCGACGTCGGCGTTAACCAGCCGGAAGCAGCCGGACGAAACCGCGGTGCCGATGGTGTCCGGCCGGTTGGTGCCGTGGATGCGGTAGACCGTGGTGCCAAGATACATCGCACGCGCGCCCATCGGATTGCCGGGTCCGCCGGCCATGAAACGCGGCAAATAGGGCTGGCGCGCGATCATCTCCGACGGCGGGGTCCAGTCCGGCCATTCCGCCTTGCGCGTGACGTTCAATAATCCCTGCCACTGGAACCCTTCGCGGCCGACACCGATACCATAGCGCAGCGCACGGCCGCCGCCCTGGACCAGATAGAGATGACGATCTTTCGTTGAAATGATGATGGTGCCCGGCGCCTCCGAGGTGCGGTACAGCACGGCCGTGCGCTTGAACTGCGGGTCCAGTTCCACGTTGTCGTCGGCGATAAGGCCGGGCTCGTCGCCGACATCGGGCTTTTGCGCATGTCCCGGTGCGATCGAAAGCATCAGTCCGGCCGCTGCGGCCATGATCCAGATCAATTGGCGAAATTTGGTCATTCAGAGTTCTCCCGGTGGCGCCTTCGCCAAGTCATGGCCTCTTCTTGGAGCCATCAAATCTCAGTGGCAACTTGATGGCAAGTTTGGGGCAGGAGCACCCGATATGCTTGGTATTTCCGGCGTTTTCGCTGCAAAGCACCCCTGACCCCATGTTATGTTGCATGGGGTTGTTTTCGATATTTCGATTTTTGGCGCGGGTGCCGCGCCGAGGCTGGGCCGAACGGCCTTATTTCGGCGCGATCCACAGCCGCAGGCCGTACGAGACCAGGGTCACGGTCCCGACCCCGCCGAGCCATAGCGCCGCGAACCACAGCAGGCGCCGCGCCAGCGGCGGCTGATTTGGCTCGGGCGGAATCAATGGTAGCCGCTCCCGGCCTTTACCTTGCCGCGGAACACATAATAGGCCCAGCCGGTGTAGCCGAGGATCAGCGGGATCAGCACGGCGACGCCGACCAGCATGAAGACTTGGCTGTTTTCGGGCGAGGCCGCCTGCCAGATGGTGATGCTCTGCGGCACGATATAGGGCCACATGCTGATGCCGAGCCCGGCATAGGACAGCGCGAACAGCGTCAGCGTCAGGAAGAACGGCTGATAATCCCGTTTGCTGGCGAGGCTGCGCAGCAGCAGCACGGTGACGACGGCGACCGCGACCGGCACCGGTGCGGTCAGGATGATGCCCGGCCAGGAAAACCAGCGCTGGGTGTACTGGATATGCAGGAACGGCGTGGCGATGCTGACCGCGCCGATCGCGCCGATCATCGCGAACAGCAGAAACCAGCTCAGATGATAGGCCTTGTCGCGCAGCGGGCCCTCGGTCTTCATGACCAGCCATGTCGCGCCCAATAGCGCGTAGCCGATCACGATCGCAATGCCGGTCAGGATGCTGAACGGCGTCAGCCAGTCCCACCAGCCGCCGGCATAATGCCGGCCCTCGACATGGACGCCCTGCAGGATGGCGCCGAGGGCTATGCCCTGCGCCAGCGCCGCCAGCAACGATCCCGCGAAGAACGGGATGTCCCAGCGATTGCGCTCGCTCGGTCTCGTTCGCCAGCGGAATTCGAAGGCGACGCCGCGAAACACCAGCCCGAGCAGCATCACGATAATAGGGGTGTACAGCGCCGGCATCAGCACCGCATAGGCCAGCGGAAACGCTGCCATCAGGCCGCCGCCGCCGAGCACCAGCCAGGTTTCATTGCCGTCCCACACCGGCGCGACGCTGTTCATGATGACGTCGCGATCGGACTTTTTGGGAAACAGCGGAAACAGAATGCCGAGGCCGAGATCGAAGCCGTCCATGACGATATAGACGAAGACGGCAAAGGCGATGATGAAGGCCCAGACGGTGGCGATGTCGATCGCGGCGGTCATGACGCGGCCCCCCGAGGAGCTGCGGCGCCGGACGCAGGCGTGATGCCGGCGGCGCGCGCGGGCGTATCGCCGCGCGGTCCCTGCTCGCCGTGATGCGGCGGCGCCGCCATCAAGCGCAGCATGTAGATTACGCCGGCGCCGAACACGAGGAAATAGACGATGATGAAGGCGATCAGCGACGAGGCGACAGCGGGTGCCGCCAGCGGCGAGGCGGAATCAGCCGTCCGCAACAGCCCGTAGATCGTGAACGGCTGGCGCCCGGTCTCGGTGGTGATCCAGCCCGCCAGCACGGCGATGAAACCCGAAGGCGCCATGGCGATCGCGAACATCAGCATCAACCGCGAATGATAGAGCGTGCCGCGCCAGCGCGACCACAGGCTGAGCAGGCCGAGCCCCAGCATCAACAGGCCCATGCCGACCATGATCCGGAACGACCAGAAGGTGATGGCTACCGGCGGCCAGTTTTCGCGCGGCACGGTGTCGAGGCCGGCCATCGGCGCGTCGAGGGAATGTTTCAGCACCAGCGAACCCAGTTTCGGGATCTCGATCGCGTATTTGACCTTGCCGGCGGCCTGATCCGGCCATCCGAACAGGATCAGCGGCGCGCCGTGCGGGTGGCTCTGGAAATGGCCTTCCATCGCCATGATCTTCACCGGCTGGTGCTCCAGCGTGTTGAGGCCGTGCTGGTCGCCGGCAAAAATCTGGATCGGCGCCACCAGGGTGGCCATCCACATCGCCATCGAAAACATCACGCGGGGTCCGGCGAGATGCGGGTCGCGCAGCAGGTGAAATGCGCCGACCGCGCCGACCACCAGCGCGGTGGTCAGATACGCCGCCAGCACCATGTGCACGAGGCGGTAGGGAAACGACGGGTTGAAAATCACCTTGAACCAGTCGACGGCGATGAACTGGCCGTCGGCATTGATGGCGTAGCCGGCCGGCGTCTGCATCCAGGAATTGGCCGACAGAATCCAGAACGTGGAGATCAGCGTGCCCACGGCCACCATCAGGGTGGCGAGGAAATGCAGCCGGGGGCCGACCCGATCGAGGCCGAACAGCATGACGCCGAGAAAACCCGCTTCGAGAAAGAAGGCGGTCAGCACCTCGTAGGCCATCAGGGGCCCGATCACCGGGCCGGCCTTGTCGGAAAACACCGACCAGTTGGTGCCGAACTGGTAGGACATCACGATGCCCGACACCACGCCCATGCCGAACGCGACCGCGAAGATCTTCAGCCAGTAATTGAACAGGTTGATGAAGACCTCGCGCCCGGTCCACAGCCAGAGCGCCTCCAGCACCGCGAGATAGCTGGCAAGCCCGATCGAGAAGGCGGGAAATATGATGTGAAACGACATCGTGAACGCGAACTGCGCCCGCGCCAATACCACGGCATCCCAGCCCTCGAACATCGGCACCATCCGTCAAGGTTGGATCGTGCCGTCTGGATATCATGCAATGGGGCTTGCGGATATCGCGAACAAACGAATGGCAGGTTCCCGCGCGACGCCCTTGCGTGGCGCCGCGTTTCGCAGGCTCGCTCAGCCGTTGGCATTCAGCAGCCGCGCGACGGTGCGGTCGATCTGCTCGTACTGGCCTTCGCCGGCGTGCTGGAACACGATTTTTCCACTTTGATCGATGATGTACTGCGCTGGCCAGTACTGGTTGCGCCACGCGTTCCATGTCTTCGAATCATTGTCCTGCGCCACCGGATAGGTGATGCCGTGCCGCTTCAGCGCGGCCTGCACGTTGGAGGCCGATCGCTCGAACGGGAACTCCGGGGTGTGGACGCCGACCACAACGAGGCCGCGGTTTTTGTACTTCTCATTGAGCGCGACCACGTGCGGCAGCGCGTTGATGCAGTTGACACAGCCATAGGTCCAGAAATTCACCAGTACGACCTTGCCGCGCAGGTCCGCGACCTTGAGCGGCGCGGAATTGAACCATTTGCCGATGCCGGTGAAGTCGGGTGCAGCGCCTTGCACCGCTGCGACCGCGAAGGGCGCCGTGGTATCGCGCGCGGCTTCGCCGCCGATGCCGAGGCTGGCGGCGCCGATCAGGCCAAGGGCAAATACCGAAGCGGTCGCGGCGAGGAAACGTTTTTTCATGAAAATCTCCATTCGAGGTTGATCTCTGGGGTTAAAGGCCAAGCTGGCCGCTCGGATAAAATCCGGTCAGCCACGCCACGATCAGCGTGTCGTATTGAAGATAAGAGGCGACCGCGAAAGCGATCACGATGGCGCCGAACCCCTGCTGCAGTCTGGGCGAGATCGCCGCGATGCTGCGGATGCGGGTGGTGACGGCCTGGCCGCCATAGGCGATCGCCAGCATCGGGATTGCGGCGCCGATGGCGTAAACCACCAGCAGCACGCTCGCCCATGCGGTGTCCGTGGAGGTCGCGACCACGGTCAGGATCGAGCCCAGCACCGGACCGGCGCAGGGCGTCCAGACAAGGCCGAGCGTGGTGCCCAGCACGAAGCCGCCGAGATTGCCCCGACGCGACACGGTATTGCCGGCCGGGCCTGACCCGATCAGCCCGTGGAGCCGGACCGACAGCCATTCGAACGGCCTGGGCCAGATCATCAGGAGCCCGAAGCCGAGCAGCAGCACGGTCGCGCCGTTGCGCAGGCTGTTGGGATCGAAGTCGAAGATGCGGGTGATCGCGGTTAGCGCCAGCGCGGTGGCGGAAAACGACATGACAAAGCCTGCCGCGATCATCGCCGGGCGCAACTTGCCGGTCTGGCCAACCGAAGCGCCAAGCAGGATCGGCAGCATCGGCAGCGTGCAGGGAGCCGCGATGGTGACGACGCCGGCCAGCAACGCGAGAACGAGGTTGAGCATCGAACAGGACCTATCGGATGATCTCGCTCGGGCCGTGTGGCGACGCGAGAGATCTCAATCGTCCTTCGGGATGCCGGGCCGCGGCATTACGCCGGCTGCGCCCGGGCGGCGTCACGTGTTGGTGAGAAAATCGGCGGGTTCGCTCCCGGTGCCGTTAGCGCACCCCAAAAACAGAGCGACCCGGAGGGGGGCATCCCGTCCGGGTCGTTGGAGGTAACTTGGAAGGTTAGAAGGCTTGGTAGGGTAGTCGGCTGAAACCTGAATTCAGCGGGTGGTCTCGCTGTCGTAGGAGATCACGCAGACCTCCGAGGGATTCTTGTTGCTGCAATCGACCACTTGCTCGCGAACCAACATCGTTCCGGTGTCGCG
>JBKJUA010000413.1:0-5372 GCA_046590305.1 Bradyrhizobium sp.
TCGCCAGCACCGCGCCGCCCGCAAGCCCCGCGCCCGCCGCGCCGACCACGGTGGCGACGCTCTCGCCCGCGCCGTCAGCCGCAGTCGAAGCACCCGCTGCTCCGGCAGCGGCCCCGATCGCCGCCGCGCCGGCGCCGGCCACCCCGCTCGGCATCTGGGCCACCGAGGAAAACAAGGGCAACGTCCGGATCGAGGAATGCGGACAGAACCTGTGCGGCTATGCCGTGAAGACCGGCAAGAAGATCCTGATCAACATGAAGGCGCAGGCCAGCAAATGGACCGGCACGATTCACGACCCCGACAGCGGCCGCAATTACGACTCGACGATCGCGATGAAGGGCACCAATGGGCTGCGGGTTCAGGGCTGTGCCTTTGGCGGCATGTTCTGCGGCGGCCAGACCTGGAAGCGCGTCAGCTGAAGCAACGATCTCAGAAAGCCCTCGCGGATTTCCGCGAGGGTTTTTTTGTTGGCCGGACGCAATGGTTAACGATCTCTCACGACGACAGCGATGAAACAAATCTCAACGCGACGAAATCAATTTGCGGGTTTGACGCAAACGTCCTGAAACGGATGCCGGGTAGATTTCTCACAAGGAAACGCCGGGGACCGGCGCGTGGCCTGCAAGATTCGGGCGCTTACAAGGGGACATCGATGACTTCTACTGGTTCGAACAATGGCGGCTGCAAATTGCTGGTCGCCACCGTGCTCGCCTTCGGCATGCTGACGACGGGCGCGCGGGCCCACACGGCAGAACAGGAGCAGATGTGCGCCAGCGACGCGATGCGGCTGTGCAGTTCGGAAATTCCCAATATCGACCGCATCACCGCCTGCATGCACCGGCAGCGTGCGGCACTGAGCGACGGCTGCAAGGCGGTATTCCGCAAGGAGACGCCGGCGGCTACTCCGGTGAACCACACGCTATCGAAGCCCGGAAAGCCGATCAATCTGACGCCGGTCCGGGTGAAGTAATCGACGCGATCGATCGCAATATGAATCCCAAAGCCCGCCGGCGGCTCCGGCGGGCTTTTGCTCGTCCGCGCCGATCCCGCGCCCTGTTCACCCGCGGTTCAGCTGTGCCGGTCTTTCCATGATGAGGCTGTTCAATCCTGAACGGCTTTGTATTCTGCATGACCATCTCCGGCCGGAATTCACCGTGACAGCGCATCGTTTCCTGATGGCAGGCTGGCTGCTCTGTTGTCTGGCGCCGGCCGGCATGCCCGCGGTCGCAGCAGACCGCGGAAACCAACCGGTCACGCTGGCGCAGGCGGCACAGCCGCAAGCACAACCCGCACCAGCGGCGCCGGCAGATGCGCAGCCGGCGGCCGAAGAGCCGATCGGCAACGTGGCGACGGTGGTCGGCAACGCCACCGTGACACGCAACGACGCCGCGACCCCTTTGAAGGTCAAGGACGAGATCTATCTCAACGACGTCGTGCAGACCTCGGCGAAATCGTCGCTCGGCATCACCTTCAACGACGCCACCACCTTCAATCTCACCGCGAACGCCAGGATCACCATCGACAGTTTCGTCTACGAGGACGGCGGCAAGAACAACGCCGCGTTGTTCGAGGTCGCCAAGGGCACGGTGGCGTTCGTCGCAGCCTCCGTCGCCAAAACCGGAGACATGAAAATATCGACGCCGACCGCGACGCTGGGCATTCGCGGCACCTCCGGCGTGGTCGAGGTGCCGGAAGATGCCACCGCCACTGGCCGCAACAACGTCGCGGTAAAGCTCTATCCGGACGCGGACGGCAAGGTCGGACGGATCGAGGTCAATGACCGCGCCGGCCTGCGGCTCGGCTTTCTCAGCCAGGGCGCCAGCGGCTTTACCATCCGCGCAGGCTCGGGCGGCGCGCGCTTTGCTGCGATACCGCTGACGATTTCGCCCCAGCAGGTTTTGCGCGATCAAGGCTTTGTGCGGCAGGTTCACTCGACGCAGAATCTCGGCCGCCAGGTCGTCACCGAACAGCGTGCGTTCCGCCGCGCCAATCCGGGACTGCTCAATCCGAACCGGCCCAACCGGTCGGGTCAGCCGGGCGGACTGCGGCCAAGCGGACCGCAGCGGCAGAACAATTTGCAGAACCGGCCCGGACCGCAACAACAACAGCCTGGCCTGCCCAACCGACAAGGGTTAAACCGACAAGGCTTGCCGCAGCGCGCGGGTTCGCCGACACCGCCCGGTGCGCCGTCGCAACGGGGTGCGCTGCCGCGGCCGGATCAGCCGCGGCAATCCGGCTTGCCCGGACAACCCCGCGTGCAACCACCGCCCGCACAGCAGATCGCGCCCGGCGTTGCGCCACGGCCCAATCTTGCGCAACCCACTCCGCAGCCCGGCATCCGGCAGGGCGCGCCCGGCCTGCTGAGACCGGGATTGCAGAACCGGCCTGCGTTGCAGCGCCGGCCGGACGCGCCGGCAAGACGACTGCCGCGGGAGATTCGATGAGACGGTCGTAAAGCCTGTTTTCCGTTTTTCGCGCCGGGTTCATGTTTTTCGTGTAGCGTGGCCGAACAATGTCATCATCGGATCCCAGCAATACCCGGGACGCGCCGCCCAGACGCCGCAAGCGAAAAGACTATTCGCTGCTGGTGTTGGCCGCGGGCATCTTCCTGTTCGGCGCCGCCGCTGCCGGGCTCTATTACATCCTGCAGCCCGTCACCCTGCGCATCGCAGTCGGCCCGGCCGGCAGCGACGACCAGAAACTGGTGCAGGCGCTGGCGCAGACCTTTGCCCGCGACAGCAGTTCGATCCGGCTGCACCCGATCACCACCGACGGCGCGATCGAGAGCATCGCGCTGCTGGCGGCCAAGAAGGCCGACCTCGCGGTCGCGCGCGGCGATCTGGATTTGCCGGCCGACGCCCAGTCGGTAGCGATCCTGCGCAAGAACGTCGTGGTGCTGTGGTCGGTGGCCGGCCTGCCGGCCAAAGGCGCGAAGAAACCGCCGGCCCCGAAAATCAAGGAACTCGGCGATCTCCCCGGCCATCGCGTCGGCGTCATCGGCCGGACCAAGACCAATGTCACTTTGCTGCGCGTGATCCTGACCGAATCCGGCGTCAATCCCGACAAGGTGGCGGTCACTCAATTCGCCACCAGCCAGATCGCCGAAATGGCGCGCGATCCGACCATCCAAGCCTTCATGGCGGTGGGCCCGCTCGACAGCAAGATCACCATCGAGGCGATCGCCGCAACCGCGAAGGCGCGCGGCGAGCCGAAATTCCTGCCGATCGAGGTGTCGGAGACGATCGCCAAGAAACATCCGCTCTACGAAGCCGAGGAAATCCCCGGCAGCACATTCAGTCCGTTGCCCCCGAGACCCGAGGACAAGATCGACACCGTCAGCGTCAACCATCTGATCGTCGCGTCGAAGTCGCTGTCGGATACCTCGGTCGGTGGCTTCGTCCGGCAATTGTTCACTGTGCGCCAGTCGCTGGCGAGGGAAGTGCCCACGGCTGCCAAGATCGAGAAGCCGGATACCGACAAGGACGCGGCATTGCCGGCGCATGCGGGTGCGGCGGCCTATATCGATGGCAATGAACGCACCTTCCTGGAAAAATATACCGACTATGTCTGGGGCGCGATCCTGGTTTTCTCCGGGCTCGGATCCGCCGGCGCCTGGTTGCGTCATTATTGGAAACGGGACGAGCGCGAACAATATTCCGAGCATCGCGACAATTTGCTCGCCATCATTTCCAAGGTGCGGCTGGCGGAATCCCCGGGCGAACTGACCGCCATGCAGAACGAGGTCGATGACGTGCTGCGGGAAACGCTGGATTGCTACGACGACCAGGCGATTGAGGAAGGTGATCTGGCGGCGATCGGCCTCGTTCTCGACCAGTTCAACCATGCCGTTGCCGACCGGCGCAGCGCGATCGGACTTCTCGCACCCGAACCGGCGCGGATGCGGGCGCTGTAGCCCGGCGACCGAGGTCCGGGCGCACCGCCCAGGCATCGCTGGCAGGTGGGCAGCCCCGGCGCACTCCCTTATAAATGCTTGAAATAAACCGATAAAAACCTCGCCGGCGGGATCGGGATTGGCTAACCGCGCGCCGCGTTGGCGGCCCATGAAACCGCAATGAAACAATTCTTAAGCCGACGAAACCAATTTGGCGACATTGTGCAAACCTCCTGAAACGCTTGACCTGTACTGATCTTCCCAACGACGCGCCGGGGGCACTGGCGCGCAGGGCGCTCAACAGGGGTCGATCATGTTCAACTCAGCCAGACTGAATTCACGCCGCTTTGCCGCAGCACTCGGTGCGCTGGCGATTGGCACATTCGCATTCTCCGGCTCCGCCGTGGCGGCGCCGGTCCAGCTGTTTCCCTTCCTCATGACGCCTCCGGCGCAATCGGCTCCGCCGGTGCAGGCCGCCCCTTCCGACGACGACGAAGGCACCGTGCGCGAGATGCCGGCGCGCCTGAAGCGCCAGGTCGTCAACTACGCCAGCCGTGAGGCGCCCGGCACCATCATCATCGATACCCCCAACACCTATCTTTATTACGTGCTCGGCGGCGGACAGGCGATCCGCTACGGCATCGGCGTCGGCCGCGAGGGTTTTACCTGGTCGGGCGTGCAGACCGTGACCAGGAAGGCCGAGTGGCCGGATTGGACCCCGCCCGCGGAAATGATCGCGCGCCAGCCCTATCTGCCGCGCTACATGGCCGGCGGCCCCGGCAATCCGCTCGGCGCCCGCGCCATGTATCTCGGCGGCACCATCTACCGCATTCACGGCACCAACGCGCCGCACACCATCGGCACCCACGTCTCCTCGGGCTGCCTGCGCCTGACCAATGAAGACGTCACCGACCTCTATTCCCGGGTCAATGTCGGCACCAAGGTGATCGTGCTGCCGATGGACCGCCGCGCCGACAACATGAACGGCAAGCGCGGCTGATAGCTCGCTTCAATTGTCAAAAAAATACCGGATGGCACCGCTTCGGCGCCATTCTTTTTTTGTAGTTTGCAGTCGCCGCCAGCTTTCGACCGTCATTGCGAGCGAAGCGAAGCAGCCCAGCTTTCGTGCAACAGGGAGGAAACTGGATTGCTTCGCTTCGCGCGCAATGACGTCCATTGCCGTCCTGTTTCATTAAGCCTCCCCGGCCTAGCGCCCCCCTCCCCAGCCCTGTAGAACTCCCACGTTGAATGGGGTCCCGGGGGGACGATGCGTCTGCCGATTAGTCCTAAGATGATCCTGCTCGGGGCCGCAGCGCTCGCGGTCTCGTTTTTCGTCAGCCTGAAAGCGATGGACTGGGTGGCGCCACGCGGCACGGTGCGCGCGCCGGTGCTGACCGCATTGCCGCCGCTGCCGCCGGCCCCGCGCGCTTCCAGCATCATCGCGCCGGTGGCGATCGCGCTATCCGCGATTCGCGACGCC
>JBKJUA010000423.1:0-3714 GCA_046590305.1 Bradyrhizobium sp.
TCACGGCATTGCGGGCCCAGCCGCGGCCGTCGCTCTGCAGCGCCAGCGCCTGTTCGGTGGCGAGCACGCTGCGGCCGCGGCCGCCATCGGTATGCAGCAGGAAGTCGCGCTCCTCCCTGAACAGCCGGAAGCGGTTGCGGACCTCCCACGAGATCTGCATCGCGTTGTCGGGAGCAGGCTGCACGGCCGCCGGCGGGACGAGGGGGATCTGCGCCGCCGCAGGCAACGCACTTAGCGCTGCGAGCAGCGCTGCGGGCAATATCAGGCGGAGTTGAATTCGAACCATGGCGCCTTTGACGCTACCGGTGGGGCGGAAATAAGAGAACCCCTGACAGCTCCGATAACGCGGCTGTTATCTTTCTTCTCCCCTCCCGCCCGCGAGCGTAGCGAGTGGTGGGGAGGGGTCGGGGGTGGGGGGTCTATCGGCTGGGATCGCTGGCAGCGAGTCTGCCGCACTACCCCCCACCCCCGACCTCGAGAGCGAGCTTCGCTCGCCTCGGACCCCGCCACGCGCAAGGACGCGTGGAGGGAGGGGAGAAGAAAGCGCGCGCGGGCTCTTCTACCCCTGCGCCTGCCGCTTCACCGGCTGGCGCACCGCCGCGGAGGCCGGGCAGGCCTCGCTCAGCTCGTTCAGCCTGCGGCGTTCCTGCCAGGGCTGGATGACGCTGAGCCACAGTTCCCTGAAGCCCATGATCGAGATCGAGATCGCGAACGGGATCAGGAAATACAGGATCCGGAACACCACCAGGGTCGCCAGCAATTCCTCCCGGCCGAACTGGGGCAGGGCGACCAGCATGGCGGCGTCGAAAACGCCGATCGAGCCCGGCGCGTGGCTGGCGAAGCCGAGCAGGGTGGCCAGGATGAACACCACCGCCAGCGACACGAAATCGATGTGCGGTTGTGCCGGCATCAAGAGGTACATCGCCAGCGCGCAGAACCCGAGATCGATCACGCCGATCACGACCTGCAGCAGCGTCAGCCGCGCCGAGGGCAGCACCACCTTCCAGCCGTTCTGGCCGAGCTCGCGGCGTTCCGTGCCGGTTACCAGCCAGACGAAATAGGCCGCGATGCCGGCGAGGCAGCCGATCGCGATCAGCCGGTTCACGGCCGGCGGCAGCAGGTCCATCGCGGTCGCGGCCTCGGGGTGCCAGGCCATGCCGATGCCGAGCACGAACAGATTGCCGAGCCAGAAGGTGAGGCCCGACAGGAAGCAGATCTTGGCGACGTCGATGGCGGAAAGGCCGTGATCCGAATAGATCCGGAACCGGATCGCGCCGCCGGTGAACACCGTGGCGCCGATATTGTGGCCGATCGTGTAGCTGGTGAAGCTCGCCAGCGCGGCGGTGCGATACGGCACGTGCCGCTTGCCGATGGTTCGCAGCGCGAAGAAATCATAAAAGGTCAGCGTGAAGAACGCGCCGATCACGCACAGCGCGGCCAGCGCGATGTTGACAGGCGGAATCTCCGTCAGCGCGACCAGGATCACGCCGGTATCGACCCCCTTGAGGGTGCGGACCATCGTGGCAATGGCGAAGGCGATGATGACGAGGCTCGCGGCGATTCCGAGCCGTTTCCAGCCGATCCGTTCCTTGAAGCCACGCTTCAGCGTGGTCAGCAGTCCGTGCATTCATCCTCCCGGCGGGGCGGCAACAACAAGAGAGCCTTCTGGCACCGATTGATGACAGGCATACGCCGATCGCCGGTTCCGTGATGATCCATAAGGCAAAAACGCGGCGTTGTGCAGTCCTTGACAACGCACCGCACCTGGCCTTCGGCGGGGCGGCCGTCATATTTCATATATATGCGTTAACGTGGGAAATCCGAGTCGGGGCAGGGGCGTGATCAACGGGTTCCGGCGGGCGATGTTCCGCTGTTCCATTATAATCGCCGTCATTGCGAGCGCAGCGAAGCAATCCATCCTTCCTTAGGGCGCCAAAGGAAGTTGGATTGCTTCGTCGCTTCGCTTCTCGCAATGACGCTTTGGGGACGGTGAGTTGCCGATAGCTTCGACATCGCTTCGGCAGAACCGGTCAACCCCCACGTCAAATGAACGGATTGACGATGACGAGCCCGAGAATATTGGTATCGAAAAACAGCGTCACCGCTCGTTGGCCTCGGCGCGCTTGTCGACCTTCTCGACGGCGAGGTGGTCCTTCGAGGCCTCGACCACGTTCAACTCGTCGCCCGCAACGAGGCCCATCTGTTCAACCAGCGCCTCGGGCAAACACACGGCCAGGTCGTCGTCCCATTTAAAAACCTGCATTGGCGGCCTCCAGTCGCAAAATATGCGCAAGGGTGACGAAGGCGGCCTCAACCGCCCGGCCGTCCCCGCAGCATCCCGGCAATCCCGAGGTCTTCGTCGAGTTCGGGCCAGTGAATACCCATCGGCATCAATTCGAAGCGCCCGCGGGTAGCCGCGTCGGCCCCGCGCAGCCGCGGATACCACGCGAGCGGAGTAGCGATCCTGCGGCCGTCCGCCAGCGTCACCACCAGTTCGTCCGCGGTGAAGGCAACCGAGACCGGCCTGATATCGCCGACGTCAATTTCCAAAGTGCTCATGCCATTTGCCTGTCAGGACATCGCGCTGCGATCTCAGATGGTGGACAATAGCGCCGATTTCATGGGCGGGAAATCCCGCATTGGCGGCGAGCGAGAGGTCATGCAGCCAGAACTTGGCTTCGAAATCCCCGGACCGGACGTGGACATGTGGCGGCTCGCCGCGTTCGTTCGAATAGAAGAACGCGCGATACGGTCCCCAGCGCAGGACGGTCGGCATTTTGTCCTCATCATCCGACGGGTCGCAGGGTTGTGCCCAACCCCTTCCTCCCGCTAGGTTACCACAATGGGGGAAACCAGAAATACCGAAGCCGTGGAAGCCTTTATCCGGCGCTGGCAGGGCCGCGAGGGCGGCCAGGAGCGCGCCAATTACGTCTCGTTCCTCAACGAATTGATCGCGTTGCTGGGCCTGCCGCCGCCCGATCCGGCCGACGCCACCCACGAGAACAACGATTACGTGTTCGAGCGCGCGGTGCGAAAGCACAAGGACGAAGGCGACTCGCAGGGCCGGATCGACCTCTACAAGAAGAACAGCTTTGTTCTGGAGGCCAAGCAGAGCCGCCTGAAAGGCGTCAAGAAAGTCGCCGGCCAGAACGACCTGTTCACCGCCGAGATTCCCGAGGACTCCCGAGGCCGCCGCGGCGCGGATCGCGCGTGGGACGTGCTGATGCTCAACGCCAAGCGGCAGGCGGAAGAATACGCCCGCGCGCTGCCCACATCGCACGGCTGGCCGCCGTTCATTCTCGTCTGCGACGTCGGCCACTGCATCGAGGTCTATGCGGATTTTTCGGGGCAGGGCAAGAACTACACCCAGTTCCCGGATCGCCAGACGTTTCGCATCTATCTCGAAGATCTTCGCATCGACGATGTCCGCGAACGGCTGCGGAAAATCTGGCTCGATCCGGCAACGCTCGATCCGGCGCAGGCCTCGGCCAGGGTGACGCGCGATATCGCCAGACGTCTCGCGCAGGTCTCGCTCGCGCTGGAGAAGAAGAAATATCCCGCGCAGGACGTGGCGATGTTCCTGATGCGCTGCCTGTTCACGATGTTCGCCGAGGACGTCGGGCTGCTGCCGGAAAAATCCTTCAAGGACGTGCTGGAGGAGTGCGAGAAGAATCCGGAATCCTTCACCCACGATGTCGGCCAGCTTTGGGAGGC
>JBKJUA010000433.1:0-4882 GCA_046590305.1 Bradyrhizobium sp.
CATGTTTCACCGAGGGTTGCAGATATTGGCCGATGGTGAGGAAATCCGCCTCGGCGCTGCGCAGATCATCCATCACCTGCAGCACCGCGCCGCGTTCCTCGCCAAGGCCCACCATCAGGCCGGATTTGGTGAAGATCGTGGGATCGAGCGCCTTCACGCGATCCAGCAAGCGCAGCGAATGATAATAGCGCGCGCCCGGGCGGATGGCGGGGTACAGCGCGGGCACGGTTTCCAGATTGTGGTTGAACACATCGGGGCGCGCTTCGACCACCACCTCCAGCGCGCCATCCTTGCGCAGGAAATCCGGCGTCAAAATCTCGATCGTGGTCGACGGACATTGCGCGCGCAGCGCGCGCACGGTGCGAGCGAAATGGTCGGCACCGCCATCGGCAAGATCATCGCGATCGACCGAGGTGATGACGACATGCGCCACGCCGAGCTTGGCGACCGCATCCGCCACCCGCTCCGGTTCGGCCGCCTCGAGCGCTTCGGGAATGCCGGTTTTCACATTGCAGAACGCGCAGGCACGCGTGCAGGTGTCCCCCATGATCATGAAGGTGGCGTGCTTCTTGTCCCAGCATTCGCCGATGTTCGGGCAGCCGGCTTCCTCGCACACCGTGACCAGGCCGTTTTCCTTGACGATGGCGCGGGTGTCGGCATAGCCGCGGGTATTCGGCGCGCGCACCCTGATCCAGTCCGGCTTCGGCGGCGACAGCGCATCCGGCCGATTCACCTTTTCGGGGTGGCGCGGACGCAGCGGCGTGGCGGAGATGGTATCGACGACGACGACCATGGAATGTCTTTATCCCTTCGAGGCTTAGCTAATCCGCTTGAAGGGGAATCGCAACCGCCCAGCTTGTTGGCAGCCATGCTTTAGCATATTGCCTTGGCAGACGCATTCCGCTCTCCCCAGCCCCGATTTGAATGGCTCGAAGTCGTATTTCCCCTGTCCCGACCGCCGCCGATCTCGGCCGGCCGTTGAAGCGCGCGTTCTTCGCCCGCAGCGTGCACGAGGTGGCGCCGGACCTGATCGGCGCGACGCTGCTGGTCGACGGCGTCGGCGGCGTCATCGTCGAGGTCGAGGCCTATCATCACACCGACCCCGCCGCGCATTCGTTTCGTGGCCCGACGCCGCGCAACCTCGTGATGTTCGGGCCGCCTGGCTTTGCCTACGTCTATCGCTCCTACGGCATTCACTGGTGTGTCAACTTCGTCTGCGAGAAGGAAGGATCGGCCAGCGCGGTGCTGATCCGCGCGTTGCAACCGACCCACGGAATCGCCGCGATGCGCCACCGCCGTGGCTCGCACGACGAGCACACGCTGTGCTCGGGGCCGGGCAAGCTGACGGAGGCATTGGCGATTACCGACGCGCATAATGGGCTCGTCCTCGATGCGCCGCCTATTGCGCTGCATGCGCGAACGAAAAAGCCGGAGATCGTTGTGGGTGTGCGGATCGGCATTACGAAGGCGGTGGAATTGCCTTGGCGATACGGGCTGAAGGGTTCGAAGTTTCTCAGCAAGGGATTTTGATACAGAGCGTGTTTCCCCGTCGGGTCGTTCGGCTCACATCATCGCCAGCGACAGCAGCAGCCGGATCAGTTCGGCCTGGCGGTTGGTGCCTGTCTTGCGGTAGATCGAGGCCAGATGCTGGCGCGCGGTCGCGGTCTTCACGTGCAGGAAAGCCGCGGCCTGCTCCGGACTGTCGCCCATCATCAAACGTTCCGCGACCCGCGTTTCCGCTGCCGTGAAGCCGAACAGCCGGGTCAGCATTTGCTTCGGCGGTAGCGGCGTGACATCGGGATCGGCGACCAGAACCAACGCCATCGGCTCGTGCCCGACCTACGATTCCTCCCGTTTGACCGGCGCACCGGTGACGGTGTAGCTGCCCTTGCCGGAGCGGCGCGCAAGCCGCATGACGCCGCCGCGCGGCGCATCCAGGTTCTGCAGCGCGCCCACCGCCCCCCGCAACGAGACCTGAAATGCGGCATCGTCGTTTCGATCCGGTATTTCGAACTGATCGCTGCGAAGCAGCAATGCATCCGCGGTGGCCGCCATGGCGCGTGCGGCGCCGTTGCAGAGAAAGACGTGGATGGCCGGGATGAAGTCCGGCCATGACGGAAAACCTACGCCGCGTTCTTCAGCCGCTCCAGTGCCTCGACGATCTTGCCCTTCCGCGCCACGGCGGCCTCGCGCTTTTCCTTCTCTTCCTCGACGATTTCTTCCGGGGCGTTGGCGACGAATTTCTCGTTGCCGAGCTTGGCATCGACGCGCTTGATGTCGGCCTCGGCTTTCGCTAGTTCCTTGTCGAGCCGCGCCTTCTCGGCGGACAAATCGATCACGCCCTTCAGCGGCAACGCCGCGACCTCGCCGCGGACCAGCAATTGCACCGCGCCTTCCGGCGGACGGTCGGCAAAGGAAATATCGCCGAGCCGCGCCATCCGCCGGATCACGTCGTTCCAGCGTTGCGCTCGGCCCCTGGTCTCGGCTGATGCGCCGGCCAGCACCAGCGGCGTCAACGTCGCCGGGGTGATGTTCATTTCAGCGCGCACCGAACGGATTGCGGTGACGAGATCGACCACCCAGCCGATCTCGGCTTCGGCGGCGGGATCGCTGAAATCAGCGGTATCGAGCGCCAGCAAGACCGGCGGAAGCAGCCCCTCGTTCGGGCCCGTGGTCGCCATCATCACGGCCTGTTCCGTCGACAGTTCACCCGCCTTGCGCGGCCATTCCGTCAGCACCAGCAGGCCGTCACGCTTGGCCGTCACCGCCCACAATTCCTCTGTTATGAAGGGCATGAACGGGTGCAGCAGTTTCAGGATTTCGTCGCGTGCCCAGGCCACCATGGCGAGGGTTTCGGATTTGGCGGCGCCCTCCTCGCCCATCAGCACGGGCTTGGCGAGCTCCAGATACCAGTCGCAGTACACGTTCCAGACGAAGCGGTAGATCGAGGCGGCGGCATCGTTGAAGCGATAGGCCTCGATCGCCTCCGTCACCTCGCGGGTGGCGCGCGCGGTTTCGTGCGCGATCCAGCGGTTCAGCGTCTGCGTCGCCTGCGTGGCGTCGAAATCCGCCGGCAGCGCGCAGCCGTTCATCTCGGCGAAACGGCAGGCATTCCATAGCTTGGTCGCGAAATTGCGGTAACCCTCGACACGTTGCGAAGCGAGCTTGATGTCGCGGCCCTGCGCCGCCATCGCCGCCAGCGTGAAGCGCAGCGCGTCGGCACCGTAATCGTCGATCAGGTGCAGCGGATCGATGACGTTGCCTTTCGACTTCGACATCTTGGCGCCCTTCTCGTCGCGGACGAGGGCGTGGATGTAAACGGTCGGGAACGGAACGTCCTTCATGAAGTGCATGCCCATCATCATCATGCGGGCGACCCAGAAGAAGATGATGTCAAATCCGGTGACGAGGACGTCGGTCGGATAATAGCGCGCCACATCGGTCTCGTCGTCGGGCCAGCCCAGCGTCGAAAATGGCCACAGCGCCGAGGAGAACCAGGTGTCGAGCACGTCTTCGTCGCGGGTGATGAAACCCTCGCGCTTGTCGGGATCGCGCGCCATCTCTTCGCCCTGCTCCGGCGTGATGACTTCCTGCTCAACGTAATAGCCGAGCGCGTTGCCGACCGCTTCCTCCTCGGTCTCGGCGACGAACACCTTGCCGTCAGGCCCGTACCACGCCGGAATCTGGTGGCCCCACCAGAGCTGGCGCGAGATGCACCATGGCTGGATGTTCTCCATCCACTCGAAATAGGTCTTTTCCCAGTTCTTCGGCACGAACGCGGTTGCGCCACTGCGCACCGCCGCGATCGCGGGCTGCGCCATGGTGTGGGCGTCGACATACCACTGGTCGGTGAGATAAGGCTCGATCACGACGCCGGAGCGGTCGCCATGGGGCACCATGTGGATGTTCGGTTCAATCCGGTCCAGAAAACCAAAATCCTCCAGCCGCGCCACGATCAGTTTTCGCGCGGCGAAGCGGTCGACGCCGTGCAGTTCTTCCGCAAGCTGCGCGGCGCCTTCCGGCAGGCCGCGCAAATAATCCTCGTTGTCGACCAGCGCGAGGCGGCCTTCCTGATCGAGCACGCTGATCTGCGGCAGGCCATGCCGGCGGCCAACCTCGAAATCGTTGAAGTCATGCGCCGGCGTGATTTTCACGGCGCCCGAGCCTTTTTCGGGGTCGGAATATTCGTCGGCGATAATCGAAATCTTTCGTCCCACCAGCGGCAGAATGACGTGCTTGCCGATCAGGTTGGTATAGCGCTCATCGTCCGGATTAACCGCGACCGCGGTATCGCCCAGCATCGTCTCCGGCCGCGTCGTGGCGACCACGACGAAGGTTTCGGCGTCGTCGGGATTGAAGGTCTTGCCTTCCAGTGGATAGCGCAGATACCAGAGACTGCCCTTGACCTCGATCTGCTGCACTTCGAGATCGGAAATCGCGGTCAGCAATTTCGGATCCCAGTTCACCAGACGCTTGTCCTTGTAGATAAGGCCTTCGCGGTGCAGTTCGACGAACACCTTGGCGACCGCGCGCGACAGCCCCTCGTCCATCGTGAAACGTTCGCGCGACCAGTCACAGGAGGCGCCCAGCCGCTTCAGCTGGTTGACGATGACGCCGCCGCTCTCGGCCTTCCACTGCCAGACCCGCTCGAGGAATTTGGCGCGGCCCATGTCGCGGCGGCCCGGTTCCTGCCGCTCCATCAATTGCCGTTCGACCACCATCTGGGTCGCGATCCCCGCGTGATCGGTGCCGGGCTGCCACAGCACGTCGCGTCCGCGCATCCGCTCAAAGCGGCAGAGGATGTCCTGCAGCGTGTTGTTGAGCGCGTGCCCCATATGCAGCGAGCCGGTCACGTTCGGCGGCGGGATTACGACGGTGAAGG
>JBKJUA010000090.1:0-4073 GCA_046590305.1 Bradyrhizobium sp.
GTCTGGCGCGAAGCTCGCCGAGCCGGGCTACTCGGTCGATCCCATACGCTGCGCGATGATCATCCAGGACATGCAGAACGATGTGGTGATGGACGGGGGCGCTTTCGCCTCGTCCGGCTCGCCGGTGCATTGCCGCGAGCAGAACGCCATCGTCAACGCCAAGCGGCTCGCGGAAGCCGCGCGTGCCCGCGGCGTCATGGTGATTCACGTCTGGTTCGTGGTCGAGCCGGGCGCGCCCGGCGTGACGGCGAATGCGCCGCTGTTCGAGGGGTTGATCGATACCAAGGCTATGGTCCGCGGCACCTGGGGCGCGGCGCCAGTACCGGGGCTGGAGCCGCAAGCCGGCGACCAGGTGGTGGAGAAGATGCGGATGAGTGCGTGGGAGGGCACGCGGCTGGAGGCGACGCTGAAGGCGGCCGGACGCGATTTCGTCATCGTCACCGGCGCCTGGACCAACATGTCGATCGAACATACCGCCCGCACCGGCGCCGACAAGGGATTCTACATGATTGTACCGGAGGATTGCTGCTCGACGATGAACGCCGAATGGCACATCGCCGCGGTGAACTACGCGATCCAGAACGTGGCGATGGTGACCCGCGCCGACGATCTGATTACTGCATTGTCGTGATCGAACGGTAGCAGGATAACTCGCTGCTGGTCTTTGGCCGTCGTCTCTGCGACGGCGATTTCGCCATGCATGTTGAGCATTTGCCGCCCGGAACCGGATTCCCGGGGCCGGGATATCAAAACCATCTTCCGGCGGCCATAAGCAAAACAAAGCTTCCGTTCCCGGCCGAACATTGAAAGTTCCGACCATTGTTTTGGCGGCAGGTCTTGCGACATAAATTGTCACGGGAATGATGCTGGAACAGCGATGTTGACCGAGAAATTCGACGCTTATGGTGAGGTGTTGCCGGATGCCGCGGGTGGTCAGCCCGAAACGGCAAGGGCTGCGTCGGCAAATCTGGGCCGCGTCGGTCAATACGCGTTCTGGCTGCTTGTCGTCGTTATCGTGTCAATCCGGATCATCTACTATCCGGCGGCGCCTGCCTTCGAAGTCGGCGCCTCGGCCGATGTGAAGCACACGGTTACGCGCTAGCGGGGCGATCAAGCCTTCGTCCAACGAACGCGATCGCCGCGTTGAGAGACGAATTTTTTTCATCTGCGCTTTTCGCAATTGATATTGTCTATTCAGGCTGGTTTGGCGCATAATTCCTTCTCCTTGAAGGATGTCGCGTGCCAAATCGGTTCGAATCTCCGGACGAAGTCAGGCCCCCCGCCGGAACGATCCGAAAAGCCGTCCCCCTGCTCTGGGGGATAGCGCTTTGCGTCCTGGTCACGGCTGCCGCGGTGGCAATTCAGGCCGTCGAAGTGAGCCTCCTCGGGCATCCCTACATCGAAGCCATCGTGATCGCCATTCTGCTCGGCACCGCCATTCGCTCGGTTTGGGAGCCGGGTCCTCGATGGCGCGCGGGGATCGCCTTCAGCGCCAAGCAATTGCTGGAGATTGCGGTCGCGCTGCTCGGGGCATCCCTGACCTTTGCCGCGATCGGCGCCTCCGGCTTTGCCCTGGTGGGTTCGGTCGCTGCGCTGGTGGTTCTTTCGCTAGGGGTTACTTTCGGCATCAGCCGGGCGCTGGGTCTGCCGGTTCGCCTTTCGATCCTGGTCGCCTGTGGCAACTCGATCTGCGGCAATTCGGCGATTGCCGCAGTCGCCCCCGTGATCGGCGCCAGCAGGGACGATGTCGCCTCGTCGATTTCGTTCACCGCCGTGCTGGGCGTCATCGTGGTGCTGGGTTTGCCGCTGCTGATTCCGCTCCTTCAGTTGACGGAAACGCAATATGGCATTCTGGCGGGAATGACGGTCTATGCCGTTCCGCAGGTGCTTGCCGCGACGGTGCCGGCAGGCGTCGTCAGCACGCAAATCGGCACGCTGGTCAAATTGATCAGGGTGATGATGCTGGGCCCGCTGGTTGCATTCATTGCGGTGTTTGGACGAAGCCTCCGCGGCGACCGAACGCCTGGCGGTTCGTGGCGGACGAAATTCTTTCAGACCGTGCCGTGGTTCATCGTAGCGTTCTTCGTGCTGGCGACATTCCGCTCGCTATCGCTGTTGCCTGAAGCGGCGATCTTCCCGATCCGGAAGGTGGCCAACGTTCTGACGATCATGTCGATGGCCGCGCTCGGCCTTGGCGTCGACCTGCGCGTGATCAGCCGGGTCGGCGGCAGGGTCACCGCGGCGGTGACGCTGTCGTTGCTGTTTCTGATTGTCGCAAGCCTTGGCCTCGTTCGCTACATTGCATGAACCGGGGCCATCCGCTCCCCCCGATCACACCAGCACCGGGCTGCGCACCCGGCCGGCGCTGCCGAACACCCGCAGATAGCGCTCGATTTCCGGCGCGTTACCGGTGGCCTTTTCCGGGTTATCCGAGAGTTTCACCGCCGGCCTGCCATCGACCGAGGTCACCTTGCAGACGATCGAGATCGGATCGAGGTTGGCTGAGCCGTCGGGCGCGCAGCCGGTGAAATCATTGGTCAGGTTGGTGCCCCAACCAAAACTGACCCGGACGCGGCCGGCGAAATGACGATGGGTTTCCTCGATCGATCCGACATCCATGGCGTCGGAGAACACCAAGAGCTTCTCCCTGGGATCGCGGCCCTTCTCTTTCCACCATTTGATGATTTCCTCGCCCGCCGCGATCGGGGGCGCGCTGTCTGGACGAAAGCCGGTCCAGTCCGCCACCCATTCGGGGGCGTCGCGCAGGAACGATTTGGTGCCGAAGGCGTCGGGCAGGGCGATCAGCAAATTGCCGCCATAGGTATGGCGCCACTGATCGAGAATCCGGTACGGCGCCCAGCGCAATTCGTCATCATTGTCTGCCAGGGCCGCCGCCACCATCGGCAGTTCGTGGGCGTTGGTGCCGATCGCCTCGAGGTCGTTGTCCATCGCGAGCAGGACGTTCGAGGTGCCGGTGAAAGACGATCCAAGGCCTTCCTTGACCGCCTCGACGCACCAGCGCTGCCACAGGAAGCCGTGGCGCCGCCGTGTTCCGAAATCGGACAGCCGCAAGCCGTCCAGTTTCTGCAGGCGCTCGACCTTGGTCCACAGCTTGGCCTTGGCGCGCGCATAGAGCACGTCGAGGGCGAAGCGTCCTTGCCCTTTCATCGCCTGGCGCGATCGCAACTCGTTGAGGATGGCGAGCGCTGGAATTTCCCACATCGTCGTGTGGGTCCAGGGCCCGTGGAAGTGCAGCTCGTACTGGCCGTCCACCTTGCGCAGTTCGTATTCGGGCAGCCGGAATGCCGCCAGCCAGTTGATGAAATCGGGCGAGAACATCTGGGTCTTGCCGTAGAACGTATTACCGGCGAGCCAGATCAACTCCTTCTTGGCGAAGCGGATCGAGCGGGCATGATCGAGCTGGGCGCGCAATTCCTGCTCGTCGATGATTTCGCCAAGCCGGACGTGGCGGCTGCGGTTGATCACCGAGAAGGTGACCTGCTGGTCCGGGTAGAACTCCCGGATCATCTGCAGCATCAGCAGCTTGTAGAAATCGGTGTCGAGCAGGCTGCGCACGATCGGGTCGAGCCGCCAGCCATGATTGTAGGTTCGCGATGCAATGTCGGTGACTGCCATATGGGAACCCTAACCCGCCGGGAGCCGCGCAACCAGCGCCGTTTCGGCCGGGCATGGCAGCTCAGCGCCGAATCCCTAGCCGGGCCTGGCCCACGGCCGCCCGCATCCCGATCCAGGCAGGCTTTTCCGGTGCAAATTGCTGCCTGAGGAAGCTCACCAGTTCGGCAAGCTGGTCGTCGCTCATGCTGTCCTTGAAAGCCGGCATGTAGCCGAGGTCGCTGGTCACGGGGGCTGCGATGCCGTGCAGGATCACCTGGATCAGATTATCCGGCACGGCGCTGTGCAGATTGCTGTTCAGCGCCAGCGACGGCCGGCTGCCGAACAGCGGCGCGCCGCCGACCGCATGGCAAACCGCGCAGGCGCCGTCATAGAGCCGCGCGCCGAGGGGCGATGCTGAGGCCACCCTGGCAAGGGTCGCCGTTTCCAGTTGGGCCGCG
>JBKJUA010000024.1:0-16494 GCA_046590305.1 Bradyrhizobium sp.
TGTTGGAAGCAGGTCTTGTTGGAACAAGCCTCTTGAACTAAGCGATCACTAGGCTAGTCATGATGCGAAGCCACCATGGTGTCAACGATCCCTGCGGGCGTCAAATCGCTGGAAAACGCCACTCAAACGGAAGCCCCCCATGACACCTGCCCCCTCCAAACCGGATGGCTCGCCTGTTACGGTGGAGGCGCGCTGCGTGCGCCTGCCGGCGAAGGCCGATAATCCGGCTGCGCTCGCACCTGCCGTCGAGCGGCGCTCGCTGACGCGGGGCGCGAACGAGCTGCTGGTCGAGATCAAGGCGGCCGCGGTCAATCCCTCCGACGTGAAAGCCGCTACCGGCCTGATGCCTTACGCGGTGTTCCCACGCACGCCCGGGCGCGACTATGCGGGTTTTGTGATGGACGGGCCGGCCGACTGGATCGGGCGCGAGGTGTTCGGCTCATCGGGTGATCTGGGAATCCGCCGCGACGGTACCCACGCCACCCATCTGGTGGTGGAAACCGAAGCCGTGGTGGAGAAGCCGAAGAACATCGCGTGGGAGGAGGCCGCCGGAATCGGCGTGCCCTTCGTCACCGCGATGGAGGGGCTCAGGCGTGCCGGCATGCCGAAGAGCCATGAGACGGTGCTGGTGATGGGCGTCAACGGCAAGGTCGGCCAGGCCGCTGCGCAGATCGCCCGCTGGCACGGCGCCCGCGTGATCGGCGTGGTGCGCAAGAGCGAACCCTATGCGGGTCACGTCAATGGCAAGGTTGAAATGATTGACGCCTCGGTGACGGACGTCGCCGCGCGTGTTCGCGAACTCACCGATGGCAAGGGCGCCGACATCGTCTTCAACACCGTCGGCGATCCCTATTTCCAGGCGGCGCACCAGTCGCTGGCCTTGCGCGGACGTCAGATCCTGATCGCCGCCATCGACTGCATCGTCCAGTTCAACATCCTGGAGTTCTACCGCGGCCAGCACACCTATGTCGGCATCGACACGCTGGGACTGTCGTCGATCGCGACCGGGGCGGTGCTGAGGGAGCTTGGCCCCGGTTTCGCCAGCGGACATCTCAGGCCGTTCCCGATCCAGCCGAGTGCGATATATCCGCTGGACCAGGCGAAAGCGGCCTTCCTCGCGGTCGCCGGTTCCTCGCGCGATCGGGTGATCCTGCGCCCGGCGGGTTAGGTCCGAACAAATCTTCCAACATCGTCGCGGAACAAATATTCTCTCATTCCGATTTAGGACGATGGTTCTATTCCCCTTTCAGCGCATCGCACGGTGGCTTCATTCCCTGTTACGGCGCGCCGTGGACGGGCCTATGCGAGAAGCGTTATAGCAAGGCCGAATTTGCGTCTTATTTGAGCTGTGCCGGACATCGGGCCGCGACGCTTCAGGGAAAATCCAGTGCAGGGTGTTGCCACCATCGTCATCGTGAGCGGATTGCTGATCGGTCTCGCCTATGGCGCCGTCGCTCTGATGAGTGGCTTCTGTCTGCTCTCCGGCTTGCGCGGTTGGTGGGCCGATGGCGACAGCCGCCTGATCCGGACCTACACGCTGGCGCTGGGGGTTGCGATCGCAGCCGTGCAACTGCTCGCCGCGGGCGGCGTGGTCGACCTCGGCAAGACGATCTATTTGCAGCCGTCGTTTTCCGCGCCGCTGATGTTTTTCGGCGGATTGTTGTTCGGTTACGGCATGGTGCTGTCGAACGGCTGCGGTTCGCGCGCCCTGGTACTGCTCGGGCGCGGCAATCTGCGTTCGTTCGTCGTGGTGATCGTGCTCGGTATCGCCGCGCAGATGACGCTGAAGGGCCTGATCGCGCCGGGCCGCGTCGCGGTGCTGCAGGCGACGCAGAGCGCGCCTGACATCATCTCCTTGCCGGCGCTGTTGTCGACCTTCGGCCTCAGCGAAACCTTCGCGCGCATGCTGGCGGCGTCCGCGATCTCGGGCGCGCTCATCATCTTTGCATTCGCGCATGCGCCGTTCCAGCGCGCCTGGGGCCAGATCGCGGCCGGCATCGTCGTCGGCCTGCTGGTCACTGCCGGCTGGTTCGCCACCGGCTATCTCGGCGCCGACGATTTCAATCCCGCCGCGGTGACATCGCTGACCTTTATCGCGCCGATCGCCGACAGCGTGCAATACGTGATGCTGTCGACCGGGCTGACGCTGAATTTCGGTATCGCCATGGTGGCCGGCGTGTTCGCCGGAAGCCTGTTGACGGCGCTCATCACGCGCCGCTTCCAGTGGGAAGGCTTTTCCTCGCCGCGCCACATGATGCGTTCGATCGGCGGCGCCGCGCTGATGGGCGCGGGCGGCGCGATGGCCTATGGCTGCTCGATCGGGCAGGGCCTCACGGGCCTGTCGACACTTGCGCTGGCGTCGTTCGTCGCGGTCGCCGGAATATTGCTCGGCACCGCCGTCGGAGTGCGCGGTGTACTGCGGGTTCAGCCGCTGGTGCCGGCCTGATCTTCTCCCTCGCCCCGCTTGCGGGGAGAGGTGAAGAAAAGTGCCCCGTCAATCCGCCGCTGACGTCACGATTCGGATCTCCGATTTGAGCGTGCGGTGCACCGGGCACTTGTCGGCGATCTCCATCAGTTTCGTGCGCTGTTCGGCGTCGAGCGCGCCTTCTATTGTTATCGCCCGCTCGATCTGGTCGAGCATGCCCGTCCTGGTTTCGCACTCGGCGCAATCCTCCGCGTGAATCTTGCGGTGCTCGAGCGTCACCGTGACGCGGTCCAGCGGCAGCGACTTGCGGTCGGCATACATGCGCATGGTCATCGAGGTGCAGGCGCCGAGACCGGCGAGCAGGTAGTCATACGGACCGGGTCCGCTGTCGTCGCCGCCCGCGGCGATGGGCTCGTCGGCCACCAACTGATGCGGCCCGACTGAAACGGTTTGCTGGAATTTGCCGTTGCGGGTCTCGCTCACCACGACCTTGCGCGGTGCGTTGTCTGAAGCGGGGGCTTGCTCGGGCAAAGCGAGATCGACATAGCGTTCCGCCCAGGCGGCGATAACATCGGCGACATAGGCGGAATCGCGCTTGCCGGAGAGCAGATGGTCGGCGCTCGCCAGCGACACAAAACTCTTGGGATGTTTGGCGGCCACAAAGATCTGCGTGGCGTTGTCGATGCCGACGGTGTCGTCAACAGGGGAATGCATGATCAGCAGCGCCTTGTGCAGTTTTGTCACCTGCGCCATCAGGCTGTGCTCGGCGATGTCGTCGAGGAATTCGCTGGTGATGTGAAACGGCCGGCCGGCGAGCTGGACTTCGACCTTGCCGTGCCGCCGGATGTCCTCGATGCGATCCCTGAAGAGATGTGTGACGTGTGCGGGATCGGAGGGCGCGGCGATGGTGACGACAGCCTTGGCATCGGGGATCCGCGCGGCGGCGGCCAGAATCGCAGCGCCGCCGAGGCTGTGGCCGATCAGGATCGCCGGAGCCCCACGCGTTTCACGCAGATGGTCGGCGGCCCGCACTAGATCGCCGACGTTGGAGGAGAATGTCGAATTGGCGAAATCGCCTTCGCTGGAGCCTAAACCCGTAAAATCGAACCGCAGCACCGCGATGCCCTTGGCCGCCAGCGCGGTCGCGATGCGTTTGGCGGCCAGCACGTCCTTGCCGCAGGTGAAGCAATGCGCGAACAGCGCATAGGCCAGCGGCGTTCCCTCGGGTAGATCGAGTGCGGCGGCGAGCTGATGGCCTTCCGCGCTGGTGAATTGGAAACGTTCAGTCGGCACGGCGTTCTCCATTTTTTACCTGTCCCAATGGGAGAGGTGTCGCTGAACTCTGGCCTTTACGTCAATCGCTGGAATAACGCTCTTCCTTCCAGGGATCGCCTCTATTGTGATAGCCGCGCACTTCCCAATAGCCGGGCGCGTCCTCGGCTAAAAATTCGATGCTTTGCAGCCACTTCGCGCTCTTCCAGAAATAGAGATGCGGCACCACGAGGCGGACCGGGCCGCCGTGCTCCTGCTCCAGCGGCGCGCCGGACCATGAATGCGCGAGCAGCGCGTCCTCGGCGGCAAAATCGTCCAGCGCTAGATTGGTGGTGTAGCCGTCATGGGAATGCAGCACCACGAAGCGGGCTTCCTCGCGCGGCCGGCAGGCGTCGAGCAGGTCGCGGGTCGAAAGCCCCTCCCACGCGTTGTCGTAGCGCGACCACGTCGTCACGCAATGAATGTCGGAGACGAATTTGGTCTGCGGCTGCGCGGTGAATTGCCCAAAATCCCAGAAGATCGGATTCTCGACCGCGCCATACACATCGAGCCGCCAGCGCTCCCGGGAGATATTCGGCGTCAGGCCGAGGTCGAGGATGGGCCAGTCCCGGGTCAGGTGCTGTCCCGGCGGCAGGCGCTGCTCTTCGGGACGGGAGGTCTTGCCGGTGAGGAAGCGGCCCTCCTGCGCCCAGCGCTGCTTGCTGCGCGTCAGCTTCGAATCCGCAGGCGGTTCGTCGGGTTCGGCCATGCTGGACCTTCGGTTCTGATGTGGTCAGAGCCTGATGTCTAGCATGGGATGGTGCGGAGGCGAACGCCTCAGGCCGGTTTGCCGAACAGCACCGGCAGCTGCCGCGGCCCGCGCACGGTGCCCTCCGACCAGGCAACCTTGCCGACCGGATCCAGCCTGAAATCCGGAATGCGCTTCAGCCATTCCTCGATCGCGACCGTCATTTCCATGCGCGCGAGGTTGGAGCCGACGCAGCGGTGAATGCCGAGGCCGAAGGCGGCGTGGCGGTTTTCCTTGCGGTCGAGCACGACCTTGTCGGCGTCGGGGAACACAGCGGGATCGCGGTTGGCGGCGGGGAACGACAGCAGCACCATGTTGCCTGACTTGACCGGGCAGCCGCTGATCACGGTGTCCTTCATCACCTCGCGCGCCATCGTCACCGGCGCATAGGCGCGCAGCAATTCCTCGATCGCCGTCGGCATCAGTTCCGGCTCCGCGATTAGGCGGTCGCGGTCGGCAGGGGTTTTCGCCAGGTGCCACAGCGAGGCGCCGATCGCGCTCCAGGTGGTGTCGATGCCGGCGATCAGGAGCAGGCGCAACGAGCCCAGCACGTGTCCGTCGGACAGCGGCTGGCCGTTCTTGTCGCGGGCGTTCATCATCGTCGTGATCAGATCGTCGGTGGGGTTTTGCTTGCGCGCCTCGATATGGCCGTGGAAATAGCCGGTCATCTCGTGGACCGCGCGCATCATGGTGGCATCGTCCCTGATGCCGAGTTCGAGAATTTCGTGGATCCACTTGATGAAGAGGTCGCTGTCCTTTTCCGGGATGCCGAGCATGTGGGCGATGGCGCGCACCGGAATGTGCTTGGTGTAGCGCGCCGCGGCATCGCATTGGCCGTCCGCGATGAACTCGTCGATCAGCTCGTTGCAGATGGCGCGGACCCGGGGCTCCAGCTTCTTCATGGCGTCGGGCGTGAACGGCGGCAGCAGCAGCTGCTTGGCCGGCTTGTGCTCCGGCGGATCGGAGGTGATCGGCGGCGCGGTGTTGACGATCTCGGGCCGGACGTCGCGTACGATGACCCGGCGCGAGGAGAAATGCTCGGTGTCGTAGGCGATTTCCTTCACCGCCTGATAGGTGGTCGGCATGTAGCAGCCGAGAAAGCGGTCGGTATGAATCACCGGGGATGCCGTCCGCAAGGTATCCCAGATCGGAAACGGATCTTCGGTCCATTGCGGATCGGTATGGTCGAAATCGTGCACCCAGTCGGAGACCGGCGGGTGATCGGCCAACGCGGGGGCGGAATCGGGAATGGCGCGGGCGGGATCGGACATCAGCAAAATTCCTCCGGTTCGTTCGCTTGATTCTGGAAGGCGCTCAAAATCGGCCGGCACTTCAAATCGACGTACCGGCGTGATTCACTCTTCGGTGACGTCGATCGCGATTTCCGGGCAGTTCGATTTGGCAAGCCAGGCCTTGTCCTCGAGCCCGGCGGGCACGGAGCCGTCGCCGACTTCGTGGGCATTGCCGTACTCGTCGAGATCGAACAGCTCTGGCGCAAGCGCCTTGCAGCGGGCGTGGCCCTGACACTTGTCCTGGTCGACGTGTACCTTGAGTTTTCCGGACATCGGTCGCTTCCTCTGGGTCACAGGCAGCTGGGCTGCGTGGATGGCGTTTCCTGGTGTTATTCTAATGGCGCGGGCCTTGTTGGCCGCGCCTTTAAATTATAGCCTATTACATTCGCGCCGCCCTTGTGGTGTCAAGTGAAAAGTCCGAGATCGCCAATGCCGCCTCGATTAGCTCGCAAGTCGATCAACACCTATCACCACGGCGATCTCAGGGACGCGCTGGTGCAGGCCGCCCTTGCCGAAGCGGAACAGGGTGGCCCGGAAGCCATCAGCCTCAAGGCGCTGGCCAAGCAGCTCGGCGTCTCGCAGCCGGCGCCCTACCGGCATTTTGCCGATCGGAAGGCGCTGCTGGAGGCCGTGACCGCGGAGGCCTTCCGGCAGTTCAACGCCGTGCTGCGGGAAGCGGTCGGCAGGCCATCGAAGCAATCGAAGCTGTCGCGGATCGCGCGGGCCACGCTGGATTTTGGCCTTCGGCGCAATGGAATTTACCGGTTGATGTTCGCCTCGCGCACGATGGCCGCTGTGACGAAAGGCAGCGAACTGGGCAATGCGAAGCTGGAAGCCTTCGGTCTCGTGCTGCAGGCACTGGGGGATCCGGCCCCGGGATTTCTGCGCGAGCGGCATGCCCTGACCATCTGGACGGGGGTCCATGGGGTGGTGATGCTGGCCGAGCAGGGGCTGCTCACCGGCGAAGCTGCGCACATCAGCATCGAAGATCTGGTCGAGGACATGGTCAAGCAGACGGAGCTGGCGCTATCGGTCGCGATCAAGGCGGCCGGCGGTCGCGCACGCGCGACCGACTAGCGTCGAACCTGCGTTTTACTTCGGCGCCCTCGGATCGATCGGCGTGGCGCCGCTGATGCCAAGAATATCCTCCAGCACCTTTGCGCCGGCGAGCAGCTTTGCCTCGCCGCGCGGGGCTGCCACCATCTGCAGACCGACCGGCAGGCCGGAGGCCGTGAAGCCGCACGGCAGCGACAGCGCCGGGCAGCACACCAGCGTGATCGCATAGACGATGCCGAGCCATTCGACGTAGTTGTCGAATTTCACGCCCGCGCATTCAGCGACGTAACGGTTCTCGACCGGAAACGGCGCGACGATGGTCGCCGGCGTCAGCAGGAGATCGTAAGTGTCGAAAAATTCCAGCGTGCGCATGGTCATCGCCACGCGCTGCGCTTCGGCGCGCTCCAGCTGCTCGACCGTCAGCTTGAGGCCTTCCTCGATGTTCCAGATCACCTCGGGCTTGAGTTGGTCGCGCTTTTCGCGCAATAACGCTGCCTTGCTCAGCGCGAAGTCGAAGGCGCGCAGCACGTGGAAGCATTCGTGGGCCTCGCGCAGGTCCGGATGCGCTTCCTCGACGATGGCGCCGGCCTCCGCGAAACGCTGTGCGGCCTTTCGTGTGATGGCGGCAACCTCGGGATCGACAGGGGTGATGCCGAGGTCGGGCGAATAGGCGATGCGCTTCGGCTTGGTGCCGGAGCGCGCGGCCGACAGGAACGAATTCGGCAGCACCGGCAACGACAGCGGATCGGCCGGATGCTCGCCGCTCATGGCGTCGAGCAACAGCGCGAGATCCTCGACATTGCGGGCCATCGGACCCTGTACCCCGAGATTGCGGTCGACGGCCGCGGCCAGCGTATGCGCGACGCGGCCGATGCTCGGCCTTAACCCGACGATGCCGCAGAAGCTCGCGGGATTGCGCAGCGAGCCGCCCATGTCGGAGCCGTGGGCGAGCCACGCCATCCCGGTGGCGAGCGCCACGGCGGCGCCGCCGGAGGAGCCGGCCGCGGAGCGCGAAGTATCCCAGGGATTGCGGGTAGCGCCGAACACCTCGTTAAACGTGTTGGCGCCGGCGCCGAATTCCGGGGTGTTGGACTTGGCGTAGATCACCCCGCCGTTGTTTTCGAGATGCTCGACCAGAATATCGGAGCGCGCGGGGACATTGTTCCGGTAGATCGGCGAGCCCTGCGTCGTCAGCACGCCGGCGACGCTGGTGAGGTCCTTGATCGGCACCGGCATGCCCGCCAGCAGGCCGCGGCTGCCGACGGGCTTCTTCATCAACTCCCTGGCATGGGCCCGGGCGCGGTCGAAACACAGCGTCGGCAGCGCGTTGACCTTGCCGTCGACCTCGGCGATCCGCTTTTCCAGCACGTCGAGCAGGTCGAGCGGGGTGACTTCGCCGTTGTTGAGTTTATCGACGACGGCGCACGCCGTTGCCTTTACCAGTCCCTGATCAGCCACTCGCATATCTCCCAGTCATTCCGCGTCGAGGTCGCGGATTGTCTAGTGCTGTAAAACATTTTCCGGCAAAGTGGAAATGTAAGCCAGCTCAGGAGACTCCAGCATGACGACGCCATCCGATACGCCTGACTGGCGCAGCATGAGCCAGCAGGAGCGCGACCTCGGCCTCAACAACGGCGTTCATGTGCCCACCAGCGTCGACCTCGTCGCCGGCTGGGACCGGCGTTCCCAGCAGAAGCGGGCGCAATATTCCGACCACCTCGACTTGCGATATGGCCCGCGCGAGCGCAACCGGATCGATTTCTTCAAGGCCGGGGAAAAGGCGCCGACGCTTCTCTTCATACACGGCGGTTACTGGCAAACCCGCGCCAAGGAAACCTTTGCGCTGTTTTCCGACGGCCCGATGGCGCATGGCATCAATGTGGCGCTGACCGGCTACACGCTGGCGCCGGATGCGACGCTCGACCAGATCGTGGCCGAAATCCATGCCGGGATCGATTTTCTCGCCGCACAATTGCCCGCGCTCGGCGGCGCCGGCAAGGGGATCGTGGTGGCCGGCTGGTCCGCCGGCGGCCATCTCACCTCGATGGCGCTGTCGAATCCGCATGTGCGGGCGGGGATGGCGATATCGGGCATTTACGATCTCGAGCCGATCCGCCACAGCTATCTCAACGTCAAGCTCGGGCTCGACGAAGCGACCTCGCAGCGTAACTCGCCGATGATGCAGGAAGGCGGGCCGCTTAAGCCGTTGTCGCTGGTGGCGGGCGACGCCGAGCTACAGTTATTGCGCAAGCAGACCGCAGATTTCGCCGGGCACCGCGCGCGATATGGATTGCCGGTGACGTATGAGGAGATTCCTGGCGCCAATCATTTCACCATCATGAACGAGATGCTGTCGCCGTCAGGGCGGATCACGACGCTGATCCGGCAGTTGTTCGAGAGGACGGCGGGGTGACGCTTCGTCATTCCGGGGCGATGCGAAGCATCGAACCCGGAATCCTAGGATTCCGGGTCTGGTCCTTCGGACCATCCCGGAATGACGAAATACTACCCCCACCCCGACGTATGCCCGCCGTCGACGGTAAAGATCACCCCCGACGTATAGCCCGAGCGGTCCGAAGCCAGAAACGCCATGAGGTCACCGATCTCGCGGGCATGGGCGGGGCGGCCGAGCGGCATGCCTTTTTGCAGCTCCCTGTAGCGGTTCTCGTCGCCGAGCTGGTTCTTCGCGCGCGTCTTCATCAGCGTGACGTGGCGGTCAGTACCGACAGGGCCGGGATTGATGCCGACCACGCGGATGTTGTCGGCGAGGCTCTTGCCCCCGAGCCCACGGGTAAACGCCATCAGCGCGGCATTGCCGGCGCTGCCGCAGATGTAATTGGCGTCGAATTTTTCACCGGCCGCACCAATGTCGTTGACGATGACGCCATGGCCGCGCGCCTTCATCTGCGCGTAGATGGCACGCGTGAGGTTGATGTAGCCGAACACCTTGAGTTCCCAGGCATGGCGCCAGGTCGCCTCATCGATCTTGTCGATCGAGCCGCCGGGAATGTCGCCGGCATTATTGACGAGGATGTCGATGTCGGCGGCCTCTTTTGTCAGCCTGACAATATCCTCTGGCTTGCGCAGGTCGACGACGGCAACGGCGGCGTCGATCTGATGCGCCGAGCGCAGCCGGTCGGCCAGCGCCTTCAGCGCATCGCCGCTGCGGGCGGCGAGCAGGAGGTGGCAGCCCTCCTCGGCAAAAGCTTCGGCGGCCGCAGCCCCTATGCCCTTCGATGCGCCCGTAATCAGGACGCGCTTGCCGCGCAAATGCAGATCCATGGGATTTCTCTCGTGATGGGAGGGCGTCGAAAAGGGTATGGGTGGGACCGGAAAGTTAGGCCGTCACTCCTGAGGCGGTCAACATTGCACTGCAGCGTTGCGCCGCGGACGACTTTGGTCCATTGCAATCCGGTCCCATCAAACGGCGTTACCGGCGCTCCCCAAACGTCTTCAGAGGCATCAAGGAATCTCCCGATGAGCAACGAGAAAAAGCAATACCGGATCGCGGTCATTGCCGGCGACGGTATCGGCAAGGAAGTGGTGCCGGAAGGGCTGCGCGTACTGGAAGTGGCTGCGAAAAAGCACGGGGTATCCGTGCATTTCGATCATTTCGATTTCGCCTCCTGGGATTATTACGAAAAGCACGGCGAAATGATGCCGGAGGACTGGAAGGCGAAGATCGGCAAGCATGACGCGATTTATTTCGGCGCGGTCGGCTGGCCCGCGAAAATTCCCGATCACATTTCGTTGTGGGGATCGCTGATAAAATTCCGCCGGGAGTTCGACCAGTACGTCAATTTGCGCCCGGTGCGGCTGATGCCGGGGGTGCCGTCACCGCTGGTCAACCGCAAGCCCGGCGACATCGATTTCTGGGTGGTGCGTGAAAATACCGAGGGCGAATATTCCTCCGTCGGTGGCCGCATGTTCCCGGATACCGACCGCGAATTCGTCACCCAGCAGACCGTGATGACCCGGGTCGGCGTCGATCGAATTCTGAAGTTCGCGTTCGAACTGGCGCAATCGCGGCCCAAGAAACACTTGACCTCGGCGACCAAATCCAACGGCATTTCCATCACCATGCCGTATTGGGACGAACGCGTGGAGGCGATGGCGAAGAATTTTCCTGGGGTGAAGTGGGACAAGTACCACATCGACATTCTCACCGCGAACTTTGTCCTTCATCCCGACTGGTTCGACGTCGTGGTCGGCTCCAACCTGTTCGGTGACATCCTCTCCGATCTCGGCCCGGCCTGCACCGGCACCATCGGCATCGCGCCGTCAGGCAACATCAACCCGCCCGGCCTGTTCCCGTCGGTGTTCGAGCCGGTGCACGGCTCGGCGCCCGACATCGCGGGGCAGGGCATCGCCAATCCGATCGGCATGATCTGGTCCGGCGCGATGATGCTGGAGCATCTCGGCGAGAAGGCGGCCGCGGCATCGATCGTCGCCGCGATCGAACGCACGCTCGGCGAACGCACGCTGCGCACGCGCGATCTCGGCGGCAATGCCGACACAACGGCCTGCGGCAAGGCGGTGGCGGAAATGGTGGAGTAACCTACCATCGTCGTCCATGCGAACGCAGGGGCCCATAATCCCGGACCTCAGTTGTCGTATCAGGTATCCAAGCCTGCGTCTCACCGTGAAGCCGCGGTGTATGGGTCCCTGCGTTCGCAGGGGCGACGAGGGAAAGTGACTACCGCTTCGCAATCCGCCGGCAGTGCTCCAACGAAGCCCCGATCAAATTCTCGCTCGCCTCGGGCGTGCGGAAAGCGGAATGCGCCGACAGCGTGACGTTGCGCAGCCTGGTCAGCGCGTGATCCCCGGGCAGCGGCTCGGTGTTGAAAACGTCGAGTCCGGCATGCCGGATGTGGCCCGATTTCAGCGCTGACATCATGGCGTCTTCGTCCACGACAGCGGCGCGTGCGGTGTTGACGAGGATCACACCCGGCTTCATCGCCGCGATGCGTTCGCGCGACAGGAACCCGCGGGTTTCGTCGTTCAGCAGCAGATGCAGCGAGACGACATCGCTGTCGGCGAGCAGTTTTTCCAGGGCCACGAACTCGACACCGGGATGGCTCTTCGGCGACCGGTTCCAGGCTCTCACCCGCATGCCACTGCCACCAGCGATGCGGGCGACTTCGGCGGCGATGCCGCCGAACCCGATCAGGCCGATCGTCTTGCCGGTCAGCTGCATGCCGTCCTCGCGCAGCCAGTTGCCGGCGCGCATCTCGCGGTCCATCTCGGCGATACCGCGGGCGGACGCCCACATCAGCGCGATGGCGGCTTCCGCGACGGCGGTGTCGCCATAGCCCTTGATCAGATGCACGTCGATACCGAGCCCGGCGAGCTCTTCGGGATTCATGTAGCTGCGCGCGCCGGTGCCGAGAAACACCACGTGCTTAAGTCCCTGGCATTTTTTCGCAACCTCGGTCGGCAACGCGGTGTGATCGACGATGGCGATCTCGGCGCCGCCGAGCACTTCGGGATACTGATCCGGCGTGATGTCGGGATTGCGATGGATGCGGACATCGGGATCGCCGGGCTTTACCAGCCGTTCGAAAATAACCGCCAGCGATTCATTGGCGTCGACAAAAACTCCGCGCACTGGATTCTCCGTTGTCAGGTTGCCACGCCGGCAAGCGCCAGCACGGTGTGCATCAACACGTTGGCGCCGGCGGTACAATCGGCCTGCGTGGCGTCTTCCAGCTCGTTATGGCTGACGCCATCCTTGCAGGGCACGAACACCATCGCCGACGGCACTACATTGGCAAGGTTGCAGGCATCGTGGCCCGCGCCTGACGTGATGCGGCGGTGGCTGTAGCCGAGCGCTTTCGTGGCATTCTCGACCGCGTCCACCAGCTTGGGATCGAACACGGTGGGCGGCTTCTTCCAGATCGCATCGAAGGCGATGTCGGCCCTGCGCTTGGGTCCGATCCCGGCGATGGCGCTGCGCAAATCCTTGTCGATGGCGTCGAGGGTTTCGGAATCGGGGCTGCGGATATCGACGGTGAACGCGATCTCGCCGGGAATGACATTGCGCGACGGCGCGGCAATGACGGCTTCGCCGACGGTGCCGACCGCGTTGGGACCATGCGCTTTTGCGATCCGCTCCACCGCCAGCACGACTTCGGACAGGGTCGCGAGCGCATCGCGGCGCAGCGGCATCGGCGTGGTGCCGGCGTGGCTTTCAAAACCGGTGATCTTGCCGTCGTACCAG
This sequence comes from Bradyrhizobium sp., assembly GCA_046590305.1. Classification (GTDB taxonomy): domain Bacteria; phylum Pseudomonadota; class Alphaproteobacteria; order Rhizobiales; family Xanthobacteraceae; genus Bradyrhizobium. The sequence continues at coordinate 13,053 of JBKJUA010000024.1, forward strand.
ATGATGCCCTGGCCGCGGTCGACCACGCCGATGGTCTTGCTCTCGGCTTCCAGCAGCGGTCCCTGTTCGATATGCAACTCAACGAAAGCGCCGAATTTGCGCACGCCGACCGCTTCGTCGCCGCGATAGCCGATGCTGTCGAGCGCCTCGCCGACGCTGATGCCGGCGATATCCTTGCGACCGAGAATGTCGTCGGTGGTGTAGTCGCCGGCATAGGCCGCGGACGCCATCGTCGCCGGCGCGAAGCGCGAGCCTTCCTCGTTGGTCCAGTTGACGATGCAGATCGGGGTTTCGGTTTCGATCCCGGCGTCGTTGAGGGTGCGCACCACTTCGAGCGCTGCCAGTGTGCCGAGGATACCGTCGAACTTGCCCCCGGTCGGCTGGGTATCGAGGTGTGAGCCGAGGCCGACTGGCGGCTTCGACATGTCGCGGCCCTTGCGCAGGCCGAACATCGAACCGAGCGCATCGACATGAACCTCCAGGCCGGCGGCTTCGCACGCCTTACGGAACCAGTCGCGCACCTGCTTGTCTTCGGGCCCGAGCGTCAGCCGGCGAACCCCGCCCTTTGGGGTGGCGCCGAATTTCGCGGTTTCGTGAATGGTGTCCCAGAGACGGGCGGAATCGATTTGCAGGTTGGTTGCGATTTGGGTCATTCAGTGTTCCGGAAAGGCAGGTGTGCGTATCGTCGGGGGACATGGTAGGATTATCCGATACCACCTGTCGAGGCATGGAGCGCTTGAATGAACATCGGTTTGGCCAACAAGGCGCAGGACGCCCGCAGCGAGCAGGTGCTGCCGAGCCTGCAGGCACGGCTGGCGTGCCGCGCCGGGATGGCCACCACCACGGCGGGCATCGCCAACGGCTTCGTCCAGGGTAATCTGGCGATCCTGCCGGAGAAGCTCGCAGCCTCGTTTCACCGGTTTTGCCAACTCAACCCGAAACCGTGCCCGATCATCGGCATGTCCGAGGTCGGCGATCCCCGCATTCCCGCACTCGGGATCGATCTCGACATCCGCACCGACGTGCCGCGCTACCGGGTCTGGCGCGATGGCGAAGTGGTCGAGGAGCCCACCGATATCATGGCGCACTGGCGCGACGATCTGGTGGCGTTCGTGATCGGCTGCTCGTTTTCATTCGAGGAAGCACTGCTGGCGGACGATCTGCCGATTCGCCACATCGACTGCAATGTGCGGGTGCCGATGTACCGTACCAACATCGCGTGTGCGCCCTCCGGCCCGTTCGCCGGCCCGATGGTGGTATCGATGCGGCCATTCAAGCCGGCCGATGCCATCCGTGCGGTGCAGATCACATCGCGATTCCCCGCCGTTCATGGCGCGCCGGTTCATCTTGGCCATCCACATTCGATCGGCATCAAGGATATCGCGAAACCCGATTATGGCGACCCGGTGCCGGTGGGAGACGACGAGATCCCGGTGTTCTGGGCTTGCGGAGTTACCCCGCAGGCGGTGATATCAGCCGCAAGATTGCCGTTTGCGATGACGCATGCACCTGGATTGATGCTGGTGACGGACCTGAAGAACAAGCAGCTCGCGGTGCTCTGATAATCGACGACCGACTGCCATCTTTCGTCATTGCGAGGAGCGCAGCGACGAAGCAATCCACCTTTTTGTGCCTTGGAATGGATTGCTTCGCTTCGCTCGCAGCAATGACGGGTGGAGCGGTTAATCATGCCCATGCTCCGGCAAGGTCAGCCCGAACGTTGCGGTCAAATCCGCCACCTGCGCCGGCGTGAGATACCGCGGGTTCAGCCCGCGCAACAGCAGATAGAGCTTTGCCGTTTCTTCCAGTTCCTCGATCGCGAACACCGCGGCTTCCAGCGTGTCGCCCGAGACCACCGGGCCGTGATTGGCGAGCAGCACCGATGAATATTTTCCGGCGAGGCCCTTGATGGCGTCGGCCACGGCGGGATCGCCCGGCCGATAATACGGCACCAGCGCGGTCGCGCCGCATTTCATCAGGTAGTAGGCCGTCATCGGCGGCAGGGCGGCGCGCGGATCGATCTCCGGCAGCATCGACAAGGCCACCGAATGGGTGGAATGCAGGTGCACCACGGCGCGCGCGGCGCTGCGGGTCTGGTACAGCGCCGTGTGCAGCGGCACTTCCTTGGTCGGGGTGTCGCCGGATACCAGCCGGCCATCCGGGTCGAGCCGCGACAGCCGCGCCGGATCCAGCGAGCCGAGCGAGGCGTTGGTCGGCGTCACCAGCCAGCCGCCGTCGTGAAGCCTGACGCTGATATTGCCCGAGGAGCCCGGCGTCAGCCCGCGCTCGAACAACGAGCGGCCGAGCCGGCAGATTTCATCGCGCAAGGCCGTTTCGGTCATAAAGAGTATCCTGGCACTATCCTGGCATCGCCCACTTTGCCGCTTGTCTCATGCTTTGGCAGCACGGCCAAGCCGTGATACCCAGAGGCAAAGCAGCCCGTGAAATGCTGCACTGACAAAGCCCGGGGAGTCTTCATGCCTGAATCCGTACCGCAAAAGCCGCGTATTGCCGTTATTGGGCTGGGCTCGATGGGCTTTGGCATGGCAACCTCGCTGCGGCGCGCGGGTTTCGACGTCACCGGTTGCGATGTCTCGGATGACGCGGTGGCGCGGTTCGTGGCCGAGGGTGGCGGCGGCGCCAGGACGCCGGCACAGGCCGCCGGCGGCGCCGACATCGTGGTCAGCGTGGTCGTCAACGCCGCCCAGACCGAGACCATCCTGTTCGGCAAGGACGGCGTCGCCGAAACCCTCGCGGACGGCGCAGTTTTCATTTCCTCCGCCACCATGGACCCGGACGTGGCGCGGCGGCTGGCGAAGCAACTGGAGGCGACCGGCCGGCATTATCTGGATGCGCCGATCTCCGGCGGCGCGCAGCGCGCGGCGCAGGGCGAACTCACCATCCTGGCCTCGGGGAGTCCCGCGGCTTTCACGAAAGCGAGGCCCGCGCTCGATGCGATGGCCGCCAAGCTTTACGAACTCGGCGATGCCGCAGGGCAAGGCGCCGCGTTCAAGATGATCAACCAGCTATTGGCCGGCGTGCATATCGCCGCCGCCTCGGAAGCGATCGCTTTCGCCGCGAAACAGGGCCTCGATATCCGAAAAGTCTATGAGGTGATCACGGCGTCCGCCGGTAATTCCTGGATGTTCGAGAACCGCATGCCGCATGTGCTCGACGGTGATTACGCCCCGCGCAGCGCGGTGGACATATTTGTAAAAGACCTCGGCATCATCCAGGACATGGCGCGGACGGCGAAATTTCCGGTGCCGGTGTCGGCCGCGGCGCTGCAGATGTTCCTGATGACATCGGCCTCCGGGATGGGTCGCGACGATGATGCCTCGGTGGCGCGGATGTATGCCCGCGTCACCGGCACACATCTGCCGGGCGAGCCCAAATAGTAACGAACAAGAGGACGTCAGATGCCCCGTTTCGCCGCCAATCT
>JBKJUA010000369.1:0-6672 GCA_046590305.1 Bradyrhizobium sp.
GATCGGCGAGCGCGGCCGCGAGTTCGGCACCAATACCGGCCGCCCGCGCCGCTGCGGCTGGTTCGACGCGGTGCTGGTGCGCCAGACCGTGCGGACCTGCGGGATCCACGGGCTGGCTCTGACCAAGCTCGACATTCTCGACGGCTTCGACTCGATCGAGGTCTGTACCGGCTATACGCTGGACGGCAAGGAAATTGACCATCTGCCGGCCGGCGAGGGCGCGCAGGCCCGGATCAAGCCGGTTTACGAGACCATCGAGGGCTGGAAGGAACCGACCGCCAATGCCCGCTCCTGGGCGGATTTGCCGGCGCAGGCCATCAAATATGTCCGCCGGGTCGAGGAACTGGTGGGTTGCCCCATCGCATTGCTTTCCACCAGCCCGGAACGCGAGGATACTATTCTGGTTCAGAACCCGTTTGAGGCTTAACGAGATGTTACCGGAAGGCCTGCAATGTGAAGGCCTGCAATGTTGAGACGATATGGCTGATTACTACCCGCTGATCGCCCGCGCCATTGCCGGCCTGGACCCCAGTGCCCCCGGCGAGAGCCGGCGCGCGCTGTATGAGCGGGCCCGCGCCGCGCTGATTGCGCAGTTGCGCAGCGTGCAGCCTCCGCTCAGCGAATCCGAAATCACCCGCGAGCGGCTGTCGCTGGAGGAGGCTGTCCGCAAGGTCGAATCCGAAGCCGCCCAGCGCGCCCGGGACGCGTCGCGCTCCGGGGACGCCTCGCGCAGCGGCGCCCGTGCCGGCGATTCCTTCCGCGCCACCAGCAGGCCGCCGGGCCGGCCGGGCGAGCCGTCGCCGCCGGCCACATCGCAGCCTGCAGCTTCACCTCCGGCGCGTCCGCGTCCGCCGTCGCCGCCACCCGCGCGCAACGACCGTCCGCCGCTCGGCCAGGACGACCGCGCGGCGCGCAACTCTCGCCCCGACGCCGCCCCGCCGCGTCCGCCGCAACCGCAGGTTCCGATGCAGGATCCGCAGCTGCCGCCGACCCGCGAACGCACGGGCGCGCCGCGCCGCGGCCCCGATAACGCTCCGCCGCAGGCACCGGGCATGCGCGGCTTTCGCGACATCGCCGCCGACGCCGACGATCTCGGCCGCGCCGCGGCGCAGGCCACCCGCTCGGCGCGAAAGACCTACGCCAACGTGCCGTCGCCCTCACCGGAATTCGACCGGCTCGAGCCGAGCATGGAGAATCGCGGCGCCGATCCCGACGCGCCCTATTCCTATGACGAATCCGTCGAGGAGGCCGAGCGCTACGCGCCTTCGGCCCAGCAGTCGCAACCGCCGCAGCGGCCGCAGCGTTCGCGCCTGACCCAGGACCGCGAGAGCGAGGCGAAGAAGCGCATTCGCTCCGGCACCGTGTTCCCGTTCAAGAGCGCGATCGCGGTCGGCGTCGTGCTGATCCTGGTCGGCGCCGGCATCCTGTGGGGCAAGTCGCTGGTGACGACGGTCTCCGGGCTGTTCAAGTCGCAGCCGGTGGCGGACGCGCCGAAGGATCCCTCGACGCCGCTGTCGAAGCCTAAGATTCCCGATCGTGTCGGCCAGCCGTCGTCATCGGACCAGCTCGCCCCGGTGGCGCAGCGCGTGGTGCTGTATGACGAGGATCCTTCCGATCCCAAGGGCAAGCAATATGTCGGCTCGGTGATCTGGCGCACCGAACAGATCAAGGCGTCCGGCGCCCAGAAGGCCGATATCGCCGTGCGCGCCGAGATCGAGATCCCCGACCGCAAGTTCAAGATGACGATGTCGTTCCTGCGCAACACCGATCCATCGCTGCCGGCCAGCCACACCGCGGAACTGACCTTCATCCTGCCGCAGGATTTTGCCGGCGGCGGCATCGGTAACGTGCCGGGCGTGCTGATGAAATCCAACGAGCAGGCCCGCGGCACGCCGCTGGCGGGTTATGCGGTGAAGGTCACCGACGGCCCGAAGGCGCTGTTCCTGGTCGGCCTCTCCAACATCGAGTCCGAGCGCACGCGCAACATCCAGCTCCTGAAGGAGCGTTCCTGGTTCGACGTGCCGCTGGTCTACGTCAACCAGCGCCGCGCCATCATCGCCATCGAAAAGGGCGCCCCTGGCGAACGCGCCTTCAACGAGGCGTTCCAGGCGTGGGGCGAGTAGGGCTTCGTTCGAGGTGAGCGCCGCTACCTAGTCCGGATGGATCCAGCGCCGAGCGATGGCGCAATCCGGGAAGGGATAAAGCAGCGTCCCCGGATTTCGCAAGGGCTCCATCCGGGCTACGAATTCTGTTGCCACAGGTAGCCGCTTCGCCACAACTCGTCATCCTCCGCGAAAGCGGAGATGAAGAAGTCTGCGACTATAACTCCCCATACGCTTTTTCATCGGCCTCGGACGTCCATTCCGAAAACGCGGCGAAAGCGTCATCACCGCTTTCCGTTGCCTTATCGAGCAGCATGCCGGCTTCGGTCACGCGATAGCGCAAGGTGTCGCCCGGCTTCAGCTTTAGTTGCTCGCGCACCTCACGCGGAATTACGGTCTGACTTTTGACCGAGACTTTGGAGAACGCGGCGGACGGGCGACGAGCGCAGGCCATGCAGGTAGAGTAGCTGACCGACTACCATTTTCAAGCCGGGCACCTTGCCGTTCCGGTACCTTCGACGGGTCGGGGGATTCGCGTCGTGGCTTACCTAGTAGCAGCCCTCTTTGCGGTTCGGCGAATTGCGCTATGCTGTCGCAAACACGCGAAGGCAATCCATGAAACGCTACCTGATCTTCGCCGCAGTCGCCCCGTTCATCGGCGGGTTCCTGCTGCTGTTCGCCACCACCTACACCTCCGGCTACTGGACCCAGACCAGCGCCGCGGAAGTGGCGAAGCTGTTCGTGGTGTTCGGCAAGACGCTGCAATTCGCCTATCTGTTCGGCATCGTGCCGGCGCTGATGATGGCGGCGGTGGACGATATCCTGTTCCACGTCCAGCGGATCAATTGGGTGGCGCGGATGCTGATCGTAGGCGGGATCGCCTTTGCCACGGCGCTGTTGATCTACGGCGGCCAGCGAACGGACGGCGGCGCGCTCCAGGTCATTCTCTACGGCCTGCCGGGCCTGGTCCCCGCGACGGTGGCGTCATGGCTGTCGCACAAATACGCCGAGCCACGGACGGTAGCGGCCGCATAGGCGCGACGGCGTGACGCAACTTGCGGCCGCCTTGCGCGTTACCATGTGATGACGATGTCGAACGAAGAAATCATCTCCCCCAACCCCGCGCGGGGCCGGAAGACCTCCGGCGCCGGGTTTCGTGGCGCCGAGGCGCGTGGCCCCATCATCGATCAGGACGGCCGCGAGGTCCGCCCGGAGGCGATCGGCCCGCAGGCCGGCGGCGTCCAATTCGAGTTCAGCACGTCGAGCGCCAATCCGTTCGGCAATCTCACCCGCGAGCAGCGGCTGGCGCGGCTCGATGCGCTGTCGAAGCTGCTCGACGTCGCCTTCATCTTGCCCGGCACCAATATCCGCTACGGCATCGACGGCCTGATCGGATTGATCCCGGTGGTCGGCGATATCATCACGACGGCGATTTCGCTGTGGGTGGTGCGCGAGGCGCGCGCGCTCGGCGCACCTTGGCATCTGACGACACGGATGCTCGGCAATGTCGCGCTCGACGGCGTGGTCGGCCTGGTGCCGCTCGCCGGCGATGCCTTCGACGTCATGTTCCGCGCCAACGTCCGCAACGTGCGCATGCTGCAACGCTGGCTGGACAAGCAGCCGCGCTGAGCTGAAGTGTGAAGAATGTTGAGTTGAGCGTCATCTCTCCCAAAGAGAGTTGAAGTCAGCATTCGCGTCGGGATTCGCTCAAACGAAGTTTTACGCGGCGTCCGCGTTGGCGTCGTTGCCGGCGGGCACGGGCTCGGGGGCACGCGGGCGGCGCTCGAGCGGGAAGTCCTGGCTTTCATACAGCGTGCGGATGCCGCTCTGGTCGAAGCGGGCCTCGTCGACCTGCAAATACGCGCCGTTCAGCGAATCTGCCGGCAACTCCTCGATCGCGAAGCGCACCGCTTCGGCCGCGGTGCCAAATCGCCGATAGGCGAAGCCCGCCCGCTTCTTCTTGCGGATCGCGGCAGGAAACAGTTCGGCGGCAGTGTTGTAACTGAAGGCAGCCATGGTCAGTGACCTCTAATCTTTTTAGTGAGAACGCGATTCGAAAATCGCGAACGTATCGTGCGGACGGGCTCAAGGGCGCGTCGGCACACGTCATTTCAGGACAGTCTTTAATATAAGCTCGTTTGCCAAAAATGCGACTCCTGACGGGCCGGATGATGAATCCGGGCACCCGAATACCGCATAAAAATTTAATCCTTTTATTTCAATGGCTTGTGTGGCTCACAGCTTGCCGAGCAGCAGCAGAATGAGCAGCACGACCAGAATAACGCCGCCGAGACCCATTCCGGAGTGGCCCATGCCGTAGCCATAACCGCCGAACCGGCCGCTGAAGCCGCCCAGCAGGAAGATAATCAGGATGATGACGAGTATTAGTCCAAGCGACATGGCACTCTCCCCCGAAAGGCGGCCGGCGGATGGAAATCCGTCATCCCGCCGTTCGTACCAAAGCATATAGCGGGCCAAGATTCCATCTCGGGGAACCGGGGGTAGAGGGAGGGCAGTTCAGAGCGGTCTATTTCGGCTGCAGCTTCAGCGCCGCCGAATTGATGCAGTAGCGCAGCCCGGTCGGGCCGGGGCCGTCCTCGAAGACGTGGCCGAGATGGCCGTTGCACTTCGAGCACAGCACTTCGGTCCGGACCATGCCGTGAGTGACGTCGCGCTCCTCGTCGACATGGCTCGCCAGCGCCGGCCGGGTAAAGCTCGGCCAGCCGCAGCCGGAATCGAACTTGGCGTCGGATTCGAACAGCGTTTGGCCGCAGCCGGCACAGGTGTAGGTGCCGGCGCGATGCTCATGGTCGTATTCGCCGGAGAACGGCCGCTCGGTCGCCTTCTGACGCAACACCTCATACTGCATCGGCGTCAATTCCTTGCGCCACTCTGCCTCGCTCTTCTCGATCTTGCCGCCCGTCGTCCTGGTGTCAGACATTCTTCCTCCTCGTGAATTGCGCCCTTCAGTTGGTGACCTTCGCCTGGCTCACCAGCGTCGGCTTCGCCGTATACTGTTCCGCGAAAATCTTCTTCAGGTTCTCGACCTTCGGAAGGTCGTGAATGGCGATATAGGGCTGGTTCGGGTGCAGCGTCAGGTAGTCCTGGTGATAGGCTTCCGCCGGATAAAACGCCTCCAGCGGTCCGACCTTGGTCACGATCGGCTTCTTGTAAACCTTGGCGGCGTTGAGCTGGGCGATGTAGGCCTCCGCCACCTGCTTCTGCTCGTCGGAATTGGTGAAGATCGCCGAGCGATAATGGGTGCCGACATCCGGGCCCTGGCGGTTCAACTGCGTCGGGTCATGCACGACGGAAAAGAAGATCTGCAGCAGCTTGCCGTAGCTGATCTTCTTCGGGTCGTATTTGATCTCGACCGTCTCGGCATGGCCGGTCGCGCCGGTTGTGATCATGGTGTAGTTCGCTGTCGCCTTGCTGCCGCCGGCATAGCCGGACACCGCGTTGAGAACGCCTGCGGTATGCTGGAACACGCCCTGCACGCCCCAGAAACAGCCGCCCGCGAGAATGGCGGTCTGGACGCCGTCGCCGGCCTTGAGGTCCATGACGGGGGCGGGGATGATCACGGCATCTTCGGCGGCGCGGGCGGGCGCGATGGCCAGGGTTGCGGCCAGGGCCGAGATCGCCAGCGCGCCAAGGGCGGCGGCGCCGAGCGAAAGGCGGGTGAAGCTGCGGGACATGAGGTTTCCTCTGGGGTCAGCGGATTGGTTGGTAGTTTAGGGCAGCCGCCGCAGTTCGCAACGCCGGCGGCCGGCCCGATGTCCCCAAGATACGCGGCGGGGCGGGGGTTGTTACGGCCGGATGCACACGAGTTCGTGAATGAAAGCGGCGTGTTTTCAGGGTGTTACGTGTCCCGGACGCGGTGCGCACTCAAAAGGTCATTGCAGTGACGTGGAGAGAGCGGGCACGCCGGCCCCTATATCACCACGCTCAGCCGCTTCGCGGCGCGCGTGATGCCGGTATAGAGCCATCTCGCGCGGCTTTCCTGAAACGCAAAACTCTCGTCGAACAGCACCACGTCGTCCCATTGCGAGCCCTGCGACTTGTGCACCGTCAGCACGTAGCCGTAATCGAACTCGTCATAGGGTTTTCGTTGTTCCCACGGGATGGCGTCGATGGCGCCACCGAAGCAGTCGCCGCGCACCGAGACCTTTGTCACCTTGTGGCCGAAATCTTCATCGGGCGACAAGCGCATGGTGATGATCTGCGATTTCGACGCCGCGCGCGACTTCACCCGCCAAAGGCCGCCGTTGAACAGGCCCTTCTTGCGGTTGTTGCGCAGGCACACCAGCTTGTCGCCGGCCACCGGCAAGGGATCCTCGATGTTCTGCTTCTGCCGCACCCGCATGTTGTAGGCGCGCCGCGTATTGTTGCGCCCGACCAGCACCTGATCGGCCTGCATCACCCTGTTTGGATCGAGTTCGTCGCGCGACACCACCTGGCTTTCGCCGTAACGGCCGATATCGAGATCGCGGCCCTCGCGCACGTCCATCGACATCCGGATGATCGGATCGTCCTGGGCCTGGCGATGCACCTCGGTCAGCATCACGTCGGG
>JBKJUA010000439.1:0-2520 GCA_046590305.1 Bradyrhizobium sp.
TGCGGAATGCCGAACTGAAACGGTGGCGCGTAGTCGAGCGTGGCTGCCATCTTGCCGATCGCCTCGGCGATCTGGGAGCGGCCGTGGCCGGCATTGCAGCACCACATGCCGGCGGCGGCGTCGATGATCTTGCGGCCGTCGACGGTGAAGTAATGCATGTCCTTGGCGCCGGCGAGCAGCCGCGGGTTCTTCTTGAACGCACGGTTGGCGGTGAACGGCATCCAGTGCGCGGCGAGATCGTTCGGCACGTTGACGGCGGTGGGACGTGGGCTCTTATCCAGCATGGGGGCCTCTTCAAGGTTTTGGGGCAAGATCTTGGAATATGGGCGGCTGCCCGCGCAGGCTATCAGCTTCGCCGCTCGGCGGGAACGACGATGCAGCGCAATATTTATTTCTGCTCAATCGGGCGGATTGAGGCCGGTTCGCGCCCCACCTGGCCGCTCAAAGATCGGCGGCGGCGATCCAGAACACTTCGCCGTCGGAATCTTCGGTCTCAAGCCACAGCAGCGGAAGCTGTGGATAGGCGGTCTCCAGCGCCGGCCGGCAGCGGCCGATTTCGCACAACAGCCCGCCCTGCGGCGTCAAATGCCGCTTGGCCTCGTCGAGGATTCGGCGGACGAGGTCGAGTCCGTCGGCGCCGCCGTCAAACGCCAATCTAGGCTCGGCGCGGCATTCGCGCGGCAGGTCGGCCATCCCCTGCGAGTCGACATAGGGCGGATTGGAAATGATCAGGTCGTAGCGCTGGCCTCCGACCGGTCCAAACAGATCGCCGCGGTGCAGCGTTATCCGGTCCTCAAGGCCGTAATCGGCGACGTTGCGCGCGGCGACGGCGAGGGCGTCCCTGGAAAGGTCGACCGCGTCGACCCGGGCAGTGGGGAAATTCCGGCTAGCGAGGATCGCAAGACAGCCCGAGCCGGTGCAGAGGTCGAGCACGCTTTCGACGTTCGCAGGGTCCTCGATAAGCGAGCCGCCGGCTTCGTCATCCTCACCGCCGAAATGGGAGTCCAGCAATTCGCCGATGAAGGAACGCGGCACGATGGTGCGCTCGTCGACATAGAACGGCAGGCCGCGCATGTAGATCTTGTTGACCAGATAGGCAGCGGGTTTGCGCGACGTGACGCGGCGCGCGATCAATTCGAGGATGGCCTTGGCCTCGTGTGCCGTGACTCGCGCCGTGGCAAACGTCCCGAACTGGTCGGGATGCAAATGCAGCGTTTCGCAGACCAGGAAGGCGGCCTCCGCCACCGGATCAGTGGTGCCATGCGCGAACACGAGTCTGGCTTCGATGAAGCGGCTTACCGCATAGCGCACGAAATCGAGCAGCGTTCTGAGTTCGCCGGACGAGACCCTGGGCAGTTTTACAGCGGCGGGCCGCTTCGCCGCCGGCTTTGCGCGCTTCGCCATCAGGATCTGGTCCAGCGCGCGGCGGCCGTATCGTCGTGGCTGTGAGCGTCGACCCAGCTCGTTCCGGTGGGCTTTTCCTCGCGCTTCCAGAACGGCGCATTGGCCTTCAGATAATCCATCAGGAACTCCGCCGCCTCAAACGCCGCCTGCCGGTGCGCCGAGGCCGTCAGCACCAGCACGATATTCTCGCCGGCCTGGATGCGGCCGACGCGATGGATCACGGTCAGCCCCGTTAGCGGCCAGCGCGAGTTCGCGGTCTCGGCATGGCGTCCGATTTCGGCCTCCGCCATCCCGGGGTAATGTTCCAGCGTCAGCGCCGCGATCGCCTCGTCGCCCTCGCTGCCGCGGCAGATCCCGGAAAACGTCACGACGGCACCGATATCGGTACGCCCTCGCGTGAGCGCTGCGATCTCGCCGCCGATGTCGAAATCGGCCTCCTGGATGCGAATGGTCACCATGGCGGCCATGACAGGCTCAGCCGCCGGTCATCGGCGGGAAAAACGCAATCTCGCGGGCGCCGGCGATGACGGTGTCGGATTTGACGTGGGCGTGGTCGATCGCGGCGCGAATCACCCGCGGCGTCTCGAAGGCATGGGCATAGGTCTCCCCCTGTCCCGCCAACCAGGCGATCAGGTCGTCCACGGTGCGCACGCTGGCCGGCGGCTCGATCGTTTCCTCTGACTTGCCGATCCGTTCGCGCACCCAGGCGAAATACTTGACCTTCACGCCTCATCCTCCTTGATGAGATGATGAATGCCGGCGCGGAAATAGTCCCAGCCGGTGTAGATCGTGAAAATCGCCGACGCCCACAAAAGGACGATGCCGATCAGCGTGGTCAGCGGCAATATCGCCTCGCCGGCTTCGCCGGCGATCAAAAAGCCGATCGCGACCAGCTGGATGGTGGTCTTCCATTTCGCGAGCTTGGTGACGGGTACGCTGACCCGCAGGGCGGCGAGATATTCGCGCAGGCCCGAGACCAGGATTTCCCGGCACAGGATGACGATGGCGGCCCACAGCGTCCAGCCATGGATGCTGCTATCTGCCGCCAGCATCAGGAGGCAGGATGCTACCAGCAGCTTGTCTGCGATCGGATCCAGCATCCGGCCGAACGCCGAG
>JBKJUA010000004.1:0-16839 GCA_046590305.1 Bradyrhizobium sp.
CCGGTTTCACCGACCACCACCGACAGGCGCTGGATGGCTTCGCGGGTTTCCCCGGCGATGTCGCGGCCGCGACCGGTCAGGCGATTGGCTTCCTGAGTCGCATCGGCCGTGCGCTGCACGTGGCTGGCGACTTCCTGAGTGGTGGCGGCCATCTGATTGACGGCGGTGGCCACTTGCTCGGTTTCGACGCGTTGGCGTTCCAGGCCGTTGGAGCTGTTATGCGCCAGGGTATCGGACTGTTTCGCTTGGTCGCTCAAGTGCTCGGCGGTGTCCTGCAGACGGGTCAGGCAGGTTTTCAGGCGGGCTTCCTGGCTGAGAATCGACATCTCCAGACGCGCCTGGGCACCGCGGCTGTCGGTGTACATCTGCGCGATCAGCGGGTCGGAGGTGGTCTGCCCGGCCAGGTGCAGCAGACGCTTGAGGCCGCGCTGTTGCCAGCTCAACCCCAACAGACCCAATGGCACCGACAGGCCGGCGGCCAACGCAAAACCCCATTGGGAGTTGAGCGACGCACCGATCATGAAACTCAGTTGGCTGACCAGAATGAACGGCAGCCAGTCCTGCAGCACCGGCAACCATTTGTCTGACGAAGGAATGGCCGACTTGCCCTGGTTGATGCGTTGGTAAAGCGCTTCGGCACGGCGGATCTGCTCGGCGGTGGGTTTGACCCGCACCGATTCGTAACCGACCACCTGATTGCCTTCGAAAACCGGTGTGACATAGGCGTTAACCCAGTAGTGATCACCGGCCTTGCAGCGATTCTTGACAATGCCCATCCATGGCAAGCCTTGTTTCAGTGTGCCCCACATGTGCGCGAACACTGCGGCCGGGACGTCAGGGTGACGGACCAGGTTATGCGGCGCACGGATCAGTTCCTCGCGAGAATACCCACTGATCTCGACAAAAGCGTCGTTGCAGTAAGTGATCACGCCCTTGGCATCGGTGGTGGAAATCAACCGTTGCTGAGCCGGGAAGGTCCGTTCGCGTTGTGTAATAGGCTGGTTGTTACGCATGGCTTGTTCAATCCGCAAGGCTTTCAGAAGTTGTCGGCTGCGGCGCGCATTTATTGAATTTTTTTATTAATCGGACGTGGGGCTCAAAATTTTCTGCATTGCGCTGATGGGGCTGGCTCACCCAATGGTTGAGCTATTCAGGTTTCCCTCAGGGGACTGGGCGCGTATGATTCCCCGCTGTTTTGTGTAGGACGTTGGCTGGGCACAAGCAGGATTTTTAGCGACACGACCTTTTATACGGCGTCGCCAGTTTTCCAGCATCTAATTAATGGAAGTTGATTGTTGCCCAATCTTTGGAAAAAGGTCGGGTATGAAAAGGGCTTGTAGCAATGCGTAAAAAAGTTGCAATCATAGGGACGTCGTTCCGTTTTCCAGGCTCTACTTCTGCAACTTTTTGGCCGCACCTGTTAGATCGGCAGAGCTTCATCACCGAAGCAGATTTTTCACGCTGGTCCAAGGACGAGTTCCTGCACCCGGACAAGGCCAACCCGGCGACGTCCTATACATTCGCGTCTGGCTCGCTTGGCGATATCTCCACCTTCGACGCAGGTTTTTTCAATATTTCTCCGCGCGAAGCCGCGATCATGGACCCTCAGCAACGCCTGTTGCTGGAGCTCGGCTGGGAAGTGTTCGAGAACGCCGGTGTCAAGCCTTCGAGCCTGCGCGGGAGCGATTGTGGCGTTTACCTGGGCATTGCCAGCGTCGATTACAGCTACAGGTTGGCGCATGACTTGTCGGCGATCGAAGCGGCCACCGCCACGGGCAACACCTTCAGCATTGCGGCCAACCGGCTCTCTTATTTCTACGACCTGCAAGGTCCGAGCATGGCCATCGACACGGCGTGCTCGTCTTCTCTGATTGCGTTTCACCAGGCATGCCAGGCGATTCAGAACGGTGATATTGAACAGGCGCTGGCTGGTGGTATCAGCCTGCACCTTCATCCGTTCGGCTTCCTGATTTTTTCCAAGGCATCGATGCTCTCGCGCACAGGCCAATGCCATGTGTTTGATGAGTCCGCCGACGGTTATGTCCGCTCCGAAGGGGCGGGCCTGTTCTATCTGAAGGATTACGACAAAGCAGTCGCAGACGGCAACCAGATCCTGGCCGTTGTAGCCGGCACTGCGGCGAACACCGATGGCCGCAAGTCGAGTCTGACCGTACCGAGTGCCGAGGCGCAGATTGCGCTGATGACGCAGGCTTACGCCACGGCCGGCATCGACGCCACGCAGATTGATTACCTTGAGGCGCACGGCACCGGCACACCGGTCGGCGATCCGATTGAAAGCCGCGCCATTGGCGAAGCGCTCGGGCAGCAACGTCCGGCCGACCAACCGCTGCTGATTGGCTCGATCAAAAGCAACATCGGCCACCTTGAAGCCGCGTCCGGCGTTGCCGGTTTGATGAAGGCGCTTTTCTGCGTGATTGAACGCCAGGTGCCGGCCACCATCGGCATCACCAGGCTCAACCCGAACATCCCGTTCGCCGACCTCAACTTGCAGGTCGTCACCGAAACCCAGGCACTCAAGCCCGTCGGCAAACTGGTGGTCGGGGTCAATTCGTTCGGTTTCGGCGGTGCGAACGCGCACGTTATTCTGGAAAGCCCGCCGCAGGCCAGTGAGCCGCCGGCCTCGACCGATCACCAGGTACCGCTGATTGTGTCCGCCAAGGATCATGCAGGCCTGGTTGCTCAGTCGGAGCAGTTCGCGGAATTTTTGTCCGAGTCTGCCGAGGCAAGCCTTTACGACGTTGCCTATCAGTCACTGGTGCGTCGCGACATTCACCCCCAGCGTGTCGTGGTGTTTAGCACCGATGCTCAACAGAGTGCTCAGGCTCTGCTTGATTTCGCGACCGATCCCGGGGTGCCAAGTCTATCGGCGGTGCTCGAAAGCGGTATGGCACTGGAGCAACCGAAAGGCCCGGTGTTCGTTTATTCCGGCAATGGCTCGCAGTGGCAAGGTATGGGCAAGTCATTGCTCGCCGACCCGGTGTTCCAAAGTGCCGTGGCTGAGGTGGACGCCATTTTCGAACCGCTGGCGGGTTACTCGCTGCTAGCGGAACTGGCTGGCGACATTGGCGAAGACCGCTATCAACTGACCGAGATTGCTCAACCGGCGCTGTTTGCATTGCAGGTCGGTATCACGCGGATGCTGGCCGCGAAAGGTGTTCTGCCGATAGCGGTCACTGGGCACAGCGTGGGTGAAGTCGCCGCCGCCTGGGCCTGCGGTGCGCTGACGCTGAAGGACGCCACGCGGGTTATCTATCACCGTAGTCGTTTGCAAGGATTGACCAAAGGCAGCGGGCAAATGTCGGCGGTCGGTCTCTCCGGAGAAGACACTGCCAGCCTGCTGCAAACGCTTAACCTGCACCACGACCTGGTGGTTGCCGGTGAGAACAGTTTCAAAGGCGCTACAGTCGCCGGTCCGCAAGCAGCACTGGATGTTCTGGAGCAGGCGCTGACCGAACGACAGATCTTCGTTCGGCGTCTAGGCCTCGACTACGCGTTCCATTCGCCGGCCATGGACGTGATACGTGATGCGCTGGTCGACGTGCTGAGCGATGTGGTGCCGGGGCCATCGCGCATTCCGATGTATTCGACCGTGACGGGCGACGAACTGGCCGGTGAACGACTGGACGCCGAGTACTGGTGGCAAAACATCCGCTTGCCAGTGCTGTTCCAGTCCGCCACCGAAAAACTCGCCGAGCAGGGCTATAACGTTTTCGTGGAGGTGGGTCCACATCCGATTCTGCGTTCGTACGTGGCCGACGCGCACAACCGTCAGGAACGGCAAGCCGTCGTGATCGCGACGGATCTGCGTGGCGCGGAAACCCCGCAACTGATCGATCGCGCCGTGGCGAAAGTCTTGATCGCCGGCGTGGACATTCAACGCGAGTGTCTGTTTCCACACGCAGGTCGATTCGTGCAGCTGCCTAATTACGCCTGGCAACGCGAGCGTCATTGGGTCCCGGAGACACCTGAGTCTTCCGGTCACCTTCACCGCGAGCGGGTTCATCCGTTGTTGGGCTACGCGCTGCCCGGGCATGAACTGACCTGGGATAATCGGCTGGACACCCAGCTGTTCCCGACGCTGGGCGACCACATGGTCGGCGACGCAGTGTTGTTCCCAGGTGCCGGCTTCACCGAAGTTGCGCTGGCCGCTGCATCGAAGTATCAGCCGGGCGAGTACGTGGAAATCGAAGAGCTGGAAATCCACAGCCCGTTGTTGTTGCACGCCGATTCCTCCAAAAAGGTCCGAGTGGTGGTCGACAGCACCGACGGTGCGCTGTCCATCGTTTCGCGTAGCACGGCCCAGGCCGAACCGTGGGTTCAGCATGTGATCGCCAGAATTCCCGGCGAAGCCCGCGGTGGTTTGCTCGCCAGCACCGCGCCGGCCTTGCCGAACCGCGCACCGGACTTCACCTCGGCGGATCATCTGGCGCTGACCCGTGCGGTCGGTCTCCATTACGGCCCGGCCTATCAGGCGGTAGCGGACGGTTGGATTGACGATAATCAAGTGTTGGCGCGACTCAACGTCCCGCAGTTGATCGAGGTGGAACTCACGAGCCTGCATTTGCATCCGGCATTGCTCGACAGTGCTTTCCAGTTAATCACCCAGCTGCTAAGCAGCGACGCCAAGAGTCGTAAGGGCCTGGCGTTCATACCGGTCAAACTCGGACGGATCTCGTTCGCTGTGGGCAGCCGGCCGCCGCGCCTGGCACAAGTCCGGCTGGTGCGTCGTTCAGAACATTCGCTGTTGGCGGACTTCACGCTGTACGACGACGAAGGCCGTGCGGTCATCTGCATAAAGGATGCGCGTTTCCGCGGTGTGCGCCTGCACAAAGATCGCAGCGGCGATCTGAAACTGGTGGACTTCGTCGGGATTGCCAAACCCTATCCAGTCGCTGGCCCTCGTTTGCCGTTGACTGGCTCGCTGCTGGGCGCGACCTTGCAGCAACAGATTGCCGCGATTGCGGACGATCCTGCGCTGGCCCGTTATGCCAATGAAATCGATCCGCTGCTCGACAACCTGTGCGGGAGTTTCCTCTGGGAAGCCATCGAACAACTGGGCGGTGAACTCTCGCGGCAGCAACGTTCGAGCTGGGGCCCGGAGGCGCAGGCACTATCGGGTTATCTCGATCATTTGTTGGCCCTGGCGGTGGAAGAGGGCAGCCTGCTCCTGACCGCTGAAGGCAACTGGCAAGCGGCCGATCAAGGCGAGCGCGCGAGCGCGCAAGACATTTGGCAGGAACTGTTCCGCAGTTATCCCGAACACTTCCAGATCATCCATTCGGTCGGCCGTATAGGCGTGCATCTGCTGGCGTTATTGAGCGGGCAAGTGAGCATCGAGCAACTGTTGCCAAGGGAAACCTCTGCGGCGCAATTGACCCGCCAAGTGCTCGGTATCGCCGGCTATCACGCCTTGCTCGGCAGCGTGCGCGCGCACATCGCCGAATGCCTGAGCGTGCTCCCTGACGGCCAGCGTTTGCGTATTGTTGAGCTGGGTTTTGACGGTGTGCCATTGGCCGCTGACCTAGCTGCGACGCTGGACTTCGACCGCATTGACTATCAGTACTGCGCCGAAAGCATTGATCAGGTATCGATGCTTCAGGCGGACTTTGCCCAACTGCAAATCATTACCCTGGCCGATTTCTCGCAACTGTCGAAGGTGCCGGGCAACGACTTCGATCTGGCGCTGGTCACCACGGACCTTGCGCCGCTGGAAGCGGTCAGCCAAGCCCTGCAACACGTAGCCACACGCCTTTGCGCCCACGGTGAACTGCTGTTGTTGGCGCAACACCCCGCGCGTTGGGCGGACTTTATCTTCGGCGCGCAAGCATCCTGGTGGCTGGCCAGGCACGGACAGCAACGGTTGTCGGTGCAACAGCGTCCAGGTTTCTGGCAGCAGGAATTGCAGCGTCATGGCCTCAACGTGTCCGAGCCGTTGGAGTTGATCCCTCACGCGGCTTCCGGCAGCTATTTGTTGGTGGCGGCTGCGCACACACCGAAGACCCTTGAAGTTGTGGCTGAACCGGCGCGCCAGAACTGGTTGCTGGTGGCCAGCGAACAGGGTGAGGACGCGCCATTTGCCCGCGCTCTGGCGTCGAGCTTGCGTGAACAGGGTCAGGACGTAGTGCTGCTGGCTCCGGATTCTGCTGTCGGATTGGCGGACCAATTGCGTCTGACCGACGCGGCGCCTCACCACGTGGTGATGCTGGCCGGTCTGTTCGCCCCACAAGGTTTGGATGCTCAGGCAGACCGATGCATGCTGGCCGCCGCGATCACTCAGGCGTGTGAGGCGGTGGGCATTGCGCCGGATTGCTGGCTGCTGACATCCGGCGCCGCCGTTCATTTGCTGCCCCGCAGCGCTCGAACCGAAAGCACCGTGCAAGGGCTGGCTGATGCAGCCCTTTGGGGCTTCGGTCGGACCCTGGCGAACGAGGCGGTCGGTTGCCGCGTGCGCTTGCTCGATCTGGCTATCGATGCCGGTGTCGACGCATTGCTGCCCGCGCTGTTGCAGGCCGATGGCGAAACCGAACTGGCGATCAGCGCCACCGGTGATCGCTACGTCGCCCGTTTGCGCATCCAGCCCAATGACGTGCCGGGTGACACGCTGAAGAATGTGCCCTCCCAGGTCAAACTAGGCTTCGATTTGCCGGGGCAGCTGCGCAATCTGCGCTGGGAAACCCAGGCGCCGCTAGTGCCGGCCGGTGATGAGCTGGACATCGAAGTCCAGGCCACCGGTTTGAACTTCCGGGACGTCATGTATGCCTTGGGTCTGCTCTCCGACGAGGCCATTGAAAACGGCTTTTCGGGCCCGACCTTGGGCTTTGAATTCGCCGGAGTGGTGCGCGGTAAAGGCGCGTTGGTCGAAGGTGATTTCCAGCCGGGCGACCGCGTCGTCGGGTTCGGTCCATCGAGCTTCGCCAACCGTTTGGTGACCAATGCCAACGCCGTCGCGCGCATTCCCGAAGGCATGTCGTTCGAAGCGGCGGCAACCATTCCGAGTACGTTCTTCACCGTCTATTACGCGGTGCATTACCTGGCTCGGCTGGAGCCTGGCGAGAAGATCCTGATCCACGGCGCGGCCGGTGGTGTGGGCATCGCCGCCATCCAGATCGCCAAATGGTGCGGCGCCGAAATTTACGCCACGGCCGGCAGCGACGAGAAGCGCGATTTCCTGCGCCTGCTCGGTGTCCAGCACGTGTTTGACTCCCGTTCGCTGGCGTATGCCGACGACATCCTGGCGATCACCGATGGTCGCGGTGTGGACGTGGTGCTCAACTCGCTGGCGGGCGAGGCAATCAACCGCAACCTGCGCGTGCTTAAACCATTCGGGCGTTTCCTTGAGCTCGGCAAGCGCGATTTCTATCAGAACACCAAGATTGGCCTGCGGCCGTTCCGCAACAACATCAGCTACTTCGGCATCGATGCCGATCAACTGATGAGCGAGCGTCCACAGCTGACCCGCCGGTTGTTCAGCGAAATGATGGGGTTGTTCCAGGACGGCTTCCTGACGCCACTGCCGTACCGCGCCTTCGATGCCAATGAAGTCGTCGAGGCGTTCCGCTACATGCAGCAGGCGCGGCAGATCGGCAAAATTGTCGTCACCTATCGCACGCCGATTCAGCAGGTCTTCAGCGCACCGGTGGCTCAGCCACCAACGTTGCAACTGTCAGCCGATGGCGCTTATCTGGTCACCGGCGGTCTCAGCGGATTTGGCCTGCGCACGGCGCAATGGCTGGTGGAAAAAGGCGCTCGTCATCTGGTGTTGCTGGGTCGCCGTGGCGCCGCTACCGAAGAAGCGCAGCCAATGCTGGCGGTCTGGCGCGAGCAGGGTATCGAGGTTCAAGCGCTGGCGTGCGACATCACCGACGCCGCGCAATTGAAGTCGGTCATGGCGGGCATTGAAGCCAGTGCCCACCCGTTGCGCGGTGTCGTGCACGCGGCCACGGTGTTCGACGACGGGCTGATTCGCAACCTGACCCTACAACAAGTGCAACGGGTACTTGAGCCCAAAGCCAAGGGAGCGCAATACCTGCATGAAATGACCGCACATCTGGCGCTGGACTTCTTCGTGCTGTTTTCCTCGGCAACCACGTTGTTCGGCAACCCGGGTCAAGCCAACTATGTAGCGGCGAACCATTGGCTCGAAGCCTTGGCCCGCCATCGCCTGGCTCTCGGTCTGCCTGCGACCAGCGTGCTATGGGGCGCCATTGACGATGCGGGTTTCCTCGCGCGTAACGAGGATATTAAAGACGCCCTGCAAAGTCGCATGGGCGGCTCGGCATTGCTATCGCAAGTCGCGCTGGAGACCCTCGAACGACTGCTCATGCAACAGCGTTCCGGGCTCGGCGTGTTGGAGCTCGACTGGAAAGCGCTGTCGCGTTTCCTGCCGGCAGCGAACTCGCCGAAGTTCAGCGAACTGGCCCGTCTCAATGGCGGCGAACAGGGCGAAGAAAGCGACGTCGACGACATTCAGCGTTTGCTGGTCGAGCTGAATGAACAGGAGCTGACGGAGCTGTTCGGTGAAATGCTCAAACAGGAAATCAGCGAAATCCTGCGCTTGCCGGCCAACAAGCTCGACATCAACCGTCCGCTGCAGGAGTTGGGACTGGACTCGCTGATGAGTGTCGAGTTGGTAGTCGCGGTCGAGGAGCGTTTCGGGATTCGCCTGCCGGTGATGGAACTGAGCGAAACCTCCAGCATCGCCAAATTGACCGGGCGGATTCTCGAACTGCTGCGTGGCAACCAAGAGCACGCCGAGTTGCAGGACAACGTCGATACGCTGCAATCGCGGACGGCCGATGCGCTATCACGTCACGGCGCGGAGCTGACGCAGGAGGACATTGCGCAATTGAGCGATGGCCTCAATGGCCAGGATTCCAAACTCACTCGTTTGATTAACTGATTCGGACTATGACCAATAAATCATCCGCCGGGCTTGCCGCCTCGATGAAAGACAAGCTGATCCAGCAAGCGCTGGAACGGCGTCTGCGCCAGACGACTGATGTCGCGCCAGGGCCTTCGCTGGAGGGCATGAACAGTGCGGTGCATAGCGTGCCGGAACAGTTTTATCGTTTCGATCAGCACCCAGGCTATCGGCAGCTGCGGCTCATGCTCGACGGCGCAGCGCGTTTCGGGCTGACCAATCCGTTTTTCAAATTGCATGAAGGCCTGGCGGGCGCGGAAACGGTGATCCAGGGCGCCCGTTATGTGAATTACGCCAGCTACAACTACCTGGGTTACTCCGGGCACCCGGCGGTGACGGAGGCGGCGAAAGCGGCCATCGATCACTACGGGACGTCGGTGTCCGCCAGCCGTCCAGTCTCAGGCGATCGACCGATCCACCGTGAGCTGGAGCGCGAGCTCGCCGATCTGTACGAGGTGGAGGACGCCATTACGTTTGTCAGCGGTCATGCGACCAACGTGACGACTATCGGTTACCTGTTCGGCCCGCGGGATTTAATTCTTCATGACGAACTGATCCACAACAGCGTGCTGCAAGGTGTGCAATTGTCCGGCGCGCGACGCCTGAGTTTTGCCCACAACGACTGGGAAGCCCTCGACCGTGTGCTGAGCGATCAGCGTCAGCATTTCGAACGGGTGCTGGTGGTGCTGGAAGGCATCTACAGCATGGACGGCGATTACCCGGACCTGCCGCGTTTTGTCGAGCTGAAGAAAAAATACAAAGTGTTTTTGATGGTCGATGAGGCGCACTCGCTGGGTGTCATGGGGCCGACGGGCAAAGGCATCCGCGAACACTTCGGCCTGGTTGGCGGTGACGTGGATATCTGGATGGGCACCTTAAGTAAAAGCCTGGCCAGTTGTGGCGGCTACATTGCCGGCGAAGCGGCGCTGGTCGAGCACCTGAAGTTTCTTGCTCCGGGTTTTTTGTACAGCGTCGGCATGCCTGCACCGGTGGCCGCCGCGGCGCTGGCCGCCTTGCGTTGCCTGCGCGAAGACCGTGAGCGGGTGACAACGCTTCAGGCCCGGGGCCAACAGTTTTTGCAGCTGGCCAAAGAGGCGGGTCTGGACACCGGCACCAGCACCGGGCTGGCGGTGATCCCGGTGATTACCGGCAGCTCGCTCAAAGCCACGCAATTGTCCTGGGCCTTGTCGCGTCGAGGCATCAACGCCCAGCCGATCCTGCACCCGGCCGTGGCGGAGAAAGCGGCCCGTGTCCGCTTCTTCGTGTCGTGTCTGCACACGCCGGAGCAAATCGCCGAAACCGTCAGTGCCGTGGCGCAGGAACTGCAAAAGCTATAGGCCGAGCATGCCCTTGAGGTAGCGTCGGATCTGTTGATAACGCGCGCAGCTGTCGAGCAGGCCAGTCTCGGGACACGCACTGTGTTCCGGGCTGCAGGGCATGCCGCGAACTTGCACCAGTCGCTGCACATCTGCGTCGAGCAATATTTTCCGCTGCCCGACTACTGAATGGTGCGGTGTGCGATCCACCACCAGGCAGGCGGGAGCGCGGCGTCCCGGTGCCTGCAAAACGTCCGGACTTATGCGCCACAGCGGTACACCGTGCGCCTCGGCGCGCTGGTGCAAATCAACCGCTTCACCGGCAACCCACACCAGCAGTTTGCCTTCCTCGCGAACCACCTGTGTCATCAGCTCGGTGTTGTCACGGGTGAACTTCACCCGGCCCCAGCGGCTGCTGAGAAAGCTGCGAATAGCCGGTTGTTGGCGTCGAGGCACGCCGAGCACCGTCAGTGAGCCGGCAAATTGCGCATCCTGTTGTTTTTGCCGGGCCAATTGACGGGCCACGGTCATGACATCGCAGCGCTGATCGGTCAATGGATCAACGTAGCGGCAATAGCGAATGTAGGCGGCGGCGACCAGTTGTTCGAGAGTCGGTCGTGCCTGCCGGCGCGGGATGGCCAGACGGTCATCGGTCAAACCCCAGCCCGCATAAAACGGCAGCCCGAAGCACGTTACCGGCACGCCCTGAATCAGGGCTTCAAGCCCGGCCTGACTGGTGGCGATGTAGACGCGCGCGGCCCGCCGTGCCAGGGAAGCCCAAGATACCGGGCGACTTTCCAGCGTTACGCCGCGCTCCTTCGCCGCGTCGAGCAAGCAGCTTTTCTTGTGCCCGCTCATGCAGTCCGGATGAATCCGTACGCGAACGTCGGCACCGGGATTTTCCGTCAGCGCTGCATCCAGCATGCGAATGAAATCCGCCTCGCACAAACCGCCGCCCGGAATCGAAAAGTCGCCGTAGGTTTGATCCACCACCAGCACCAGCGGCGTGTCTCGACCCAATGGGTCATCAGCGCTCAGGTCCGGTGCGTTGTTGTATTTGCCGATGCAACTGCTGCGCATCAGCGTCATCAGCTCGTTGGCGCTGGCCAGTTCGTCGGCCGTCAGCTGCTGCGGTTGCTGGAGGATGTTTTCCAGCAGTGAAGGACGATCCGCCAGGTAGTGAATGCCAATCGGATCGACCACCATCGACATCGGCGTATCGCCCTCGACGCCGAGGGAGGAGGAGCGCAGAAAACCGTCCTCTAATGCGATGTAGGGAATGTCCCAGCGTTTGCACAGCACCCGGGCGTGGTCCGAGGAGCGCTTGTAGCCAATCCCGGAAATCGCCTTGAGACCCTTGGGCTTTTTCGTGCTGCGCCGCCACAGCCATGACGGCTTACCTTCCGGGTCGAGAAATTCGGTCAGGTGAAACACCCGCCACATGACCCACTGGGACATGATACCGATCCAGCCCGGCCCTTCGACCAGCGAGTGATTCAGTTTGTCGCGCTTCATGGTTGTGGCTTCAATGAACGGCGCATGTTCACCACCGCGGGGAAGGGCAGCAACCGGCCGAGCCAATTCATGGGTGTAGTGTGCACCCGGACGAAACCTTGCTGGATGTAGAGCTGTTGGGCGCTCTGATTTTTCACCTGAACCTCAAGTTCAACCCTGTCGTAGCCCGCTTGGCGGGCTTGCCTGAATGTCTCTGTCAGCAGCGCGGTGGCTACACCTTGATGGCGTGCCGGTTTGATCACGTGCAAGCCATACAGGTAGAACCCGTAATACCACTCGCGGTATTCAGCAATGATAAACAGCAGATAGCGCACACCGCCGCGCAGACGGCCGAACTCATCCCGGAAAGGGCTGAAACCTGGTGAGAACGGTCCACGTCGATGGTGCTTGAACGCGACATAACCGAGCGCGGTGGGGCCGCGATAGGCAATCAGAATTCGGTCCCAATTGATCGCCCGGACCAGCAGCCGATAGCGGCAGGCTTCATCACCGAGGATAAAGGCCAGCGAACTGCGCCCCGAGGCGATCAGCCGCGCAATCGCCTCATTGCGCTCCGGCAAACAGGAGCCGAGGACGATTCGTAGCGGCTCTTGGGCAATCTCAGTCATGGAGGGCGGTCTGGGCGTGGCTCTGCGGTTTGCTGACAGCCTTGGTGCGACTTAGCTGGTCGACGAATGTCCTGGCCAGGTGTTCGACCGCCAGTGACGTGGCCGCGCGGCTGCCGGGCACTTTGTTGGACCAGATGAAGTAGTCGGTATCGCCATCGGGCGCACCGAGTGCGGCATACACCTGGGGCAGAATCGGCACATGGTCGCCAAAAAAACACAGCCCGGTCGGGGTCGGCCGCGACATCAGACACTTGCGCAATTGGCCGAGCATCCGGTCGGCGTTGCTAACGTGCCGCAGGTACGGCGCCAGATCGCGCAGGTCATCCAGCAGCGGGCGGTCGAACCAGGTCGGCAACTCAGCGGCATCGACGGTTTCCAGTTGCAGCGGGCCGTGGTTTTCCATGGTCACGGCGTGGATGTACAACGGCTGAGTGCGGGTACTGTCGTTGAGCAATTCAGTGATCTTGTCGGCCACCGCACAATCGCCAATGAACGGCCCGGCTTTTTGCGAATCGTTGAAGCTGCGCTGGTCGATGAACTCATCAAACCCCAGCGCCGGCAGCACCTGGTCGCGACCATAAAAACTACCGTCGTACGGGTGAATGCACACGGTGCGGTAGCCCTTGCGTTTCATTTCGGCGGCAATGCTCGGCAACCCTTGGCGCGCCAGATGGCGATACGGGTTGAAGCGGTGCACGCCGAGCTTGTCTCCCGCAATGCCAGTAAGAAAGGCGAACTCGGTGCGCACGGTATTGGCGCCCCAGGCTGCGACTTGCAGCCGACCGTGTGCAAGCGCTTCGCCGCGCAACACGTCGTAGTGACTCAACACCTGCTCGCGGATGCCCGGCCACAACCGGCGAATATCGAAAAACGACTCGCTTTGCACGGACACCAGATCCGGCAGCACGGTGCCCATCGTGGCGGGCGCCTGATGCGGATCGAGGGCGAACGGCGAGTGCAATTGGTCGATAGCGACCTTGCGTCGTGCTGCGCGAAAATAGGTCCACAAACTGGCTGCCAGACCCCAGCGGGTCAAATCCAGGCTGGCATCGTAAGTCGGTTGCAGTGGCTTGATGCCGCCGAGAATTAGCAACAGCACGGCGCTCGCCAACGTAGCGAGGCCAACGGGCAACGCCTGCGCAGTGGCCGGCTCGAAATACAGTCCGCACGCAAGATAGGCGACAAACGCCAAGGCCAGCACGATGGTTTTGCCGATGCCGAAGAAGGGCAGGTACAGGCGCGGAAAACGCACCGCGTCGCTAAAGTATTCAAAGTCCGCGCACACGAACGGTTCACGCAGCGAGTGATATTTTGCGTTGCTCACCATCACGATCAGCAGCCACAGGGCGAGAGCATTCACGGCGCTGAAATAAGGGCGCCCGGTGATCGTGTACAGCGCTGCCACCGCGAACAGCCACACACCGGCATGCAGCAACCAACTGCGCAGTGGGCGACGCAGCGTCGGGCGGGGAATCAGCAACGCTTCGAGAAGACAGGTCAGGACAAACCCACCAGCGATGACCCAGGTAAAAGGACTGTTCAAGAAATCAGGCACCGTAGTCCAACCATCGCAAAATGACAGATGACATCCGCGGGGGAATCACGCCCAGGGCCCAGCATCCGAGGTTCAAGGGGAAGGGGAAACTGATTCGAGCCTGGTTGGCTGCCAGGCCGCGACGGATCCGCTGTGCGGCTTTGTCCGGGTTCCACAGCAGCGGTTTCGGTCCAGGCATTTCAAAGCACATTTTCGATTCGACATAACCCGGCATGATCACATTGATCCGCACGCCGTCAGCGGCGACCAGGTCGCGCATGGCTTCACCGTAAGCCTTCATCGCCGCTTTGCTGGCGCTGTAGCTGGGTGTGGCGGGCAGCCCGCGCCAACCGGCGAGGGAACTGAACAGGGCGATCTGGCCGTGTTTACGAGCGCGCATCGCCGGCAATGCCGCCTGCACGGTGGCGATGGCCGCCATGACGTTCACTTCGATCACGGCCTGGGACAGCTCCCAGACTTCATCTTCCGAGTTCGGACCCGAAGCGGTATTGAGCCCGGCACCGACAATGATCAGGTCAGGCTGCTCGGTCTGGCTGATCCGGGTCATCCATTCGCGCACCGCTACCAGGTCCTGGACATCGAGCGCGTGCAGGATGACCCGGGCGCCGGCGGCGCGGCACTGCTCGGCCATTTCTTCCAGGCGCTCGGTGCGTCGGCCCTGCAGAATCAGAGTCACACCCGGCGCCGCATACGCCGGTGCCAGCGCGCCGCCGATGCCACCCGTGGCCCCGGTGATAAGGATGCAGCGTGGGTTTTTGTGCAGCGTCATAGGTACCGTTCAATCTTTGAGGTTTTGGCCATTAGCACTTCCAGCGAGTTGTTCACGGCCATGTCGATACCACAGCGCGTATAGAAGCCGCCGTTGACCTGGGTGGTGTGAATCACTGTGCTGCGAAAGCGCTGGAACAGCGTGGTGTCTGGCGGTTCCGGCGTGTGCCAGAAATCGTCGAGGCTGCCTTGGTGGGTGAGCCCCTTGAGGTTGTAGATCGGGTCGCTGAGGGCGATGGTCGGCACGTTGTGCATCAGCGACGAACCGCCCACGGTGCTGTTGACCGTGACCACGCCTGCGACGTGGGACAGCAGCGTCGGCATGTGGCCGCTTTCGAGGAAGTCCACACGATCGGCGATGCCGAGCTTGTGGGCAATACGCCGGGTGATCCGGTGGTAGTTGATGATGCCTGGGGTCAGGGGATGATTCTTGACCACCAGGCGCGTGTCACTCCCAGCATGGCGGGCGAACGAACCCATTGCGTGCTTCAACACATCCTTCATGTGCTTGAACGGCGAGTGGTCGCGGATCTGCGCATCGCTGTCCAGCTGCAATGGCAACAGGAAGGTGCGATGACGATTGCGCGCCACTTCACTGATCACTTCGGAATCACGACCCTTGGCGGCGACCAGACGAAGGCCTTGGCGAATGTAGCCGGCATACTCCACCGCCGCGTTGAATGGCGCGTGGGTTTTGTAGTGAGGGAAAACCACTTTGTTCAGTGCACCACCGAAGTGGTACATCACATCGTGGAAGGCCCGGGAGGCAAAGGACAGGCGGAACGAATCGCCGTTGTGATAGCGCGGGATGTACTTGCCCACTTCCCGATACCACTCCGGATCACGGGGCAGCAACGAGTGGTTGTTCACGCCATTGCGCTCAAGGGTGATCCAGTAGGGGCGGAAGTAGCCTTCTTCGAATACGTGAACGCGAATGCCCAGCGACCTGGCCAGTTCCACTGCCGGCTGATGCACCGGACGACAGTCGCCGAACAGCACCACGTCGGTAATATGGTCCGCCTTAAAGCATTGGCTATAGAAGTCCATCAACTGCTCGGGGCGCGCCGAATAGAAGACCCGTGCGCCGCCGCCGTACAGGGTGTCGCCCATGTTGAAGTTGACCGACTTGACCAACTGTCCCTCGGCGCGCAGTGCCTGTACCAGGCGTGCGAAAAACGGCGAACTGACACCCTGCAGAAACAGGAACGAGTTGCGCGGTTTTACCGATACCGGACGGCGGGAATGCTGGACAGGCATCACGAGTTTCTGGGGCGTGGTTTCAAAGCCGTAAGGACCAAACGCTGGATCATCTCTCGCCATGTTGGAGCTCTTCCTTGTGTAGGCACTTCATCCCAGTTTTGAATCTCGACTAACGTGCGTTCGGGGGTGGTGAATTTTCGGGTAATGCGGCTGACATAGGTCGGGTAGCGGATCAGGGTCGCGGCCACCAATTCGTCCAGGCTCAGGCGTCGGGTGCGGCGCGCCTGTACGTCGGGGTTCATATCCTGATCCCGGGTCAGCCCCCAGCCGGCGTAAAACGGTTGGCCGTAGGTGGTCACCGGCACGCCGCGCAACAAGGCTTCGAAACCCGATTGCGAGGTCAACACATGCACCTCATCGACCTCGGACAACAGTTCGTGGAAAGGCACATCGCCTACCACCTGATTGCACCACTCGCTGGTACGATCTTCGTCTTCGCCGGCCTCGCGTGTGCCGGCCAGTACTTCGGGGTGCGGCTTGTACAGCAACCACGCCATCGGGTGACGCTCGCGCACCGCCTTGAGCAAATCAAGATTGCGCCGGATCCGGTGCGCGCCGTAGCGAATCGAGGCGTCGGACTCGACCTGGCCCGGAACCAGAATTACTTTCTCGACACCGGCAGGGCGTTTCCACGTAGTGCCGGGCAAGTTGTATTTGGTGACGCCGGCGGCACAGATCACTTCGCGTAGCGCGGCCGCCCGTTGCAGCAAATCCGGGTTGCACGGTTCGTTCTGCAAGAGGTGTTCCAGGCGCGAAGGACGGGTGGCATCGTAGTAAATGCCCAGGTCGTCGAACACCCACGACAATGGCCGGGTTTTCTTCGCGCCCAGGCCGACGGAGCGCAGGAAGCCGTCTTCGACGCGGCCGAGGTGTTTG
>JBKJUA010000030.1:0-13545 GCA_046590305.1 Bradyrhizobium sp.
CGGCACCCTGGTCGGCGTGCTGCCGGGCATCGGCACCATTGCCACGGTGGCGATGCTGTTGCCGATCACCTTCGGCCTGCCGCCGGTCGGCGCGCTGATCATGCTCGCCGGCATCTATTACGGCGCCCAGTATGGCGGCTCGACCACCTCGATCCTGGTCAACATTCCGGGTGAGGCGGGTTCCGTGGTGACCGCGCTCGATGGCTTCCAGATGGCCAAGCAGGGCCGGGCAGGTCCGGCGCTGGCGATCGCGGCGATCGGCTCGTTCTTCGCCGGCTGCGTCGCGACCGTGCTGATCGCGGTGCTCGGTGCGCCGCTGACCAAGCTCGCGCTGGCATTCGGGCCCGCCGAGTATTTCTCGCTGATGGTGCTCGGCCTGATCTTCGCCGTGGTGCTGGCCAAGGGCTCGGTGCTGAAGGCGATTGCGATGATCGTGTTCGGCCTGCTGCTGTCGATGGTCGGGTCCGATATCGAGACCGGCGCGTCGCGGATGGCCTTCAACATCCCGGAACTGGCTGACGGCCTCGGTTTCGCCACCGTCGCGATGGGGCTGTTCGGCTTCGCCGAAATTATCCGCAATCTCGACGCGGGCGGTGAAAGCGACCGCCAACTGGTTCAGCAAAAGGTCACTGGCCTGATGCCGACCAAAAAGGACCTGAAGGATTCCGCACCGGCGATCCTGCGCGGCACGGCGCTGGGATCGATTCTCGGCATTCTGCCGGGCGGCGGTGCGGTCATCGCATCGTTCGCGGCCTATACGATGGAAAAGAAGCTGTCGAAGCATCCGCAGAAGTTCGGCCGCGGCGCGATCGAAGGTGTCGCGGCGCCGGAAAGCGCCAACAACGCCGCGGCGCAGACCTCGTTCATTCCGCTGCTCACGCTCGGCATTCCGCCCAATGCGGTGATGGCGCTGATGGTCGGCGCCATGACGATCCACGGTATCGTGCCGGGACCGCAAGTGATGCAGAAGCAGCCCGAACTGGTTTGGGGCATGATCGCCTCGATGTGGATCGGCAACCTGATGCTGCTGATCATCAACCTGCCGCTGGTTGGGATCTGGGTGCGGCTGTTGCGCGTGCCGTATCGCCTGATGTTCCCGTCGATCGTCGTATTCTGCTCGATCGGCATCTATTCGGTGAACAACGCGCCGACCGACGTGTTGCTGGCAGGCGCATTCGGGCTGCTCGGCTACTGGCTGATCAAGCACGATTTCGAGCCGGCGCCGTTGCTGCTCGGCATGGTGCTAGGACCCCTGATGGAAGAGAACCTGCGTCGCGCTTTGCTGATCTCGCGCGGCGACTGGACAGTGTTCGCCACCCGTCCGCTTTCGGCGGTGCTGATGGCGATCGCTGCGTTCCTGCTGGTGCTGGCGGTGCTTCCGTCGCTGCGCAAGAAGCGCGATGAGGTGTTCGTGGAGTCCGAGAACTGACATGCGTCGCGGCGCCGCATCCGGAAGTCTGGTTTCGGATGCGGCGCCGTGTGACTAAGTGCTGGCTGGCTCATGCCGGCCTATCCAACGGCTTTTTGGCGAGGAAAATCTGATGAAACTTTACAGTCGCATGCTGGCGGCCGGTGGTCTGGCCGCAATCGCCGGCCTCGGCGCGGTTCCCGCGCACGCCCAGGCGCCGGCCTATCCGACCCGCTCCATCACCATGATCGTGCCGTTCGCGGCCGGCGGTCCGACCGATGTCATCGCACGCATCGTCACGGCGCATATGGCGCAGACGCTCGGTCAGACCATCATCATCGAGAACGTGGTCGGCGCCGGCGGAACCACGGCCACCACACGCGCCGCGCGCGCCACCAATGACGGCTATACGCTGATTACCGGCCATATGGGCACCCATGCGGCATCGGTGCCGCTGTATCCCAAACTGGCCTATCATCCCGAAAAGGATTTCGAGCCGGTCGCGCTGCTCGCAGGAACCCCGATCCTTATCCTGGCGAAGAAGGATTTTCCGCCGAAGGATCTCAAGGAATTCGTGACTTACGTGAAGGCCAATGCCGACAAGGTCAATGCGGCACATGCCGGCGTCGGTTCGGTCTCCAACGTGTCCTGCGAACTGCTGAATTCGGTCCTCGGCATCAAGCCGGTCGGCGTGCCCTTCAATGGCACGGGCCCCGCAATGAATGCGCTGGTCGGCGGTCAGGTCGACTACATGTGCGACCAGATCGTCAATGCCGTGCCGCAGGTCAAGGGTGGTACCATCAAGGCCTATGCGATCGCGACCCCCGAGCGCAATCCGTCGCTGCCGGACGTGCCGACCACCAAGGAAGCCGGTCTGCCCGAGTTCCAGGCCCAGGCCTGGAACGCGATTTTCGCGCCGAAGGGAACCTCGCCTGAAGCGGTCGCCAAGCTCAATGCAGCGGTGGTCAAGGCGCTCGACGACGAAGGCGTCCGCAAGCGCCTGCTCGATCTCGGCAGCGTCATCCCGGCGACCGCCGAACGCACGCCTGCTGCGCTCGCGGCTTTGGTGAAGAGCGAAATCGCCAAGTGGACGGCGGTGGTCAAGCCGGCCAACTAATCCGCGCTCACGAAATCGGTACCGGCCGCTGTCCTGCATTGGTTTAATGTCGGTAGCGGCCGGTCCTGATTTAAGCTGTCCGCGAGCCGGGCCGGGCGGTTTAAGCCGTGGCGCGTTGCCGGTCACTTGTTCGAAGCGAGGCTTGCATGATCCGATTTTCCCTCATGGCCGGCTTAATCCTGCTTGCCGGTCCTGCCTTTGCCCAAACCCCCTATGCGGGGATGCAGACGCGCCCGATCAAGGCGCTGTCGGAACAGCAAGTGGCGGACCTCGGCGCCGGTCGCGGCATGGGCCTGGCGCTGGCGGCCGAGTTGAACGGCTATCCCGGTCCGATGCATGTGCTGGAACTGGCGGACAAGCTCGATCTGACGGCGGTTCAGCGCGCCAGCGTGCGGCGTCTGTTCGACTCCATGAAGAGCGAGGCGGTGCCGCTCGGCTCAAAACTCCTCGAGCAGGAAGCGGAACTGGACCGGCAGTTTGCCGACCGCATCGTGACCCCGGAAAGCCTGAAATTCTCCACGGCGGCGGTGGCCGTGACGCAAGGCGCATTGCGCGAAGCCCATCTCAAGTATCATCTCTCTACCGCGGCCCTGCTCACCCCGGGCCAGATGCGGCGCTATGCCGACCTGCGCGGCTATGGCGGCAAGCGGGAGCATCATCACCATTGAGGGCGCCGGTGATGGGGGGCGCGCGGAGAACGTGGCTTGCTGCCCTTGCCGTGGGTCGCCCGGAACCACATTTTTCCGGGTATAATCGCGGTCGCGGGCCGAATCGCCGCTGTCGATCGGCCGGTCCGGCCGCTAAGAGTGGTGTTTTCCCCGGGTGAACAGCCTCACGCCATGAATCAGTACCACGATCTGCTGGAACGGATCCTCTCGGACGGCGCGGAGAAGCAGGACCGCACCGGCACCGGCACGCTGTCGATCTTCGGCCACCAGATGCGCTTCAACCTGGCCGCCGGCTTTCCGATGCTGACCACCAAGAAACTGCCGCTGAAATCGATCGTGCATGAATTGCTGTGGTTTCTCAAAGGCGAGACCAACATCAAATATCTAAAGGACAACGGCGTTTCGATCTGGGACGAGTGGGCCGACGCCAATGGCGATCTCGGCCCGGTCTATGGATCGCAGTGGCGGTCGTGGCCGGCGCCGGATGGCCGCCAGATCGACCAGATCGCGGGCGTCATCGACATGATCAAGCGCAATCCGGATTCGCGGCGCCTGATCGTGACCGCGTGGAATCCGGCCGAGATCGACAAAATGGCGCTGCCGCCGTGCCATTGCCTGTTTCAGTTCTACGTCGCGAACGGCAAATTGTCGTGCCAGCTCTATCAGCGTTCCGCCGACGTGTTTCTCGGCGTGCCCTTCAACATCGCCTCCTATGCGCTGCTGACGATGATGGTGGCGCAGGTGACCGGCCTGAAGCCCGGCGATTTCGTTCACTCGTTCGGCGACACCCACCTCTATTCGAACCATCTCGAGCAGGCGAAGCTGCAGCTGACGCGACCGACCCGCCCGCTGCCCACCATGAAGATCAATCCCGGCGTCAAGGACATCTTCGGCTTCCGCTATGAAGACTTCGTGCTCGAAGGCTACGACCCGCACCCGCACATCAAGGCCGAGGTCGCGGTGTGACCGCGACCTCCCAAGCGCTTCCTAAAATATTGGCCTGTCCTGAAATCGTCCTTATGGTCGCGGTAGCCGAGAACGGCGTGATCGGTGCCGGCGGCGCGATTCCCTGGCGGCTGAAAGCCGATCAGCAACGATTGAAGACGATGACGATGGGCAAGCCGGTGGTGATGGGTCGCAAGACTTTCATATCGCTGCGCAGGCCGCTTCCCGGACGTACCAATATCGTCGTCACCCGCGACGCGAATTATCGCGCCGCCGGCGCCGTGGTGACGACGTCGTTCGATGCCGCCCGCGCGATCGCGACCGGCGATGCACTGCGGCGTTTCGCCACTGAGATCGCGGTCATCGGAGGCGCCGAAATCTACGCGCAATGGATGGATCGGGCGGACCGGTTGGAAATTACCGAGGTTCATGCCCGGCCCGAGGGCGACACCTGCTTCGCGGCCATCGATTCCACGGCCTGGGAAGAGGTTGCGCGGGTACGGAATCCGGCCGGCCCGGACGACAGTGCCGACTATTCCTATGTGACATATCGCCGAAGGAAGCCGCATTAACTGCCTTGAGCAATGTTTGCATTGACAAATTCCGGCTCAAGCATAGCTCCTGCGAGCCAACAAGCCGCGTTGTAAGGGCAGGGGCGGTCCCCTATAAGGCCGTGCAGATGTAGTGAGGCCGGGCGTCTTTGCCTCGGCCCGCGGAGGAGACTTTCGATGCCGTGGAAGAATCAAGGCGGGGGCCCGTGGGGCGGCGGTCCGAAAGGACCATGGGGCTCAGGCCCGCAATCGGCTGGCCCGAGGCCGCCCGATCTCGAGGACCTTCTGCGCCGCGGCCAGGATCGGATTCAGCAGATGCTGCCGGGTGGATATTTCAGCGGCGTGGGCATCGCGGTCATCCTGCTGGTGGCTATTGTGGTCTGGGGTCTGTCCGGCTTCTTCCGGGTCCAGTCCGAGGAACTCGGCGTCGTGCTGCGTTTCGGCAAGCATGTGCGCACGGTGCAGCCGGGACTGAACTATCATCTGCCGTACCCGATCGAGACCGTGCTGTTGCCGAAGGCGCTGCGCGTCTCCACCATCAACATCGGCATGAACCTGATCGAGGATCCGGCGCGGCGCGGCCGGACCATGCGTGACGTGCCAGAAGAGAGCCTGATGCTGACGGGCGACGAGAATATCGTCGACGTCGACTTCACCGTGCTGTGGCGGATCAAGCCGGACGGCGTCGGCAATTACCTGTTCAACATCCAAAATCCCGAAGGCACCGTGAAGGCGGTGGCTGAAAGCGCGATGCGAGAGGTGGTCGGCCGCGCCAACATCCAGCCGATCCTCACCGGCGCCCGTACGACGACGGAAGCCAGCGTGCAGGACCTGATGCAGAAGACGCTCGACTCCTATGGTTCGGGCATTTTGGTGCAGCAGGTGCAGATGCAGAAGGTCGATCCGCCGGCGCAGGTGATCGACGCGTTCCGCGACGTGCAGGCGGCGCGCGCCGATCTCGAGCGGTTGCAGAACGAAGCGCAGACCTATTCCAACCGCGTCGTTCCCGACGCCCGAGGTCGCGCCGCGCAGATCCTGCAGGTCGCCGAAGGCTACCAGCAGCAGGCGATCGCAGAGGCCAAGGGCCAGAGCGCGCGCTTCCTGAAAGTCTATGAGGAATACAAGAAGGCGCCCGACGTGACGCGCCAGCGCATCTATCTGGAGACGATGGAGCGCATCCTCGGCAGTTCCGAGAAGCTGATCTATGACGGCGGCGGTTCGTCGTCCGGACAAAGCGTCGTGCCGTATCTGCCGCTGAGTGAACTGACGCCGCGGCGTCAGCCCGCGCCTGCGGCCGGTCCGCAACAACAAGGCGGAGGCACCCGATGAGGTCCGGAACTACAGGTATTGTCGCGCTGCTCGTGCTGCTGGTCGTGGCGGTCGTCGGCTACAGTTCGGTGTTCCAGGTGTCGCAGACCCAGCAGGCGCTGGTGGTGCGACTCGGCAAGCCGGTCGACGTCGTCCCCAATCCTGGGCTGCATTTCAAGGCGCCGTTCATCGATACCGTGATCAATATCGACAAGCGGATCCTCGATCTGGAAAACCCGGCGCAGGAAGTGATCGCGTCGGATCAGAAGCGGCTGGTGGTCGATGCCTTCGCCCGCTATCGCATCAAGGATGCGTTGCGGTTCTACCAGAGCATAGGCTCGATCCAGGCCGCCAACATCCAGCTCACCACGCTGCTCAACGCGTCGTTGCGCCGCGTGCTCGGCGAGGTCACCTTCATCAAGGTGGTGCGCGACGAGCGCGAAATCCTGATGGGGCGGATCCGCGAGCAGCTCGACAAGGAAGCCGAGGGCTATGGCATCGAGGTCGTCGATGTCAGGATCCGGCGCGCCGATCTGCCGGAGCAGAACAGCCAGGCGGTCTACCAGCGGATGCAGACCGAGCGGCAGCGCGAGGCCGCCGAATTCCGCGCCCAGGGCGGCCAGAAGGCGCAGGAGATCAGGTCCAAGGCGGACCGCGAAGCCGTCGTCATTATCGCCGACGCCAACTCCACCGCCGAGCAGGTGCGCGGCGCGGGCGACGGCGAACGCAACCGGCTGTTCGCCGAAGCCTACGGCCAGGATGCGGATTTCTTCGCGTTCTACCGTTCGATGACGGCGTATGAGAACGGGTTGCGCAGCAACGATACCCGCTTTTTGCTGCGGCCGGACTCCGACTTCTTCAAGTTCTTCAGCAACTCGTCGGGCAAGCCGCCGGTTGCTGCGGCCCCGGCAGCTGCTGCGCCGAAGCCGTAAGGCTGCTTGAAACAAGCCCCGGTTCCGATTTCACTGGAACCGGGGCTTCCCACCTAAAAAGAACATCAAGGGTGAGGTTTCAGTCCGATGAGGACCATAGCGTTTGCCGACTTCCTCATCGGCCTGGGCATCCTGTTTGTGCTTGAAGGCCTGCTGTTTGCGGCAAGCCCGGCCTGGATGCGCCGGGCGATGCAGAGCGCCATGGCGACGCCGGACAACATTCTGCGCATCGTCGGCATCGGATCGGCGGTCGTGGGCCTGCTCCTGATCTGGTTTATCCGGCGCTAGAATCCCCGGTCCAGCACGACAAAAAGGTTGCGGGATCAACGCGATCGTGAGCCGCCGGCACAGGGTTTTCGCCTGAATGCCCAGCTCAAATGCTTGCGCCGCGGACCTGTTCGGGCGCACTGTGGCCTCCAGATTCCGACCCTTCGCAAAGAGAGAAGCCGATATGACCGGTGCGATTCCAAACCCGCGCTATCGCCTGCGCCCCCTGATGGCCGCGATCTGTGCCGCAAGCCTGCTTGTCGCGCCGGTCTGCTCCGGGCCCGCTTTGGCGCGTGGCCCTGAAGGTATCGCCGATGTCGCTGAAAAAGTGATCGACGCCGTCGTCAACATCTCGACCTCGCAGACCGTCGAGGCCAAGGGCGGTTCTTCCGGCGGCGACCGGGGCGCGATGCCGCAGCTGCCGCCGGGCTCGCCGTTCGAGGAATTCTTCGACGATTTTTTCAAGAACCGCCGCGGCGGTCCGGGTGGCGGCTCCAAGGGCGGTGAGGCCCAGCCGCGCAAGACCAACTCGCTCGGTTCCGGCTTCATCGTCGACACGTCAGGAATTGCCGTGACCAACAATCACGTCATTGCGGATGCCGACGAGATCAACATCATCATGAACGACGGCACCAAGATCAAGGCCGAGCTGGTTGGCGTCGACAAGAAGACCGACCTTGCTGTGCTGAAGTTCAAGCCGCCGGCGAAGCCGCTGGTCGCGGTGAAGTTCGGCGATTCCGAGAAGCTGCGGCTCGGCGAATGGGTGATCGCGATCGGCAATCCGTTCAGCCTCGGCGGCACCGTCACCGCCGGCATCGTTTCGGCGCGCAACCGCGACATCAACACCGGTCCCTATGACAGCTACATCCAGACCGACGCCTCCATCAACCGGGGCAATTCCGGCGGTCCGCTGTTCAACCTCGATGGCGAAGTGATCGGCGTCAACACGCTGATCATCTCGCCGACCGGCGGTTCGATCGGTATCGGGTTTGCGGTGCCGTCGAAGACGGTGGTCGGCGTGGTGGATTCGCTGCGGCAGTTCGGCGAATTGCGCCGCGGCTGGCTCGGCGTACGGATCCAGCAGGTCACCGAAGAAATCGCTGAAAGCCTCAGCATCAAACCGGCGCGCGGCGCCCTGATCGCCGGCGTCGAGGACAAGGGTCCGGCGAAACCGGCGGGCATCGAGCCCGGCGATGTCGTGGTCAAATTCGACGGCAAGGACATCAAGGAGCCGAAGGACCTGTCGCGTGTGGTGGCCGACACCGCGGTCGGCAAGGAAGTCGACGTCGTCATCATCCGCAAGGGCAAAGAAGAGATCCGCAAGGTCACGCTCGGTCGCCTTGTGGACGACAAGGCGGTGCAGACCGCGGTCAAGGGCAAGGAAGAGCCCGTCGAGAAGCCGGTGACGCAAAAGGCGCTCGGTCTCGACCTCGCCACCCTGAGCAAGGACCTGCGCACCCGCTACAAGATCAAGGACACCGTCAAGGGCGTCATCGTCACGGGCGTCGACAGCGGCTCCGACGCCGCCGAGAAGCGGCTCAGCGCCGGCGACGTCATCGTCGAGGTGGCGCAGGAGTCGGTTGCCAACGCCGCCGACATCAAGAAGCGGGTCGATCAGCTGAAGAAGGACGGCAAGAAATCCGTCCTGCTGCTGGTATCGAACGCGGAAGGCGAACTGCGCTTCGTGGCGCTGGGCGTGCAGTAGCGGGATTCTATTTCCCATCGTCATTGCCGGGCTTGATGAGATCAAGTCCGGGCATGACGACTGAATGTGCCCGACCTGCCCGCTTATAAACTCATCCCGACCATAGCCCTCCGCATCAACGATGCGGTGAGGCCGCCGCGATCGATCCGTGCAGCCGCGCGGCGACGGCTGACGCCCTGCGCCAATGTCGATTAATTGCTTCCTTGAACGATAGGCATGGCTGACGATCCGGCTCTCGCAAACGGCGGGCCAAATCAACGGTCCAGCTAGCCGGCCGGGAAATGTCCAACGGGAGGGGACGCGGGTTTGCTGTGGTTCCGGTCAAGGCCGGCCCACCATCGTCACAACGCGTGCCGTCACGGTCCTGCCGGCGCCGTGGAGGTTGCTCATGCAGCGAACCAACACCATTCCGGCCGTCACGATGGCGGTCTGCGCCGTCATTGGCTGGTCGATCGCCGCGTCCGGCCCGGCGCGTGCCGAGCTTCTGAAGGCGCGTCTCGCGCAGAACCTCGCGCCGATATCGGGCCTCACCATCGTCGCCAAGGCAAAGGGGATGTTCGAGAAACACGGGCTGGATATTTCGGTCACGAACTTCACTTCCGGAAAGCAATGCCTCGATACGGTGATCGGCGGTGTCGATGGCCTGCAGCGGATCGCCCGCGGCACTGGAGGAGATAGCGAGTCGAGGTTGAATGATGCCTGCGCCGCATCGGCGGCAATCGGCTATCCGCTCACAAGCTCACAAATTCATCCCGCCGATAGCCCTGTGCATACAACAGCGCCGTGAGATCGCCGTGGTCGATCCGCGCTGCGGCGGCCGCCGCCACCGCCGGCTTGGCGTGGTAGGCAACGCCGAGGCCGGCGGCTTCGATCATACCGAGATCGTTGGCGCCGTCGCCTGTCACCAGGGTGTCGATCTCGTCGAGATCCAGGGATTCGCGCAGCTCGATCAGGGTTGCCAGTTTGGCGGCGCGGCCGAGAATCGGCTCGCGGACTTCGCCGGTCAGTTTTCCGTCCGCGACCTTGAGTTCATTGGCGCGGTTTTCCTGGAATCCGATGCGCTCGGCCACGACGCCGGTGAACAAGGTAAAGCCGCCCGAGATCAGGCAGGTCCAGGCGCCATGGGCGCGCATGGTCATGACCAGTTCGCGGCCGCCCGGCGTCGCAATGATGCGCGTTTTCAGCACCTCGTCGACCACACCGACGGGCAGGCCCTTCAGGAGCGCGACGCGTTCGCGCAGTGCCGGCTCGAACTCGATTTCGCCGCGCATCGCGCGCTCGGTGATATCGGCGACATGCGCCTTGAGGCCGGCGAAATCCGCCAACTCGTCGATGCATTCCTGGCCGATCATGGTGGAATCCATGTCGGCCAGAAAAAGCTTCTTGCGCCTGAACGCCCGAGGCTGCACGACAATGTCGACGGGCAATTCGCCGCGCGCCTCGCGCAGGCGGGTGACGACGGCGCCGATATCGTCGTGGCTGCCTTCGAAGGGGATGTCGACCGCCACTTCGTTGAACAGCCACTGCGCCTGTCCGGGCTGGCCAAGAACGGCGCGCGCGCCGTCCACCATCGTGCTATCGAGCGCGGGGTCGGCGGGGTTGCAAATGAGCGTGGCGACGAGAGACATCTAGGTGGTTTCACACGTGGAAAATGACAAGGCGGTGCTTATCGCAGGGCCGACCGCCAGCGGCAAGTCGGCGCTCGCGCTCGAACTGGCGCAAAAGACAGGTGGTGTCGTCATCAATGCCGATTCCATGCAGGTCTATCGCGACCTGCGCGTGCTGACCGCGCGGCCGACGCCGGAGGAGGAGGCGCGGGTGCCGCACCGGCTTTATGGCCATGTCGACGCGGCGGTAAATTTCTCGGCCGGCAGCTGGGTGGCCGATGCGGCAAACGTGCTGGCGGAACTCCGCGCGCAAAATCGCCTGCCGATTTTTGCCGGCGGCTCCGGCCTGTATTTCAGGGCGCTGACGCGTGGCCTGTCGGCGGTGCCGCCGATCCCCGCCGAGATCCGCGATAACGTGCGCGCGCGGCTGGTGCGCGACGGCGTCGAGGCGCTGTATGCCGAACTGGCGCGGCGCGATCC
This sequence comes from Bradyrhizobium sp., assembly GCA_046590305.1. GTDB lineage: Bacteria > Pseudomonadota > Alphaproteobacteria > Rhizobiales > Xanthobacteraceae > Bradyrhizobium. The sequence goes on from JBKJUA010000030.1 coordinate 10,989, forward strand.
GGCCTCCGCCGAGCGCCTGAAGCCGCGCGATCGCAGCCGTATCGCCCGCGCGCTCGAAGTGGTGGAGACGACCTCGCGTTCCCTGACATCATGGCATCGCGACGGCCTGCCGCCGTTGTTGCCGTCAAGCACATTCCGCGCGCTGTTTCTTGAGCCCGACCGCGACCAGCTTTATGCGCGGATCGATGGGCGTTTCGATGCGATGCTAGCGGCCGGCGCGCTGCAGGAGGTCGCGGCCTTGGCATCGCGAAAACTCGACCCGCTGCTGCCGGCGATGAAGGCGCATGGTGTACCGGCGCTGATCCGGCATCTCCAGGGCGAGATCAGCCTGGACGAAGCGGCCGCGATCGGCCGTGCCGATACCCGGCATTATGCCAAGCGGCAGTTCACCTGGTTCCGGCATCAGCTGCCGGAATTCGAGTGGGTGAAGCCGGAGGCTGCGGGGGAGTGGCTGGCGGCAGTCATTCCGGGGCGCTCGTGAAACGAGCGAACCTCAGATGTGCAATTGCACATGGGGAATCTCGAGATTCCGGGTTCGCGCTTCGCGCGCCCTGAAATGACGTTGAGGCACCACCCGCGCATGGCTGGAACCAGCAAATTGCGCTCGCCCGGGGCAAAAAACCCCGCTAAGTTCTATTTCTGCGCCGATTGCCCCCGTGGCTTGACTTTTCAGGCTTGGGCAGTATGTTCCGCGCAACCTTCGGGAAGTCTGGACCGTCAAATGCGTAATATTATTACCAAGCTCCTTCTTGTCGTCGTACCCAGGCGCACCGCCGGGGGTGGCTGAGGCCATCCACATTCGGGCGGTGTGCATGGGGCCTCTTGGGCCCCTTTTTATTTTCCTGACAGCCAACTGAAGAAAGCCGCTGACCACAGCGCATCCGGAGCAAGCCATGAGCGATACCAGCCACGATCCGAACCAGATGACCGGCGCAGCGATGATCGTCCGCGCGCTGATCGATCATGGCGTCAAGCATATCTTCGGCTATCCCGGCGGCGCGGTGCTGCCGATCTATGACGAGCTGTTCCAGCAGAGCGACGTCGAGCACATCCTGGTGCGGCACGAGCAGGGCGCCGGCCACGCCGCCGAGGGCTATGCGCGCTCCACCGGCAAACCGGGCGTGGTGCTGGTGACCTCGGGGCCGGGCGCCACCAACATGGTGACGCCGCTGGCCGATGCGCTGATGGATTCGATCCCGCTGGTGTGCATCACCGGGCAGGTGCCGACGCACCTGATCGGCAATGACGCGTTCCAGGAGTGCGACACCGTCGGCATCACCCGGCCCTGCACCAAGCACAACTGGCTGGTGCGCGACGTCAACGATCTCGCAAAAGTTCTGCATGAGGCGTTTTACGTCGCGAGCTCCGGCCGTCCGGGCCCAGTCGTGGTCGACGTGCCGAAGGACGTGCAGTTTGCGACCGGCACCTATCACCCGCCGCGCAAGTCCGACGTTCATCTGTCCTATTCGCCGCGGCTGAAGGGCGACGCCACGCAGATCCGCAAGGCAGTGGCGTTGCTGGCCTCCGCCAAACGTCCGGTGATCTACAGCGGCGGCGGCGTGGTCAATTCCGGCCTCGAAGCCTCCAGGCTGCTGCGCGAGCTGGTTGAAGTCACCGGCTTCCCGATCACCTCGACCCTGATGGGCCTCGGCGCCTATCCGGCCTCGGGCAAGAACTGGCTCGGCATGCTCGGCATGCACGGCACCTACGAAGCCAACATGGCGATGCATGATTGCGACGTCATGCTGTGCGTCGGCGCGCGCTTCGACGACCGCATCACCGGCCGTACCGATGCGTTCTCGCCGAACTCCAAGAAGATCCACATCGATATCGATCCGTCCTCGATCAACAAAAACATTCGCGTCGACGTTCCGATCATCGGCGATTGTGCCAATGTGATGGGCGACCTGTTGCAGGTGTTCAAGGCGGAGGCGAAGCGGCCGGATATCAAGCCATGGTGGCAGGAAATCGCGAAATGGCGGGCGCGCAACTCGCTGTCGTACAAGAAGAACAGCGATATCATCCTGCCGCAATACGCCATCGAGCGGCTGTTCGAGCTGACGCGCGGACGCGACACCTACATCACCACTGAAGTCGGCCAGCACCAGATGTGGGCGGCGCAGTTCTTCGGCTTCGAGGAACCGCACCGCTGGATGACCTCGGGCGGATTGGGCACCATGGGCTACGGCTTGCCGGCGGCGGTCGGCGTCCAGGTCGCGCATCGCGACAGCCTGGTGATCGACATCGCCGGCGACGCCTCGGTGCAGATGACGATGCAGGAGATGTCGACGGCCATCCAGTATGAACTGCCGATCAAGATCTTCATCCTGAACAACCAGTACATGGGCATGGTGCGGCAGTGGCAGCAGCTGCTGCACGGCAACCGGCTGTCGCACACCTATTCCGAGGCGCTGCCGGATTTCGTCAAGCTGGCGGACGCCTTCGGCTGCGTCGGCATCCGCGCGATAAAACCCGGCGACCTCGACGGCGCAATCCAGGAGATGATCGACGTCAAGCGCCCGGTGCTGTTCGACTGCCGGGTGGCGGCGCTGGAAAA
>JBKJUA010000031.1:0-10714 GCA_046590305.1 Bradyrhizobium sp.
TTTTCCCGAAGCTTATAGAAGGGTATCCGTTTGTCACTCATACGACCGCTGCGCACTAGAGGGCGGTCGTCAATCGCGGGAAGCCAGTTCGGTTCCACGCGGCGGCGCTCTGGATACCTCCAAATGTAACGGCGGCCTTCCCGGTCACCCGGAACGCTCCATGAACCTAGTCCGGGACTTTTCCGGGACTTTCGGGTCAGAACCGTGCTTTTCGTGCCTTTATGTTCCGAAACACAAATTTGACCGCTTGCACGAGAAAGCGAATTTCCCTAAGCAATCAACGTCGTTAGACAGTCGGAGCGTGGCGCAGCCCGGTTAGCGCACTAGTCTGGGAGACTAGGGGTCGGAGGTTCAAATCCTCTCGCTCCGACCATTTACCCACTGAATTCAACTCAATACCGTTGCCCGCGTCTGACGTGGTGCCTCACATGAGCGAAACGCTTCGCATCACCGTCGATCCAGCCCAGTGCGGCGGACGGCCCTGCCTGCGGGGTCTCCGCTTCGCGAAGCCCGTCACCTCGCAAACAGAACTGATGGGTCTCGCTACGCTCCCCATCCTACGCGTTTGTTTCGTCGGCTTGACGTCGGCCCGCTGCGAAGGCGGAGATGTTCCCTCGAATGTCACTCAATCCGCCTCGAACGCCAGACTGTAATCCACCTTCAGCGCCGGATCCTGCTCGTCCTTGTGCAGCACGCAATTCCCGACCACCAGCAGATCGAGTTCGTTGCCCATGAAGCAACGGAACGCGTCGTCGGGCGTGCAGACGATCGGCTCGCCGCGGACGTTGAAGGAGGTGTTGACCAGCACCGGGCAGCCGGTCTTTGCCTTGAAGCGGCTGAGCAGCGCATGGAACAGAGGATTGGTGTCGCGGTGCACGGTCTGGATCCGCGCGGAATAATCGACATGGGTCACGGCGGGGATTTCCGAGCGTGACACGTTGAGTTTTTCAATGCCGAACAACGCCTGTTCGGCTGGTGTCATCTGGCGATGTTTTTCCGGTTTGACGTCGGCGACCACGAGCATGTAGGGGCTGTCGGATTTGAGATCGAACCACTCGGAAACGTCCTCGCGCAGCACCGCCGGGGCGAAGGGGCGAAAACTCTCGCGGTATTTTACTTTCAGGTTGAGGTTCTTCTGCATCGCGGGCGAGCGGGGATCGCCGAGGATCGAGCGCGCGCCGAGCGAGCGCGGGCCGAACTCCATGCGACCCTGAAACCAGCCGACGGCCTTCTCGTCGGCCAGCGCCTGCGCCGTCGTCTCCAGCATCGCGGCTTCGTCCAGCACGGTGAATTTGGCGCCGGCCGCGGTCAGTCGCCGCTCGATTTCGGCTTGCGAATAATGCGGGCCGAGATAGGAGCCGGCCATCCCGTCGGCGCCATGGGTCGTTCGCGGCTGGCCCTTGAAGATGTGACAGGCCGCCAGCGCCGATCCCACCGCGCCGCCGGCGTCGCCGGCCGCCGGCTGGATCCAGATATTTTCAAAATGGCCGTCGCGCAGCACCTTGCCGTTGGCGACGCAATTCAGCGCCACGCCGCCGGCGAGGCAGAGGTTTTTCGAGCCGGTCTGTCTGGCGAGGCTGCGCGTCAGCCGCAGCACCGCTTCGTCCAGCACGGCCTGGATCGAGGCCGCGACGTCCATGTGAAAACTGGTCAGCAGCTGATCCGGGCTGCGCACGGGTTCGCCGAACAGTTTGGCAAACCGGTCGTTGGTCATCGTAAAGCCGGTGCAATAGTCGAAATACGACATGTCGAGCCGGAACGAGCCGTCGGGCTTCAGATCGATCAGATGATCGAGAATGAGTTTTGTGAATCGCGGCTCGCCATAGGGCGCCAGCCCCATCACCTTGTACTCGCCGGAATTGACCTTGAAGCCGGTGTAATAGGTCGCGGCCGAATAGAGCAGGCCGAGCGAATGCGGAAAATGGATCTCCTGGAAGATTTCGAGTCGGTTGCCGTTGCCGGTTGCCGCCGAGGTGGTCGCCCATTCGCCGACGCCGTCCATGGTCAGCACGGCGGCGTCGTCGAAAGGTGAGGGGAAGAACGCCGAAGCCGCGTGGCTGAGATGATGTTCGCAGAACAGCAGCTTGCCGATGTCGAAATCCTCGGCAAATTTGCCAATCTCGTCACGCAGCAGGGTCTTCTGGAACAGCTTTTCCTTCAGCCACAGCGGGATCGACATCTTGAACGAGCGAAAGCCGCGCGGCGCCATCGCGATGTAGGTCTCCAGCAGCCGCTCGAATTTGAGGAACGGCTTGTCGTAGAACACCACATGATCGAGCCCGCCGGCGGTGATGCCGGCTTCTTCGAGGCAATAGGCGATGGCGTGGTGCGGGAAGGCGGGATCGTGCTTGCGGCGGGTGAAGCGCTCCTCCTGGGCGGCGGCGACGATGCGGCCGTCCTCGATCAGCGCCGCGGCGCTGTCATGGTAGAATGCGGAGATACCGAGAATGCGCATCGCGCTAGAACAGCGTGTAGATGAACGGCGCGATCGCGGAGCCCTTGGTCAGCACCACCAGGCCGCCGAACACCACCATCATGATCAGGATCGGCAGCAGCCAGAATTTTTTCCGCGCACGCATAAAACGCCAGAGTTCAGCAAGAAAATCCATTATGCGTTCCCTCTCGTCATTCCGGGGCGATGCGAAGCATCGAACCCGGAATCTCGAGATTCCGGGTCTCGTGCTGCGCACCATCCCGGAATGACGACTTTACTATTTTCTCTCATCTTCAAAACTGATCCTTCATCGTCTCGGGCGCCGGCCCCGGAGGGGCGCGCACGATCCAGTAGCTTTCCGCCTCGGGCTGCCGCTTCAGCCGCAACAGGTCCTTGCCCAGTGCGCGCATGACCAAACCGGTCGGCAGCACCGTGCCGTAGAAAAGCAGCGCCATCACCACGGGGTTGACCACGCTGTGCAGCAGCAGGCCGAACTTCAGCCAGAGCAGGTTGAGCGGATTGAGCATCGCGGGTCGGCACAGGGCCGCAGCCAGGAACAATGCCGCCACGCCGCCGGTCCATGGCCAGACCCGGCCGGCATACCAGACGTTCAGCAGGGTCACGATCCCGAACGCCGCCGCCATGACAAGGCCGAACGCGCGGTCGGAACCCGCCACGATGGTTTCGTCGCGGGAAAACGCCTCGTGTGTCGCCTGTGTCACCTTCGGTCGAGCAGGGCCGTCCGTCATTCCCGGAATTTCACCTCAAAGCGCCGTCACCAGCGCAAGCCATGCGGCTTCAGGGGATCGCCCATTCTTCCGCTCGGGGAGCTTTTATGCTTTGCAGTCGGTTCCGGAAAGCCGGAAAGCGCCCTTCGGTCACGAGTTGCCCCAGATATGTCCGACCATCCAGCTTCCCGCCCGCTGCCGGGCCGGCCGCCAGTCCGGTTCAGCCTGCGGCGGGCGCTGGTTTACGCCGGCATCGCGGCCTATTGCCTGGCGCTGTTTCTGGCGTTCGATTTTGCCTGGTCAAGCCTCACCGTGGGCGAGGAAAGCCAGCGTCCGGCCCGGATCGCCAATCCCGTCTATGACCACGGGCTGGCCGCCGGTTTCGACGGCCACGATGTCTGGGGCGAGGTGCGCCACCGGCTGGTCACCAACAGCCTCGGCTTCAAGGACGCGTCGGCCCGGACCGTCCCGCTGAAACCGGCATCGCGCCGCGTCCTGCTGATCGGCGATTCCTTCGCCGAGGGCATCGGCATGGGCTATGAGGATTCCTTCGCCGGCCTGTTGCAGCGCGCGGGACAGCAGCGCAACGACAAGATCGAGTTCCTCAACGCCGGAGTCGCGTCCTATTCGCCCAGCATCTACTACAAGAAGGTAAAATACCTGCTCGACCTCGGATTGCAGTTCGACGAGGTCGTGGTGCTTTCCGACACTTCCGACGTGACCGACGAGGCGAATTCCTACTTCTGCATCGACGACGATCCCAAATACCGCGTGCATTGCACGCCGACGGAAGGGTCGATGCAACCGGCGGCCACCGCGCCGAAGAAAAGCAATTTCCTGATCGATCGCTTCGTGGTGACCAACCGGGTGCGCATCGCCGTCAAGCGATCGATTCAGTCCCTGCTCGGCAACCGCAGGGCGTCGATCAATACCGACCACGCCCGCATCGGCTGGACCGTTCCGGGCCTGGACGTGACAAGGGATTACAAGCCGCTTGGCGTCGAGGGCGGCATCGCGCGGTCGCTGCAGAACATGCGGGCGCTATCCGACCTCTTGGCCGCCAGAAATATTCCGCTGACCATCGCCGTCTACCCTTGGGCGCAGCAGGTGGCGCAGGGCGATCGCAACAGCAGGCAAGTCTCGCTCTGGCGCGAATTCTGCGAGGGCCGCTGCAAGGCGTTCATCGATCTGTATCCGGTATTCTTCGCAGCCTCCGCAGCCGACAAGAACTGGTACGAGCGCTACTACATCCTCGGCGACGACCACTTTTCGGCCGAAGGCAACCAGCTGGTGTTCAGGGAACTGGCAAGGCGCCTGCTTTGACTTGCAATGGCGGCTGAAGGAGTTCGCTGCGCTCCACCCATCTGAAGCGCTCAAGCCCAGAGATCAGTGAGCGGGACAGCATCCCCCTTTATTGCCCGAGATTCCTTGAAGCTGTTTGCCGATATCCGGAACGCCAGCATGATATCCGTTTTCGTTTCGAAATTCTTTACGACCTTGCGGCGTTCGATCTTGCCTTCAAGGCTGATCAGCTGCAGCGAAGCGACGATCACGTTGACGCGGCCGTCCTGGCCGAAAGGCAGCAGCAAACGCTCCAGATCGATTGCCGATCCTGCGCCATCGTACGTTCTAAGGACGGTATAAACAGCGCACCCGCTGCTGGCGCAGTGGGCGGACCCCTCAATGATGGGGGATCGCAGGGACGGCGGGGTGACCTCGGCGAGTGTCTTTCCGACCCAGCCTTCATTGAAGGCTTCGTCGATCAGCAGTCCCCGATACAGGGCCCGAAATTCGAGCTGGCCGCCTCCAGCCTCAACTTTCCAGACCGCAAGCTGTTTCGGGTCGTGAACCCGTGAGCCGGGTTCGAACTGATCGAACGCAGGCAAGCCTTTTTTTGTGAGCGAGAGCCGCGCCCAATATGCGGCAAGGCCGCGCTGGCTAATCGACCGAATGGTATCAACGGTTCCATTTTCGAAGTTCATGTCAATACGCCCCGCCTCGGCAAGCTTGCACATCGAATGGTTAAGGAATTTTGCATTTCCGGTTAACGGCGACACACCCCCGTTCCAGGCCGTTTGCGCGGCTGGCGGCCCGCTAGAGCCCTGCGCTTTACCGGCCGGACCGGGATGCTACACTTGGCGCGGGCCTCGTTCGGCCCATGAGCGCCGCTCCGCGCGCCAAGAAAATTTCAGAGGAAAGGTCAGCGCTCCCCATGAGAGACTTTGCCGGAAAGATTGCCGTCATCACCGGAGGCGGCACGGGCATGGGCCGCGAACTGGCGCGCCAGCTCGTCGCCGAGGGCTGCAACGTCGCGATGTGCGACGTTTCGGCCGAAGCGATGGCGGAGACCAGGAGCCTGTGCGAGGTGGAAAAATTGCCGCAGGGCCTGCGCATCACCACCCATGTCGCCGATGTCTCGATCGAGGACCAGCTGACGCGCTTTCGCGACGAGCTTGCCGAGCAGCAGTCAACCGACAGGATCCATCTTTTGTTCAACAATGCCGGCATCGGCGGCGGCGGCAGCCTGTTTACCAACACGCGGGAGCAGTGGGAAAGGACGTTCAATATCTGCTGGGGCGGTGTCTATCTCGGCGTCCGCACTTTCCTGCCGATGCTGATGAAGGCCGATGAGGGCCATATCGTCAACACCTCCAGCGTCAACGGCTTCTGGGCTTCGGTCGGCCTCGGGGTCTCGCACACCGCCTACAGCGCCGCGAAATTCGCCGTCAAGGGGTTCAGCGAAGCGCTGATGAACGATCTCAGGCTGAACGCCCCGCATATCAAATGCTCTGTCGTGATGCCCGGCCATATCGGCACCTCGATCGTGTCCAATTCACGCAAGATCCAGAGCGGTACCGAATCCGAACTGCTCAGCGCCAATGAGCTGTTATCGGCGCGCGTACGCATCAAGGCCATGGGTATCGACACCGCGGCGATGTCGGACGACGATGTCCAGAAGATTTCGCTGGAGCGTGCCCGCGCCTTCCGCGACGACGCCCCGACCACGGCGGCGCAGGCAGCCAAAATCATCCTCGACGGCGTCAAGGCCGAGCGCTGGCGCATCCTGGTCGGCGACGACGCCCACAAGCTCGACGCGCGCGTGCGGCAAACACCGGAACAGGCCTACACGCCGGAGTTTTATCAGAGCTTCACGGAAGAGGTCGGCTGGCGGCTGGGGTGAGGCGGCTCGGAGCCGCCACGCACTCAGCCGTCGTCACCCGCGAAGGCGGGTGACCCAGTATCCCAGAGACGCCAATGATGGAGCCGAGAAGCCGCGGCGTACTGGGTCCCCCGCATGCGCGGGGGACGATAACCTGCCCGCTCTCACCCGTGCACGATCGCCTTCTCGATCATGCAGTGAATGCCTTTCGACCCGTTCACCGTCTGCGTCACCCGTAAATCCGCCGCGAGGCTGCACAGCGTGTAGGCATCCTCGCGCGACAGATTGCGCTTTTCGCCCAAGAGCACGATCATGTCGCGCAACGCCCGGACCACGCATTGATCGAGGTCGGGATCCATCGCCATCGTCATGTAATGCGTAGGCGTCTCGGCGCGGGGATAGTCGAAGCGCAGATCCTTGCGCAGCGTCAGCCTGAAACGGCCCTGCAGCGCGGTCTCGATCGCGGTGACGCAAACCTCGCCGTCGCCCTGCACGCCATGGCCGTCGCCGCAGGAGAACAGCGCACCCGGCACGAACACCGGCAGATAGAGTTTGGCGCCCGGAATCAGTTCCTTGTTGTCGAGATTGCCGCCCATCGCGCGGGGAATCAGCGAGGAAATGCGGCCCCAGGCCGGAGGCGGCGATACGCCCATCACCCCGAAGAACGGTTTGAGCGGCAAATCGAGGCCCCAGGGCATCCGGCCGACCATGCGTTTTTGGTCGAGCGGAATATTGAGCAGCCGGGTTTCGTGAAAATCGTCGGGCAGGGTGCCGGCCAGCGGCTTGATCATGTTCCAGCCCCAGTCCTGCCGCAGCTGGATGTCGAGGATCTCGATTTCCAGCACGTCGCCGGGTTCGGCGCCCTCGACCGCGATCGGCCCGGTCAGGATGTGCCCCGGCAGCAACCGCTCGTTCCTGGCGTGCACCTCGGCGAGTTCGGGGGGCACATGGAACCGGCTCTTGTCCGGCATCATTTCCGGGCCGCCGCTGATGGTGTCGACCGTGACCTCGTCGCCGCTGGCAATGGTGAGGACCGGCTTCAGTTTGGCTTCGAAAAAGCCCCAGTGGCAGGTCTCGGGGCTGGAATGCAGATGGTGATGCGTCATGGGGGGCTTTCTCGTCGGCTTAGTGTTTCCGATACGTCATTGCCGGGCATAGTGTCTGAAGGACGGCGTCGCTTCTTGCCTATGTCCGGCAATCCCACTTCTTTGAGGAGTACTCATTACGAAGAGAGATGGATACGCGGGTCAAGCCCGCGTATGACGGATTGTGTGATTGGCGCGGTGCCTCGCACCCGAGGGAGATCCATTTTTTGTTTTTCCTACTCTCCAAAACCCTCGGCATCATGCTGTTGCCGACCAATTTCCTGATCGGGCTCGGTCTCGTCGGCGTGGCTCTGCTGGTGACGCGGTTTGCGTCTGCCGGACGCAAACTGCTGATGGCCTCGGCCGTGCTGTTTGCGATTTGTGGATTTTCGCCGTTGGGATACCTGCTGCTTTATCCTCTGGAGCAGCGATTTCCGCCCTGGGATGCGGCGCAAGGTGCGCCGGACGGCGTCATCGTACTCGGCGGCTCGATCGACGCCGAGCTGTCGGCGGCGCACGGCGTCGCGGTCACCAGCGGTGCTGCGGACCGCGTCATCGCCGCGGCGGCGCTTGGCCATCGCTACCCCAGGGCGCGCATCATGTTCACTGGTGGAAGCGCCAATCTGGTGTCGGGCAATGCCAGGGAAGCCGACTACGCGGCGTCGTTGTTCGAAAGCCTCGGAATATCCGGTGAGCGTCTGATCATGGAACGGGGCTCGCGCAACACCCAGGAAAATGCCGAATTCTCCAGGGTGATGGCCGGGTCCAGGCCCGGCGAACGCTGGCTGCTGGTCACCTCCGCGTTTCATATGCCGCGATCGGTCGGCCTGTTTCGCAAGGCGGGATTTGCGGTCGAGGCTTATCCGGTCGACTGGCGGGTCGGCGGTCCCCGCGACGTGTTTCAATTCACCTCCCTGTCGCTGTACGGGCTGGAGCGCACCAACCTCGGTATTCGCGAATGGATGGGCCTGATCGCCTATTGGGCCACCGGCAAGATCGACGATTTGCTGCCCGGGCCGGCGGCGAAGGCGAAGCAGCTGTCGCAACGCTGAAACAATCAGGTTAGAATTGTTCGAGTAGACGCGCGCGGCTTCACCGCCGCTTTGGGAGTGACGCCATGCAACAGCAATCGCCGCCGGAACAACTCGATTTGACCGGCATGGTGGCCGATCTGAACAACCTGCTTCGGCTCAAAACCACCGTGATCGGCATGAAGATGTTTGCCACCGTGGAGGAGATGACGGCGATCCCGAAAATCCGGCGGCCGACGGCGGTTCATACCACCGACCAGATCGTCAGCATGGCCTCGCGGCTGGGCTGGACCGTCGGCATTACCGCGGATGACCTCGTCGGCGCGCAGTGCCGCGCCGTGATCGGCCTGGCACCCCAGGACGAGAAATTTCTCGAGGGCACGAATTACGTCGGCGTCTGGCATGGCACCGCCGAGGATGCGCGCAAGCGCCAGGAGGCGCTCGATGTCGTGGCTTACGGACAATATCAGGCGCTGGCGGTGAGCCCGCTGTCGAGCGGCCGGCTCGATCCGCCGGATATCTGCCTGGTCTATGCGACGCCCGGCCAGATGATCATCCTGATCAACGGGCTGCAATATACCGGCTACAAGAAGTTCGAATGGGGCGTGGTCGGCGAGACCGCCTGCGCCGATTCATGGGGGCGGGCGCTCAAGACCGGCGAACCCAGCCTGTCGCTGCCGTGCTTTGCCGAGCGCCGCTATGGTGGCGTGCCGGATGAGGAGATGCTAATGGCGCTGTCGCCGGCACATCTCGCCAAGGCGATCGCGGGCATGAAACAGCTCGCCAAAAACGGCCTGCGCTATCCGATCGCGCCCTATGGCATCCAGGCCGACGTGCGCGCCGGCATGGGCGCGTCCTACGCAGGCAAGAAGTAGACAGACCGTCATTCCGGGATGCGCGAAGCGCAGACTTGGAATCTCGAGATTCCGGGTTCGATGCTTCGCATCGCCCCGGAATGACGACAAATAAGTTCATAAGGATTAAACATGTCTTCGTCGAAATTCGACATCGTCGTTTATGGCGCCACCGGATTTACAGGCCAGCTCGTCGCCGAATATCTCGCCGCGCAATACAAGGACGACGGCAATCTGAAATGGGCGATGGCCGGCCGCAGCCAGGACAAGCTGGCCTCAGTGCGCGACGCGATCGGGGCGCCTGCCGACACCCCTCTGATCGTCGCCGACGCAGGCGATCCCGCCTCGCTGAAGGCGATGGTCGAGCAGACCAAATCAGTCATCACCACCGTCGGCCCGTATTTGCTCTACGGCAACGAATTGCTGGCCGCATGCGTCGCCGCCGGCGTCGATTATTTCGATCTCTGCGGCGAGCCGATCTGGATGCGGCAGAAGATCGACCAGCACGAGGCGGCTGCCAAAAAAAGCGGGGCGCGCATCGTGTTCTCCTGCGGCTACGATTCGCTGCCGTTCGAGCTTGGCGTGTTCTGTGCCCAGAAGGAAGCGAAGAAGGTATTTGGCGCACCGGCCGCTCGGGTGAAGGGGCGTGTGCGCGAAATGAGCGGCACGCTTTCAGGCGGCACGGCCGCGAGCATGCGCGCCATTGTCGAAGCGACGATGAGGGATTTGAGCCTCGTCACCATGCTGCGCGATCCCTTCGTCCTGACGCCGGGATTCGACGGTCCGAAACAGCCGCTCGGCAACAGGCCTGTACTCGATGAAGACCTCAGGTCGTGGACCGCGCCTTTCGTGATGGCCAACATCAACACCCGCAACGTTCACCGCTCCAACATGCTGCTGGGTTTCCCCTACGGCAAGGATTTCGTCTACGACGAGATGGTGATGACCGGCCCGGGCGAACAAGGCGAGGCGATTGCCAGGAAGGTGATGGCGGCCAACAACAAGTTCTCCGGAGTCGAGGTGCCGAAGCCGGGCGAGGGCCCTTCAAAGGAAGAGCGCGAGAACGGCAGCTACGACCTGCTGTTCGTCGCCATCGCGCCCGACGGCCGCCAGGTCCGCGCCGCCGTCAAGGGCGATCGCGATCCCGGTTACGGCTCGACCTCCAAGATGATCTCGGAATGCGCGATCTGCCTGTTGCGCGACACGCCGGAGGTTGCTGCGGGAATCTGGACTCCGGGTGCGGCCATGGGCGACAGGCTGATCAAGCGCTTGGTTGACCATGCCGGCCTGACGTTTACGGTCGAGAAGTAAGCCTCTCAGGTCGAGTGCAGGCCGGGCGCCGCTTTCGCCCGCCAGCGCTGTGCGGCGGCGAACAGGCCCCACATCGCGCCCAGCATCATCCAGAAGTGCCGCCAGTGGTCG
>JBKJUA010000189.1:0-4733 GCA_046590305.1 Bradyrhizobium sp.
AAATGTCAGACCGACTCAAGGGCAAGCGCGCCTTTGTCACCGCCGCTTCCGCCGGTATCGGCCGCGCCTGCGCCATCGCGTTCGCGCGCGAGGGCGCCATGGTGATCGCCACCGATATCGATGAAAAGGGCCTCGCTACGCTAACCCAGGAAGGCATCGCCGAAACGGCTCGGCTCGACGTTCGCAATACGGCCGACGTCAATGCCTTCGCCAGCCGCGTCGGCAGAATCGACGTCCTGCTCAATGCCGCCGGCTTCGTGCACCACGGGACCATCCTCGACTGCTCGGACGAAGACTGGGATTTTTCGTTCGACCTCAACGTCAAGTCGATGCACCGGACCATCAAGGCGTTCCTGCCGGCGATGATCGCGGGCAGAGGCGGCAGCATCGTCAACATCTCGTCCTGCGCGGCGCTGCGGCCGCCGGCCAACCGCTATGTCTACAGTGCGTCCAAGGCCGCGGTCTCGCTGCTGACGCGCGCGGTTGCATCCGACTTCATCACCCAGGGCATTCGCTGCAACAGCATCTGCCCCGGCACGGTGGAAACGCCCTCGATGCTGCAACGCGCCGCCGCGGCCGGTCCGGACGGCCGTGAAAAATTCGTCGCCCGCCAGAAAATGGGCCGGCTCGGCACCGCGGAAGAAATCGGGGCCACGGCCGTGTATCTCGCCAGCGACGAAAGCGCATTCACCACCGGCGTCGACCTCGTCGTCGACGGCGGCTACATGCTCTGACACTCACCGGACCAGAGGTTTTCCAATGAACAAGATCGATCTCAACGGCCGCAGCGCTGTCGTCACCGGCGGCGCGCAGGGTTTTGGCCGCGCCATCACCGAACGTTTTGTCGCCTCTGGGGCCAAGGTCGCGATCTGGGATCATGACCTGCCGTTCGCAGAGAAAACAGCGAAGGAAATCGGCCCTGCCGTAAGCGCGATCAAGGTCGACGTGTCCGATCTTGCCGCGGTCGAGAAGGCGCGCGACGCGACACTGGCGGCGCTGGGCAAGATCGACATTCTTGTCAACAATGCCGGCATCGCCGGCATCAACAAGACGGTGTGGGAAACCGACCTCGATGAATGGCGCAAGGTGCTGCGCATCAATCTCGATGGCCCGTTCATCTGCTGCAAGGCGATCGCGCCTGTCATGATTGCCCAAGGCTACGGGCGCATCGTCAACATCGCCTCGATCGCCGGCAAGGAAGGCAACCCCAACGCCGCGCATTATTCGGCTTCCAAGGCCGGATTGATCGCACTGACAAAATCGCTCGGCAAGGAATTGGCGGCGCACGACATCCTCGTCAACGCGGTGACGCCTGCGGCCGCCAAGACCGCGATCTTCGACCAGATGACGCAGCAGCATATCGATTTCATGCTGGCGAAGATTCCGAAGGGCCGTTTTGTGCTGGTGGAAGAACTGGCGGCAATGGTGTCGTGGCTGGCCTCGGAAGATTGCGCCTTCTCCACCGGCGCGGTGTTCGACATTTCCGGCGGCCGCGCGACGTATTGATGCGTCCGGTTGACGCTCCATCAACGCGAGCGCAGCGAAGCAATCCACCCTTTCTTTGCACGGAGAGATGGATTGCTTCGTCGCAAGCGCTCCTCGCAATGACGACAATTAGTCAGCGGAGAACATCGTGACACACGAGGGCGGCTGCATGTGCGGCGCGGTGCGGTTCCGGTGCGAGGGTGAGCCGATCAACGTTCGGATCTGCCATTGCCGCAACTGCCAGAAGGCGATGGGCTCGCCGTTCTTCGCCCGCGCGCTGTTTCCGCAAAGCGCGCTGACGGTCACCGGCGAGACCGCGCGCTATCCGTCGTCGGAAGCGCTGGACCGGGTGTTCTGCAAGACCTGCGGCACAAGGCTGTTCGCATGGCGGAAGAATCCCGCCTGGGCCGGCGTGTCGCTGGCCGCCTTCGACGACCGCAACGCCTTTGCGCCGACCGAGCACATCTGGGTTTCCGAGAAGATGGACTGGGTGAAACTCGACGACGGCCTGCTGCAATATCCGGAAGCGGCACCCGCAGTAGTCCTGTAGCCCGGATGGAGCGAAGCGCAATCCGGGAACGCTTATCCGCTTGTAACGAAGCCCCCGATTTCGCGGAGCCTGTCATCGGGCGGCGCTTCGCGCCGACCCGTTGGCTCCATCCGGGCTGCGCTTACCAGGCAGCGACATCCGTGATAGCCTGATCTCACCCGGCCCCCCGACAGGACATCCATTGTTTTCAAATATCTCCCTTTACGACGTCTCGGTCTGGGTCCTGCCGCTGATCATCGCCATCACTTTTCACGAGGCCGCGCACGCCTTTGCCGCACGCCGGCTCGGCGACGACACCGCCTATGACCTCGGCCGCGTCAGCTTCAATCCATTCAAGCATATCGATCCGTTCGGCACGGTGCTGTTGCCGGGGATCCTGCTGTTGTCCCACGCCCCGTTCCTGTTCGGCTATGCCAAGCCGGTGCCGGTGAATTTTCGCAATCTGCGTAACCCCCGGCTCGGCATGGTCTGGGTGGCGCTGGCCGGCCCCGCCACCAATATCGGGCTGGCGCTACTGGCCGCGCTGGCGTTCCATGCCCTGCCCCTGGCGCCCGCGGAGACCGCGAAATGGTTGGCTGACAACCTCAAAAATGCGCTGATCATCAATGTTTTGCTGGCGGTGTTTAACATGCTGCCGATCCCGCCGCTGGACGGCGGCCGGGTCGCGGTCGGGCTGCTGCCTGATGTGCTGGCCTACCCGCTGTCCCGGCTGGAACCATGGGGCATGCTGATCCTGATCGGGGTCCTGATCGTCCTGCCGCTGGCGGGTTCCCAGTTCGGTCTAAATCTTGATGTTATTTCGGCGTTAGTGCGGACATCGACCGGATATGTGATCCGTTTACTTCTCGTATTGACCGGCAATATGTAGTTTAAGCCCAGTGGACTCCGACGACGCCTGAGGCCAATTTGATTAAAGCTGCGGATATGCTGATCGCGCGACGTGCCGACACCAGGGCGCGAGCGGACTTTGCGACCTGGAAGATGCTGGCCAAGCTGAACGGCACCTCCTCGCTGCCCGCGGAGGCCCAGAACTTCCTCGCCGGCTATAAAGCCCTGATCGAGAAGATGGCGGAACCCGAGGCTTCGGAAGCTACCATCCATCTGATTTTCCGCAGCTACTACGGCGAAATGGGCGGAGCCGGCACGCCGCCCGACGTCAAGGCCCAGTTGAACGGCCAAGGAAACGGTCAAGGAAACGGTCAAGGAAACGGCCGGGTGGCGGACAACGTCACCGCCTTCAAGCGGCCGGAGCCGAAGCCGCCCCAGACCGCCGCCGGTCCGACGGCCAAACCCCGGCTTCCCGTGGCGCTGATCTTCATCTGCCTCGTCATCGTCTATGCCGGCGTCCGCTATTTCTGGCGCTGAGACGGCAGGCTGACGGCGCAATTCTCCGCGGCGTGAAATATCCGGACGCACAGCGCTGTTATCGCACGCGGCTATGCGGCCGGCGAAATGCGCGCCATAATGCGCGCTCGCGCTGATCATCTCGCCTGAATTTCAAAACATCCTTTGGAGGAATAATGAAGAAACGATCGATGGCTGCCCTCGTACTGACCACGAGCCTGGTGTTGTCAGGCAGTGCGTTCGCGCAAGCCAAGCTCGATAAGGTCGTCAAGGTCGGCAGTCTCGGCGACCAGTCCGGCCTCTATGCCGACATCGGCGGTCCCGGCTCGTCGGCCGCGGCGCAAATGGCCATCGAGGATTCCGGGCTGCTGGCCAAGGGCTGGAAGATCGACCTGATCTCGGCCGACCATCAGAACAAGCCCGACGTCGGCGTCAACATCGGCAAGCAGTGGATCGATGTCGACAAGGTCGACGTGTTCGTCGATCTCGCCTCTTCCGGCGTCGGCCTCGCGATCTCCAACCTCGCCAAGGACAAGAACGTCGTCAACCTGAACTCCGGTTCGGCGTCGTCGGACCTCACCGGCGCGCAGTGCTCGCCCAACACGGTGCACTGGGTGTACGACACCTGGATGCTCGCCAACGGCACCGGCAAGGCGCTGGTGAAATCCGGCGGCGACAGCTGGTTCTTCCTGACCGCCGACTACGCCTTCGGTCACGCGCTGGAGCGCGATACCGCGGCCGTCGTCACCGCCAATGGCGGCAAGGTGCTCGGCAACGTCCGCCATCCGCTCAACAATGCCGACTTCTCCTCCTTCCTGCTGCAGGCGCAAAGCACCAAGGCCAAGATCATCGGTCTCGCCAATGCCGGTGGCGACACCACCAACACGATCAAGCAGGCGGCGGAGTTCGGCATCGTCGCCGGCGGCCAGAAGCTCGCGGGCATGCTGCTGTTCATCACCGACATCCATTCGCTCGGGCTCAAGGTGGCTCAGGGCCTGAACTTCACCGAGACGTTCTACTGGGACGCCAACGACAAGACCCGCGCCTTCACCAAGCGCTTCAACGAAAAGCACAAGAAGGGTCCGCCGACCATGGTGCAGGCCGGCGTCTATTCCTCGCTGATCCACTACTTCAAGGCGCTGGAAGCCCTCGGCGGCAATCCGCATGACGGCCGTGCCGTGGTCGCCAAGATGAAGGAAATGCCGACCGACGACGATCTGTTCGGTAAGGGCTCGATCCGCGCCGACGGCCGCAAGATCCACCCGGCCTATCTGTTCGAGGTGAAGAAGCCCGCGGAATCCAAAGCCCCGTGGGACTACTACAAGCTGGTCGCCACCATCCCGGCGGAAGAAGC
>JBKJUA010000299.1:0-16190 GCA_046590305.1 Bradyrhizobium sp.
CATCGCCCATGATTTCAACAACGTGCTTTCCGCCATTATGATGGCGAACGATTTCCTGCTGAACGCGCACAAGCCGACCGACCCGTCGTTCCAGGACATCATGCAGATCAAGCAGAACGCCACCCGCGCCGCGACGCTGGTGCGGCAGCTGCTGGCGTTCTCGCGCCGCCAGACGCTGCGGCCGCAGGTGCTCGATCTCGGCGACGCCCTGAGCGATCTCACCATGCTGCTGCGCCGGCTGATCGGCGAAAAGGTGAAACTGGACCTCGTGCACGGCCGCGACCTGTGGGCGGTGAAGGTCGACGTCTCCCAGTTCGAACAGGTGATCGTCAACCTCGCGGTCAACGCCCGCGACGCGATGCCCGACGGCGGCAAGCTGACGGTGCGGACCGCCAATGTGACGACGGAGGAATCCAGCCAACTCGCCTACAAGGGCATGCCGGCGGCCGATTATGTCCGGATCGACGTCGCCGACACCGGCACCGGCATTCCCGCCGACATTGTCGACAAGATCTTCGAACCGTTCTTCTCGACCAAGGAAGTCGGCAAGGGCACCGGCCTCGGCCTGTCGACGGTGTACGGCATCGTCAAGCAGACCGGCGGCTTCATCTATGTCGACTCGGAGGCCGACAAGGGTACCTCGTTCCACATCTTCCTGCCGCGCCACATTGCCGAGAAGGAGGCCGAGCCGGAGCCCGCCGCGGTCAATGGTGCAGCCAAGGCGCAGACGGCGGAAGCCAAGCCGCGCGCCGACCTGACCGGGCAGGGCACCATCCTGCTGGTCGAGGACGAAGAGGGGCTGCGCTCGCTCAATGCCCGGGGCCTGCGCTCTCGCGGCTACAGCGTGATCGAGGCCTCCAACGGCGTCGAGGCGATGGAGGCGCTGGAGGAAAAGAACGGCGCGGTCGACCTCGTGGTTTCCGACGTAGTGATGCCGGAAATGGACGGCCCGACGCTGCTGCGGGAGATGCGGATCCGCAACCCCAACCTCAAGATCATCTTCGTTTCAGGATATGCAGAAGAGGCGTTCGACAAGAGCCTGCCGGAAAACGAACAGTTTGCCTTCCTGGCAAAACCGTTCGCGCTCAGCGCGCTGGTCGCCAAGGTCAAGGAGACCATGGCGCCGTCGTGAGGCGGATTGGCCGGCACATGACCGTCAATGGGCTGCGCGGTGAACCTACTCGCTGGCTGCGGCGCTGACTGCGCAGCGGCTCGCCACATGTCAGGCTGCTTTGGTTGCGCGCTTCTTCCCTGTGCTGTGGTGCAAGAGCCGCGACACGACCTTTGGATCGCTGTCGATCAACATCAGGTAGGCCCGCAAACCGCCAAGCGGCCGGGTTCGGCCCTGTTCCCAATCCCGAATTTGATTGATCGTGAAGCCAAATTCGGCAGCGAAATGGTCTTGTGACAGATTCAGCTTCTTGCGAATTTCACGGACATTTATTTCCGGGGGAACGTAGAGTTTGGCTGGCTTCGCATCGCCACGCGCAATTTCCAAAGCCTCATTGAGGCCAGCCGCGATCTTGTCAAAAGCCTTCTTGCTCATTCGACTGCACCCTGTCTTCTCGACGGCGTCGCCATTCGTTTTTGATGCTCAGCTACGATGTTCTTTGTTATTGCCTTCAGCGCCGCCGACTCACTGGCCGTCAACGAGGACTTCTCGCCCTTCGAAAAGACCGTGAGGAGATAAACCGGCATTGCTTCCCCTGAGTAGAACGTAATCGTCCTGTAGCCGCCGCTCCTGCCCTTGCCACGGCCGGCAGCCCTCACTTTACGGCAGCCGCCCGTACCCGCCAGTTCGTCGCCTGCCTGCGGGTTCCCGGCCAGAAAGGTCACGATGTCGGCCTTCTCGTCATCTGTCATCCCGGCCTGTTTGGCCGCGATCTCAAATGACTTGGTCATGCATACGGTCTGCATTGGTCCAGCGACTACGTCTCTATCGTACCGTGTAAGGTACGTAATTCACGTAGTTTGGTCAAGTTCCCTGACGCGCCATACGGCTCTCCGAATCCTCTGCTCGACTGGCGGGTAAGTGTGTCGCCAACCCAACCGAGCGCCGGACATACCTGCCTAATTGACGCATCCCCGCGACCGAGGGCCGCAGCCATGCGTCCCTATGGCGGCTTCACTTTTGGGCAGCGCTGCCCATCTTAATGGCTGCTTCCCCCTGCTGGGGATTTTGAGGAAACAGACATGAAATTCACGCAGCGTACGCGCGGCATCGTCCAGGCCCTTGCCGTCGTTCTATCGTTGGCGGTTCCGGTGATGTTCGCGATCTCCGCGGCCGACGCCCGGCCGGGCGGTGGCGGCAGCTCGGGTTCCCGAGGATCGCGGACCCATTCCGCACCGCCGCCGACCGCCACCGCGCCGAACGCGGCGCAACCGATGAACCGCACCATGACCCAGCCGGGCACACCCGGCGTGGCCGGTCCCGCGGCCGCGGGTGCCGCTGCCAAGGGCGGTATGTTCAACAAGCCCGGCATGGGCATGCTCGGCGGCCTCGCCGCCGGCTTCCTCGGCGCCGGCTTGCTCGGCATGCTGTTCGGCGGCAGCCTTTTCTCCGGCCTCGGTGGTATCGCGTCGATCATCGGCCTGATCCTGCAGATCGGCCTGATCTTCATCGTGGTGAAGCTGGCCATGTCGTGGTGGCAACGCCGTAACGCTTCTGCCACCGCCTCGGCCTATGCCGGCCCGGCGCCCGGAGCCGCAGTCGGCCCCGGCGGACCGCTGAACTCGCTGCGAACCGGAACTGGCTTCGGCCTGGGTTCGGGCAGCGCGCCGCTTGAGATCCAGCCGGCCGACTACGAGGCCTTCGAGCGGTTGCTCGGCGATGTCCAGACCGCATGGTCGAACGAGGATGTCGACAAGCTGCACACGCTGGCGACCCCCGAAATGGTGATGTACTTCACCAAGGACCTTGAGGAGAATAAGACCAAGAACGACATCAACAAGGTGTCGGACGTCAAGCTGCTGCAGGGCGACCTCGCGGAAGCCTGGCGGGAGGGCGAAACCGATTACGCCAGCGTGGCGATGCGGTTCGCGCTGGTCGACAAGACGCTGGAGCGCGGCACCAACCGTCTGGTTGCGGGCAGTGAGCAGCCGGTCGAGGCGACCGAGGTCTGGACCTTCGTGCGGCGTCGCGGCGAAAGCTGGGAGCTCTCGGCGATCCAGCAGACCTGATCGTCTGCGACAGGCTAAAATCAAGGGCGCCGCGGTTGATTCCGCGGCGCCTTTTCCTTTGAGGTATTTCGCGCCTCACTTCGGTGTCGTGGAACCGGAATAACCATAGCCGTGTCGTGTTGATGTCAGACCAGGTCGGCGCTCAACGAGCCGGCGGATCAAATAACCCATCGGAGGATACGATGCCCGCTTTCGCACCGATCATCTCGCGGCTGTGTTTCGGCCTCACCGCCGCCTCGTTCGCCACGCTGGCGGCGCAGCCCGCTTTGGCGCAGGCGGCCGGCACCAGCTTCTTCGTCACCTCAGTGGGGATCGGCAATGGCGGCAATCTCGGTGGCCTCGCCGGCGCCGACAATTATTGCCAGCAGCTGGCGCAGGCGGCGGGCGCGGGCGCCAATGCTTCAGGTGTCAAGGTTTGGCGCGCCTATCTCTCGACCCAGCCGGCGGACGGCAAGCCGGCGGAAAATGCCCGCGATCGCATCGGCAAGGGGCCCTGGCAAAATTCAAAAGGCGTCGTGATCGCCAAGGATGTCGCCGAACTGCACGGCGCCGCCAACAACCTCACCAAGGCGACCGCGCTGAGCGAAAAGGGCGACGTCATCAACGGCCGCGGTGACACGCCGAACCGTCACGATGTGCTGACGGGATCGCAGGCCGACGGCACCGCCTTCGCGGCGGGCGAAGACCGTACCTGCAAGAACTGGACGAGCAGCACGCAGGGCGCGGCGATGGTGGGGCATGCCGACCGCGTCGGCCTGCGTGACGACGACGCCTCGAAATCCTGGAACACCTCGCATCCCTCGCGCGGGCCGGATGGCGGCTGCTCGCAGAATGACCTGAAGAGCACCGGCGGTGACGGGCTGTTTTACTGTTTTGCGGCGAATTGACCGGCGCGTCGCAATAACGGGGGTTGCGGTCCAGCCTAGGCTGCGGCCACCGCAGGTGCGTCAGCGAGTTCCGTAGCATCCTCGCGAACGAATCGTGCGGCGGCAGAAATCGCCGCCGGCAATTGAGCCAGCGCCACTGGCCGCGCGAACAGGTAGCCTTGGCCCTTGTCGCAGCCTTCGTCGGCGAGGAACTGCCATTGCGCCTCGGTCTCGATGCCTTCGGCGAGCACGGGGATGCCGAGACTGGCGCCGAGCGCCAGTACGGTGCGGACGATAGCGGCCGCCGCGGCGTCGTTCGGCAGCCGTTTGACGAACGACTGGTCGAGCTTGATCTTGTCGAACGGGAAGGCGTGCAGCGTTGCCAGCGATGAGTAGCCGGTGCCGAAATCGTCCATCGAAACCGCGATTCCCATCGCCTTCAGCTTGCGCAGGATGTGCAGCCCGCGAGTCTGGTCCGACATCAGGGTCGATTCCGTGACCTCGACTTCCAGACGCCGCGGTGACAGCCCGGTCTCGATTAGGATCGCATGGATGGTTTCGGCCAGATCATCGCGCGAGAACTGCACCGGCGAGAGGTTGACCGCGACGGTTCCGGGAATCCTGCCTTCGGCGGCGTCGCGGCAGGCGGTGCGCAGCGCCCACTCGCCCATCGGCACGATCGCCTCGGTTTCCTCCGCCAGCGGGATGAACTCCGCCGGCGAGATCATGCCGCGCTTCGGGTGCTGCCAGCGCATCAGAGCTTCGGCGCCGCAGATCCTTCCATCCGCAAGGGAGGTCTGCAGCTGATAGTGCAGCGCGAGTTCGCCGCGTTCGGTTGCGGTCTGCAGGTCACGCGCCAGCGCGCGCCGCGTCCGTGCGGTATCGTCCATCTCGTGGCTGTACATGCAGACCGAGCCGCGCTGCTTGCTCTTGCCGCGGTGCATCGCCAGCTTGGCGTTGCTGAGCAACTGGTCGCGCTCCGGCGTGTCGGTCGGAAACACCGAGAAACCGATCGAAGCGGTGAGGGTGACGGTCTGGGCCTGGACGGTAAAGGGTTCAGCAAAGACTTGCGCAATCCGCCCGGCAAAGCCGAGCGCGTCCTGCGGATGATTGTCCGAGGTCTGCAGGCCCAGGAATTCGTCGCCGCTCTGACGTGCGAGGAATTCGCCTGGCCCGATGGTCCGGCGCATCCGGTCCGCCACCTCGATCAGCAGCAGATCGCCGGCGCTGTGGCCGAACACGTCGTTGATGTCCTTGAAGCCGTCGACGTCGATCGAGAAGGCGGCGAGTTTGTACGCCTTCTCGTGGGCTTCGGACGTATCGAACGCCAGCCGCTCGTTGAAGGCGATGCGGTTCGGCAGTCCGGTCATGGTGTCGTTGAATGACAGCTGATGGATGCGGTCGGCCGATTCGGTGCGCGAGCGCAGGTCGATGATGTAAGTCGAAAAGCCGCTGCCCATCACCAGCAACACCGCGGCGACCACGGCGAAGCCGAGCATCGGTGCGGGAATGAGATAGGGCGGCAGCGCGACCGAGGGGTCGGGCAGGGTGGTTGACGACGCCGTCATGGCGTAGTGCATCGCGCAGATCATGAACGCCAGCACGATCGCCGCGCCATGGCGGCACCAGCGGGTGACCGGACGATTGGCGCGGTTGACCGCCAGCGCGCTCAAACCGAGGCCGAGCACGAAGGTCATGACGACGCCGTAGGTGTTCCACTGCGTGGTGCCCGCGATGTGCCAGGATTTCATGGCGAAGAAGTGCATGGCCAGGATGCCGGCCCCCATCACGAGGCCGCCGAGTTCCGGCGCCAGCGTAAAGTGCCGGCTGCCGATCTCGAATCCGACCAGGCAGGCAATGACCGCAACGATCAGCACCACCAGCGTTGCGAACGGCTCGAACCCGCTGTTCAGCGACGGGTCCAGCGCCAGGATAGAGATGAAGGTCGAGGCCCAGAGTGCGGCGCCGGTGCCGACCGAGGCCATGAACAGCCAGCCATAGCGGGTGGTGCCCTGGGTGGCGCGGGCGCGGGCAAAATGGCGCATGCCGACCCAGGTGCCGAACAGGCAAACGGCGCCGGCGATGACGACGAGCATCTGGTGGTAGGCGAAAGCAAAGACCGTGTCGGGCGGCATCAGGAGTTCTCCGGGCTCGCACTTAAGGGCACGTGCGTTAAAGCTACGCGTGAAAATCGGTCCAGGTGCTTGATGGAACTCGTACTTTGCGAAACAGCGTTGAAACTTTGTAACCGAAAAGCGAAATCCGGATGCAACCGTCGCTATGCTTGCTGCGGGCCATGGCCCTAATGTTTTGTTAAGTATGGGTACGACGAGGGATCGCCGATGCGTTATGAGCTCTATTACTGGCCGCAGATCCAGGGGCGCGGCGAATTTGTCCGTCTCGCGCTGGAAGAGGCCGACGCCGATTACGCCGATGTGGCGCGCCAGCGCGGCATGGGCGCGATGACGAAGATGATGGCGGCGAGCGGCACGCCGCCATTCGCCCCGCCATTTCTGAAAGCGGGAAAGCGCGTGATCGGGCAGACCGCGAACATCCTGCTCTATCTCGGGCCACGCCATGGCCTCGCGCCGAAGGCGGAAGCGGGAAGATTGTGGCTGCATCAGCTGCAGCTGACGATCGCGGATCTCGTCCTCGAGATCCATGACACCCATCATCCGCTCGGGCCTTCGCTGTATTATGAGGACCAGCGCGGGCCGGCGAAAAAACGCACCGCGGAATTCTGGCAGGAGCGGGTGCCGAAATATCTTGGATATTTCGAGGGAGTGCTGGAGAGCAGCGGCGGCTCCTGGGTCGCCGGCCGCCGCGTTACTTACGTCGATCTCTCGCTGTTCCAGATCGTGGCGGGGCTGCGCTACGCTTTCCCGAAACGCATGACGGCGTTCGAGCGCAGGATACCCGGCCTTTTCGATCTGCACGACCGCGTCGCGGCGCGGCCGAACATCAAGGCGTATCTGGCAAGCGAGCGCCGCATTCCCTTCAACGAGAAGGGAGTTTTCCGGCGCTACAGGGAGCTGGATGGTTGAGTAGAACGGAGTCCGAAACGCTCTACCTGTTCCGGCCGTCGATCGGCGTCATCGTCAACTTGGCAAGCTCGATGCCGTCGATGCAGGCAACGTTGAGCGCCACCACCTCGGTGCCGTCGGGCTTGCTGCCGCGCGCAAATACCTCGACGCCGCAGTCGATGCAGGATTGATGCCGGATCGCATGCTTGTTGAAGAGATATTCGCGCAGATTGTCCTCGCCGGCGCGAAGCACGAAACTCTTCGGCGCCAGGAATGCGAAATGCAGACCCTTCTTGGTGCAGATCGAGCAGTTGCAGGCCGTGACCATGGCAAGGTCGGTGGTGCATTCGAATCGCACCATGCCGCAATGGCAGCCGCCGGTGTAGGTCATGTTATTGGGCATCGGTCCGCATCCGCTCCATGAGTGGGTTGTGGCCGGCAGTATAAACGATTTTGCGGGATGTGTTCGATCGTCACCGGCACCCGTCGGCAGGCGCGTCATGGGATCTCGATGATCCCGCCGTTTTCGGCGAACTCGCGGTGCCGGCTCTCCCGGGGGAGGGCAAACCGAGCGGCATCGAGCTCAGCTCACGCGAGCTGGTCGATCCGCGTTCCCTGGCCAGGCGGCAGCGCGGCCCGCACCGGCGGCGGCGGCGTGCGATCGTCGCGATCGACCCTGACCTCCGGCGGTTTGAGCACGCTGGCCTCGGGCGGCTTCATGGGGATGGAAGGGCTGACTGCGGAAACACTCATCGGACAGGATTCCTTGCTTGGTTGCTGCCGACTGTGACGCGCAGGAGACGAAAGCTTTATGAATCCATGGCCGCAATCGTGCCGCATCGCCGCACTTCCCGGGCGGTGGTAAATAGCGGGCTCCAATATCCCTAAGATTCGATCGATCTTGTTGGCAATTTGCTGGCGATAACGCTACCGCGGCTCGCCTACTCGTCCGAACCGCGCGTGATCGCGATCGCCGCTTCGGTCTTGGTGCGCGTGCATTCCATGTTGAGCCGGCGGAAGCGCATCTTGACCCGGTCGCCGCGCAAAAGCCCCATTCGATTGATGCAGCGGGTGGAACCGGTCAGCACGTCGGGCTTCGGGATAGTGAACACGATGGCGCCGGCGCTGGCGATCAGCTGGAAAAATTCCGGCTTCGGCTTGCGGCGGTCGGCCTTGGCGTAGAGCTCATTGGAGAAGTTGGCGCCGCCGCAGCCCAGCGAAAGCTCCCTGGCCTGCGGGTGGGACAAATAGATGGTCTTGCCGGCAGTGATGCCGATCTTGATGCCGTCGACCTGCCTCTTGAGTTCCTTGGCGATATCCTCGCAACGATCGGCGCGCGCCGGCGTCGCCGCCGGGACGGTGAGCGCCAGCGCTGCCAGCAGCGCCGCGACAAATGTGGTCGATCTGCGAAAGTCCGGTCTCATGCAAAATGCCCCTTTACGCTATTGATACCCGCGCGCGGGGTTCGTGCAAGAGACCCGGGCGGATGTCAACTTGATCTGAGGGGTCGATGGATGGGGCTTTGCAAGAGGCGCGTGCCGCGCAAACCGCGACCCCCGTCCTGCCTAGGCCCGGGGAAGCGCTTCCAGCCCATACATGAATATGGTACATTGTACATACTACAGGACGGTTGGAGCTGATGTTCGATTTTGAATGGGACGCTGCGAAGGACCGGGTCAATCGGGCCAAGCATGGCGTAGGGTTCGAACTCGCCCAGCATGCGTTTCTGGACCCGTTTCGCGTGATTGCCGAAGATCTCGATCACGGCGGCGAGGAACAGCGTTATTTCTGCTTCGGCCGGGTTGGGACGCGGTCGTTACGGTGCGCTTCACCTGGCGAAGCGGAAAGATCAGGATTTTCGGGGCAGGCTACTGGCGTAAGGGAAAGGCGATCTATGAAAAGGCCAACGGTTAAATACAGCAAGGGCGAGATCGGCCGCGTCAAGGTCGTTGATGACTTCCTGCCTTCGCCGGACCGGCTGGTGCTGCGCGAGGAAAATGTAAAGGTGACGCTGAGCCTGTCGCAGCGCTCGGTCACGTTTTTTAAGCGTGCCGCCCGCCAGCGCCGCGTGCCGTACCAACGCATGATCCGCGCGTTGGTGGACGCGTATGCGGAGAAGCAGGAAGGGAAGGGGTGAACAGGGTGCCGTTCAGGATTGGCGGTCATCCAGAACCTTCCATTTGCTCAAAAAATGCTTAGAACGGTTCAATCTCCGTGCGGTGTCTCGCTGCAGACGCCTCCGCCCCAGAACCCTGTGAGCTCCCATGAACGCCCCCACGCCCATCCCGTCCGCCGCCACCCCCGTTCCGCCCTACCGGCACACGCCGCTGTTTCCGCTCGGCGCCGACACCGCGCCGTACCGGAAGATCACGTCCGAGGGCGTGCGGGTCGAGAACGTGCTGGGCAGGGACACGCTGGTGGTGACGCGCGAGGCGCTGCGGGCGCTGAGCGAGGCCGCGTTCGGCGATATCAATCATTACCTCCGTCCGGGGCACCTGCAGCAGCTGCGCAACATCCTCGATGACGGCGAGGCCAGTCCCAACGACAAGTTCGTCGCACTCGATTTCCTGAAGAACGCCAACATCGCCGCCGGTGGGGTGCTGCCGATGTGCCAGGACACCGGCACCGCGATCATCATGGGCAAGAAGGGTTTTCGCGTCATCACCGACGGCGACGACGAGGCCGCGCTCTCCGAGGGCGCGCGCGACGCCTATCTGCGCCGCAATTTGCGCTATTCGCAGGTGGCGCCGCTGTCGATGTACGAGGAAAAAAATACCGCCAACAACATGCCGGCGCAGTGCGAGATCTATGCCGAAGGCGATGACGCATACAAGTTCATGTTCATGGCCAAGGGCGGCGGCAGCGCCAACAAGAGTTTTCTGTTCCAGGCCACGCCGTCGGTTTTGACCAAAGATCGCATGCTGGCGTTCCTGAAGGAGAAGGTGCTCACCCTCGGCACCGCGGCGTGCCCGCCCTATCACCTCGCCATCGTGATCGGCGGCACCTCGGCCGAACTTTGCATGAAGACCGTAAAACTGGCCTCGGCGCGCTATCTCGACGCGCTGCCCACCCATGGCTCGGCCGACGGCAACGCTTTTCGCGATCTGGAGATGGAGCAGGAGATCTTGAAGATGACGCAGTCGCTCGGCGTCGGCGCGCAGTTCGGCGGCAAGTATTTTTGCCACGACGTCCGCGTGATCCGGCTGCCGCGCCATGGCGCGTCGCTGCCGATCGGGCTCGGCGTGTCCTGCTCGGCGGATCGTCAGGTGCTCGGCAAAATTACAAAAGACGGCGTCTATCTCGAGGAGCTCGAACATAATCCCGCGCAGTATCTTCCGGCGGTGGAGCAGGCGCTGGGCGGCGAGGTGATCAAGATCGATCTCAACCAGCCGATGAAGGACATTCTGGCGACGCTTTCAAAGCATCCGATCAAGACCCGGCTGTCGCTGTCGGGCACCATGATCGTGGCGCGCGATTCCGCCCATGCCAAATTGCGCGAACGTCTCGACAAGGGCGAGCCGCTGCCGGACTACTTCAAGAACCATCCGGTCTATTACGCCGGTCCGGCCAAGACGCCGGATGGGTATGCCTCCGGCGCGTTCGGTCCCACCACGGCGGGGCGAATGGATTCCTTCGTCGACCAGTTCCAGGCGGCGGGCGGCTCAATGGTGATGGTCGCCAAGGGCAACCGCGCGGTCGCGGTGCGCGAGGCCTGCAAGAAGCATGGCGGCTTCTATCTCGGTTCGGTCGGCGGTTCCGCGGCCAACCTCGCCGAGCACTGCATCAGGAAGGTCGAGGTGGTGGAATATCCCGAACTCGGCATGGAAGCGATCTGGCGCATCGAGGTCGAAGATTTTCCGGCCTTCATCATCATCGACGACAAGGGCAATGATTTCTTCAAGGAATTGAATCTGGGATAGTCGCGTTCGGCATGAATGCGAGCGAGGATCCGATGATCGAATGGTTTGACGACCTTGAGGTCGGGATGCGGTTCAAGAGCGAAGCGGTGACGGTGTCGAAAGAAGATATCATCCGTTTCGCATCCGAATACGATCCGCAGCCGTTCCACCTCGACGAAGAGGCGGCGAAGAAGTCCATTCTCGGCGGCCTCGCCGCTTCCGGCTGGCACACCGCGGCGATCTCCATGCGGCTCGCTGCCAATGCCCGACCGTTCGGGCCACACCCGCTGTTCGGCTCCGGCGTCGACGATCTCCGCTGGCTGAAGCCGGTGCGGCCCGGCGATACCATCCATCTCGAAGGGGAGGTGACCGAACTGGCGCCTTCGCGGACCAAGCCCCAGGGCATCGCCCGCATCAAGTGGACCGCCTACAACCAGCATGGCGAGGCGGTCTACACCTTCAATCCGATTGCCATCGTGCCCAGCCGTCCGAAGTAGCAACTGTCGCCGCCTCAGCCGCAATTCGCCACCTGACTGTAGCAGAGGCTGCGCCAACAGCCGCGCACGCCGCCGCGCCCGAGCAGGCGACTGGCCCGTCGGCCAACCGCTCGGCTATTTCGATGGAATCTCCAGCCAGAGTTCAAGCTTGCCGTCCGGATTGCTCTTGGCGGGCTCGCCTGCGAGGACGGCCGCGACCTGCAGCGACGGATAGCCGAGCCGCTGCAGTGCCTGGGTGGCATCGGCGGCCAGTTGGATCCCGATGGCCTTCTGTGCGGCATAAAAATACCGCACCTCGCGCTTGCCGGCCGCGGCGCCGGTGCGGTCCTCGCCGGGGATCTTGTAACCCTTTTCCTGCAAGGTCTTCGAGAGCTGCCGGGCCTGGTCGCGCGCGCCTCCGGCGAACTGGAAGTACACGGTCGAAAGCGCGAGCTTCACTACCCGGACCTGCGCCCAGAGTTGGTCGCCGGTGGGACGCTGAAACGGTGGCGCAATGTTCACAATCTGGATGCGCGTACCTTCGGGCATGATGCCCAGGGTAGGCTGCTGGATGTAACCCGGAAGTTCGGGCAGCCCCTTGCGCAGATAGATGTCGAGGTCGGTGGTGTATTGGTCGCCGGCCTTCACCGCGTCCGCGGCAACGGCGACGCCGGTCGGCGTGTTGAGATTGCTTCGTGGCGACGCTCCAATCGATCCGATCCACATGAAGCCGTTGTTGCTCGATAGCGTCGCTGTGGGCGCATCACCCTTGCCATCGACGATGGCGCGCTGCGCCGTGGCGTCGTTGACGACGGAGTTCGACTGAACGAACTTGCTGAGGTCCTGCTGGATCTTGCTGTCGTTCAATGGCAACGCCTTCTGGACCTGCTCGACCCTCTCGCTGACATCTTGCCGGAACCTCTCCAGCTGATCCTTCTGGGCCTGAATGTCTGCCAGCGCCTGATTGAGCTTTGCTTCAGACTCCCGGGCGAGCCTGTTTTTCTCCTGGGCGATCTGTTCCTCCCCGGCCGTCGCCACCCGGGCCCGCTCCGTCTCGATTGCGACCCGCTCCTTCGCAAGTTCAGCTTGCTGCACCGCCAGTTGGGCGCGCTTGGCCTGTTCATTGAAGAAAAATGCGACGACCAGGATCACTCCGATCAAGGCAAGTACCGCGCCCGCCGCGCCAAAATAGCGCTTGCGAACCGCGCGCTGTTGACGAATCTCGA
The DNA here is from genome assembly GCA_046590305.1 of Bradyrhizobium sp. Taxonomy (GTDB): domain Bacteria; phylum Pseudomonadota; class Alphaproteobacteria; order Rhizobiales; family Xanthobacteraceae; genus Bradyrhizobium. The sequence goes on from JBKJUA010000299.1 coordinate 12,671, forward strand.
ATTCCCTTCGGTGAAGGTTGCACACGCTCTCAAGAAAATCCCTCGCCGCGGCAAATTTGCTTCCGTACCGCGCGGCCCATGCCTCGTTCGGCTGCGTTGTACGCCACCATTGCTGCCGCTCGTCGGCGATCTTGCTGGGGAATATGTAATTCCGCTTTTCATCCTCCAGAAGGTCATTGTATTTGCGCCCGTTGGCAGCTTCCTCGCCGATCCAGCCCTCTTTTTCCGGCGTGCCGGTCAGCCTGCTCCAGCCGCGCAACAGGCTTTCATGCGAGATGTCGATCAGCGTGGAGGGCTCGATAAACTCGCCGGCCGGAGGCATGACGAAGCAGCAGTCCGGCGCGCGGAACGCCTCGACGACTTCGAGCAGTTTTTGTTCGCTTTTGGCGGCCGGCATCATCGCGTCGTCGCCGGATACGATGGCTGCGATGTCGCCGAACTGGGTGGCGCGGCGGATCGAACGGCCGCGGCGGTCGCGTTCCGAGATCGCCTTGAACAGGCGCTCGGCGGCAATGCGATGGCCGTCGCTCGGCAACGCGCCGTAGATCTGATCGGCGTGGCGCGAGATGGCTTCCTGGACGCCGCCGGTGCCGGTGTAGTCATCGAGCGAAATCTCGGCAGCCGCGCCCGCATGCTGCCACATCCGCATCAGCACGTGCTGGAGTACCGGCAACTGGTCGGGATCCTCGCCGATTTCATTGAGCAGCCGCTGCGTGACTTCGGGCCTGATCAGCTTGCCGGCCTTTTTCGCCGGCGCTTCGATGGCGGCGCGCCGCTCGGCGCGGCTGAGATTGGGAACCAGATACTGACCGTCGCTGATCGCCTCCGGAAGCCGCTGGAAACGTGCGCAATCGCCGAGGAAGTCGAGCCGCATGGTGAGGATGACGTTGATATGGGGAGTTTCGGCATTGATCGCCTCGATCAGGAGCCGCACGAAGGCGGTCGCCTCGTCGGCGCTTGTGCCGCTCGGGTCCTCGAACCGGAAGATTTCCTCGAACTGATCGACGATGATGAGCAGCCGGCCGGAGGAGGAAAGGCCGAGCTCGCGGGCGGCCTCGACCAATCCCTGGCTGCTGCGAGACAGCATGGCGGCAAGCCGGCTGCGGCGCAGCTCCCTGGCGTCCTCCGCTCCGCCGGGGGCGAGGTCGAGCAGCGCCGTGCCAAGTTCCTCCATCGGCCGGCCCTGCGGTCGAAACAGCGCAATGCGCCAGATCGGCTCGCCCGCGGCGTTCTCCTGGGCAAGCATGGGAATGAGGCCGGCTTTCACCAGCGAGGATTTACCGCAACCTGAACGGCCGACGACCGCCACCAGCCGGCTGCTGTCGATCTTTTGCCGCAGACCGCGTGTCTGCGCGTCCCGGCCGAAGAAGTATTCCTGGTCGCCTTCCTCGAACGCGCGCAGTCCGGGATATGGCTGGCTGGATGAAAGTCCGCTCACGATGGCTGTGCCTTCGCGGCACCGGCCTGCTCCAGCTCATCGCGGACGATTTCCTTGAACATTTCCAGCCCGCCGCGCACGAGTTCGTCCTGCGCGGTCAACCGCGTCCCGTCCTCGAGACTCTTGATCAGCGCCTGCTGCGCGGAATCCGGCTCTTTCAGACCCTGGGGAATCCAGATCAGCCGGCGGAATTTTGGATCGGTCTTCTGGCGCGCGCCGGCCATATCGAGCTGCAGCACGGTCAGCTCGTTCAGATCGGAGCGTCGTGCACTGTTGGAAACCGCGCCGAGCAGATGGACCGAGAACGATGCGTTCTTGATCCCGGCGCCGAAATGATCTTTCGCCTTGTCCGCATTGGCCGGCCACGGATCGATCGGCGCGATCAGGCATTTCTGGCTTTCGAGTTCCTTATAGACCCTCCAGTGATTGGTGACCTGATCGAGCCCGGGCGCCGCAAGGTAGACGGTCGCCTTGTGGGGGTCGTCGGGCAAGCCCTTCAGTCGCGTATCGATCAGCTTGGCTACCTCGCGAACGGCATCCCAGTATTTCTCGGAAACGAACCTGCCATAGCCGTCGTAGAACGGCTCGACCTTTCCGGTTTCCGGATCGATGTCGAAGAACGGGATGTATTTCAGTCCCTGGAGCGGTGGTGGAATTTGCCCGGGGTCGATTGGTCTCGGCAGCACGGGAATGATCAGGTCGGTTGCCAACTCGTCCGCGTTGCGGGAATCGAAGAATTCGGTGAGCTCGAACTCCGTATATTGCTTGTTCTTGTAGTGGCGCGACAGCACCACCAGCAGCATCGCGGCATTTCTGACCTGTTCCCGCAGTCCGTCGGTGATGAGGCCGCTTTCCCTGAAGTCGCGCACGTCGCGCCACAGCCTGACCTCGTCCAGATGCTGGATTTCCAGCTTCAGACAGTTGTCGAGCGAACTGACCCATCCCTTGAATTGTTCGTCGGGGACGGCGTTGTCATCGGATGCATAGCTGAGAAAGACCGTCCGCAAGGGATGCCTCCAACGGGCTATTGGTGCCAAAACTGACACAAGCCTCGGTTGCATTCAAGCGGACGGTTCTGCCCGGAAACTGGTTCCGGTGCACGGTACCGTGACCGGCGATGCCTGGCATCGCCGGGAAGGTACAGCACCGCAATGGTGGCGCTACCTGCGCCAGCGCACTTACGCTCTCGATCCCGTGAACGGGAAGCTGCCCATCGGGCCGATGCCCATTTCGCCGGACATGCTGTCGCCGGCAACCTTGCCGGAGAAGGCCAGCGTCAGCGGCATCGGATTGGTGATCGAGATTTTCCAGGCGATGTCGTCGCCGGCGACGGTGCCGTCGAAGATCTCGCCGGAATTGCCGTCGGCGCCCTGCGTGCCCGTCAGCGTGCCGCCCGTGCTCGAAAGGGTCAGCGTCGCCTTGCGCTCGCCCATCGGGGTGTTCATGACGATATTCCAGTTTCCGTCGACGGCCATCTTCAGCTCTCCTCACGCATTGTATCGCAAAACCGGAATGGTTCTGGGACAGGGTAGGCACGGGCGGCGGTATAGCGCATCTCGCGGCGCATGCCCAATCGTTGGCGCTATTTTTGACGCGTTTTCTTGACGCGAACCGGTCTCCACTTCGCTTGAAAACGCTTTAGGGATCAGGCGCGGGCGGCGGCGCGGATCCGGTTGCCGACGAGGATGCGAAACGCCGCATATTGCACGGCGAAGGCTGCGACCTTCGCTCCGATCAGAACCACCGAGACGTAGAACGCCCACAGTTTCAGATCGCCGGTCGCGGCGACCGCGATGGTGCCGGCGCCGAGCACGAACATCAGCGCCGCCCAGGCATAACCCGCGACCGTGACATATTCCGGAACGGTCTCGGTCACGATCGGCGGCATATAGCGCAGCATCCAGCCGCGCTTCAGCATGATGGCGCCGATGGCGAAATGTCCGATCGCGGGTTTGGCCAATACGAAGCGCGGATCGTGCGTCAGCAGCGTCGCGCCGCCGAGCACGATCACGAGGCCGAGGCTCGCCCAGGTCATGTAGCCGAGCTGCTGTCCCTTGTAGCGGGCATAGGCCACCTGTCCGA
>JBKJUA010000095.1:0-6261 GCA_046590305.1 Bradyrhizobium sp.
CGAACGACTGGTGCGGCGGCTGTTGCGGCGTATGGGCCAGAGCGGGTAGCGACAGCAACAGGCCGGCGGCGACGAGATGCGCGATGCGTTTCATGGTCATTCTCCCGGAAGCGGAGGACTTTGACGGCCGCCCTCCTGCGCCGGAGGATACGCGCTGCGCCGCCGCGGGCAAGTCCGGCGGCCGAAGATTTGCCCGATGCCGCGGGCGGAATAAATCGAAGGCCCTGCGGTTTCCCCACCGTCTGCATACAAACGCCTGCACCTTTGCTAGTCTGTTGCCGCGCCGAATCTTCAACCGGGCGCCAGGGGAGATGGTCATGGCCAAGGGTCAGATGCGCAGCAACAAGGAAAAGAAGAAACCGAAGGCGGACAAGAATCTCAAAAAGGGCGGCGCCGCGCCGGTCAATCCGTTCGCGGCCGGCAAGACCCCCGCCGGGCAGAGCCCGAACAAGAAGAGCTAGGGTCCCGGTTTCAGCCCCCTTTGCCGGGCGTGGCGCACCGCCCCACGGGCGTATGGCGCCGCGCCGACGTGCCCGGCGCCGTCACGGCGGCCAGGGATTCGCCGGTATCGTGCGCGGAATGAGACAAAAATCTTGCAGCGGCCCGCCGCCTGAAATACACCCCTGAGTTGTGAATCGATTTCGTTCTGCGCGCGTCCAACGGTCGGAACTTTTTGCCGATTGATCACCGCGCAATTCCGTCCACTATGGCACGGAGCATGCGAGTCGGGCGCAACACCGGCGGGGAAAAAACATTGGTCGAACCACTCAACCGGCAGCGTGTGCTGAATTTTCTCGAGGCGTTCTACTCCCGCGATATCGAGGCCGCGCTGGCCTGCTGCAGTGACGATGTCGATTTCGTCGCCAATGCCCCGATCGACATCATGCCGCATATGGGCCATCGGCGCGGCAAGGCCGCGGTGCGGAAAATGTGGAGCACCGTCTACGCCCGCTATTCCGACATGCGCTATCAGATCGCGGCCACCGTCGCCGAAGCCGACAAGGTCGCGGTGCATGTTCGCGCGTTCTTCCGCAAGCGGGACAACGACCGCACCGTCCAGTTCGATATCGCGGTGTTTTACACCTTGCGCGGCGGCCGGATCGCGGAAATCCGCGAGATCATCGACACCTTCGATCTGGTTCAGCAGGTGCTGGAACGCGACGTCGTCGCAGATCTGGCCGAGACCAGACCGCGCAAGGTCTAGCCGAACGGGCGCGCCGGGTGGAACGATACCGGCCTGCATTTTACGTCGCCCCGCGTTGAACCTCCCCGCCCCCTGGCGCGACCCATCACGAGGTTTTGCGGCCACTGACACAAAGAAAACACATCCATGAAAATTGCGTTGCTTGTCCTGCTCGGCCTGTTGTTGGGAGCGCTGGGCGGCGCAGCGCTGGGAATCGGCGCCGGTCTCGCCTGGGTCGAACTGTTCAAAACCTCCAATTTTGAAGGCTATAGTGCCATGCTGGTGTTCTTCACCTTCATGCCGCTGGGGGCCGCGATCGGCGGCGTCGGCGGCGCGCTGCTGTTTGGCGTGATCGCGATTCGTGATGCCGAGATCCCCATCAAGCGAGAGCCGGCACGCCGGCGCGACAGGTAAACGGACCGAACCTGCCGCATTTGTGCAATGCAAAAATGTCCGTTGAAATCTGATCCAGATCGCGTATTTGTAGTACCAACAACGAAGTGCAGCCAGGCCGGGTATCGCAATTGCGCGAGCCGGTCTTTGCTGTTTTGGCAATTCCAGAGATCAGGACACCACAAAATGACAGAGCACAGTCTCTGGCGTTTTTCGCGCGCGTTGCATCGCGCGATCAATGAACGCCGGTTCGAAGACATCGAAGCCTTGATCGATGACGAGGTCGACTGGGCGATCTATGGCCCGATCGACATGTTTCCATTCCTCGGCGCGCGCCGCGGCCGGGAAGCCGTGATCGAGGTCATCAGGCAGATCGCCGGGAACATCCGCATCCACCGCTTCGATCGCGAGACCATCATGCTGGGCGAGGAATCGGCATCCTCGATGCTGCGCTATTCCCTGACCGCGCTGGATTCGAACAAGCCGATCAGCCTGCGGATCGCGCATTTCGCGCAGTTCAAGGCCGGCAAGCTGTCCAGCATCCGGGTTCTCGTCGATACGTTCGACCTGGTGGAGCAGGCGCTGGGACGTCCGATCCATCTGCCGAAGATGGCGTCGTTCGCCTGAGGCGGTCTGCAATCGGGCGGGGTTATGATTTCGAAAACACGATGCGGGCTGGCGATGCTGCTGTTGTTCGCGGCCGGCATTGGCGTGGCGCCGCTGGCCCATGCACAGGCGCTGCCGTCGGATCAGGAAGATCAGGACGCCGCGGCGGAAACCGCCGCTTCCGACACCAGTGACGCCGATAGCGAGTATCCGGAGCCGGACTGGAGCCAGCTCAATACCGATACCGCCACGCTGCTGCTCGGTCCGGCCGCGAAGGCGCGCCAGCCAAAGGCCTCCGGCGGCTCCGACACCTCGTGGAAATCCACCAGCAAGGCGAATGGCGCGGCCGACGTGTCGGTGAAGCAATCGCTGTCGTCGTTCTGGGATACGAGGATCGGCGCCGACATGACCGTGGTCAGCCAGCCCCAGGCATTGACCAGCGCCGACGTGCTGCGGCAGAAATTTTCACCCGACGGCCCGCCGTCGCAATCCTCCGGCACCGCCTGGGCGGCGATCACCGCCCCCGGCATCGGCTCGATCTGGGACAAGACCGCGATCGAAGCCCGGGTCGATCCCGCAGGAGCAAAGCAGGCTCGGCACCAGCCTCAGCAAGTCGCTGCCGCTGGGCAAGCCGTATTCGCTCACCTTGCAGAACGGCCACAACATCATCCAGCAAGGCCTGGTCCCGGTGCCCGGCATCGCCGCACACCCCTCGCGCAACTACCAGACCGATCAGTCGGCGAAGCTGAGCATTGCCGATACCGGCACCAGTTTCATCGCCGGCCAGTCGCTGTCCTCCACCGAGGACAAGTGGCTGCGCAAGTTCGGCGCCCAGCAGAAACTGTTCGGCGGCGTCACCGTCAATGGCACGATCGGCGAAACCGCGCTCGGGATCCCGACCGGGACTCTAAGCGCGAGTTTCAGGCGCAGCTGGTAGCACTGTGGCGCCGCGGACCGGCAGATCCCGTGAAAGATCGAGCATTGCCGCATATTGGCCGCGATGCGGTCAAAATCGGCAGCCCTGATGCAACTGTTGAATTTCGTCGTGCGGGGGACAACCGCGCTCGTTACACACGCAGGGGAAAAGCCGATGAATGCCACCATTCGTTCCGACAAGGTTGAATCAACTGAAGCGGATCCCAATCTCGACGCGGTCTCCGAAGTCGAGGCCGGCATCCGCGACTTCGTCCGCAACGACGTCGCCTATCTGCGCCGCCCGCCGACGCTGACGCCCGACACCGCTGCGCTCGAGCCCAGCACCGAGGCCACCGTCAACAACGTCAACTCGCTGATCCAGCGCGTCGCCGGAACCTCGCTTTCGGAAATCGAAAACCTGATCGGCGAACTCGAAAGCCTGCGCGACCTGCTGCATGCCGAGGGTCAGCGCGTGCAGCGCGAGATTTCCGGCTATGCCCAGCTCAGCCAGGCCGCGATGAAATCCACCCGCATGATCGCCGACAATGTGACGCAGTGGAAACGCACCGCCGACGGCCTCCGCAACAGCTGATCGCCGCCAACCCGCCTTGTACCGCCGCCTCCCGTGCCGGGCGGCGGTTTCATTTTCACCCATCTTCATTTTCATAAAACTGGCTTTGAACTTGCCGCGTTCGCGCTGCGACCAAGGCAGGCGCCAGCACGCGACGGGGACAAGTCACCATGAAAGCCATCCGACCCGACAGTACCGATCCGATTCCGTTGCGGGTCTCGCAACACCGTATGGGCACCCTCATGATCAGGTTTGTCGCGCTGCTGGTTCTGTCGGTGGTGGTGATGGCGCTGGCGTGGCGCTGATCAGATCTGGCGCTGATCAAATCAGCTGATCAAATCAAATGAGTGATTCAGCTGCCATGGTTAGCGGAAGGTGACTTTTCGGCCTTACCGGCTGGCGATCGTGGCGCCGTCGAACGAATAGGCGCCGTCGGCATGACCCTTCACCACCATCCCGGTGGCCAGCATCACCGCAAGCGTGATGGTTGCGAAGATAAAGCCAACAATTTTCAAGCCGCCGCGGTCTGCCATCGTAATCCCCTTAGCTTCCGTCCCTGTGTCAATCATGGCAGGCACTAGGTTCAAAATGCGTTAGCAAGTAAATGGTTCCCGGCGATCGTCACGATGAGCCGATCGGGGCCGCCATCCCTTAACCATGCTGATTCAGGAATTCGCCTTCCGTCGCGGCACGAAGGCCGTCGCCAGCATCGAATAGACCAGCTCGCCGCGCTGGTTGGTGCCGGTATTGCGGCCCTGGAGGATGCCCCATTCCGGCCGCTTCTCCGAGGTGCGCAGCGATTCGATCTCGCTGGCAAAGCTGATGGTGTCGCCGGCCAGCACCGGCTTGATCCAGCGCAGCTCGCGAAACCCCGGCGATGGTCCCCAGATCGCAACCTCCTCGCCGCGCGCGGCCGCTTCCTTCGCCTGGCGCTGGCCGTCGGCCACCATCAGCTTCATGCAGACCGAGCCGACATGCCAGCCCGACGCCGCCAGCCCGCCGAACAGCGATTGGCGGCCTGCCTCCTCGTCGAGATGAAAGCGCTGCGGATCGAACTGCGCGGCGAATGTCCTGATGGCGTCCGCGGTGAAGGTGAACGACCCCACCTCGCGCCGCTGCCCGACCGCCATGTCCTCGAAGAAGCGCATCAGCGCTGCCCCGCCGCGAGGGCGGCGCGGCGGCGCACGATGATCGGCGTGACGATCTCGCACAATTGCTGCCCGGCCGCGTTGCGCACCACGCCCCTGAACGTCACGATGCCGGTGTCCGGACGGCTTTTGGAAACCCTGGCCTCCGCGACCTCGATATCGAGCGTGATGTCGTCGCCCGGCCGCAGCGGCGCCTGCCAGCGCAATTCGTTGACCCCGGGCGAGCCCAGCGAGGCGGTGCGGCCGATGAAGCCGTCGAACATCATTCGCATCATGATCGAGCACAGATGCCAGCCCGACGCCGACAGGCCCCCCAGCATCGAGCGCGAAGCGGCCTCCTCGTCGAGATGCATCGGCTGCGGATCGTACTCCGCGGCAAACGCCAGCACCTCCTCGCGGGTGACCCGGCGCGGGCCGAACGTCCCGAATCGGCCGGGAGGAAAATCTTCGAAGCAGAGTGTCATGCGGGGGATTGCAGGGAATCGCAGGGAATGGGATGGCGACTGAATCGGGAATTGGTGCAAGGAAGCCTGATTGTGGCCGCTATTTGCGGCAATCTCAACCCGCCCGCCCGCATGGCTCATGCCCGGCGGGGGAACACCGGCATCAGGTGCTTGTCACGATCTTGCCCGGAACACCTTTCGGAGCTAGCCCTGTGCAGGCAGGCTTGGACTCAACTCATACGCGACTCGCCGGGAGAACGACCGATGTTTGAATTTCGGGATCTGTTTCAGTGGGACCGCTTCATCACGCCCACCATCATCAAGACGTTTTACTGGCTGGTGATCGCTCTGATCGCACTGTTCGGCATGTCCGGCATTTTTACCGGCCTGTCCGCGATGGCGATAAGCCCGTTCGCCGGGTTCATCGTGCTGTTGACCTCGATCGCCAGCGTCATCGTCGGTGTGATCTTTTCGCGGATCGCCGCGGAATTCATCCTGATCGTGTTCCGCATCAACGAACACCTCGGCGCAATTCGCGACCAGGGGCAGGGGCAAGGGCATTGATCCTCGCGACGGCCACACCCCCGCTTCCTCATGGTGAGGAGCGCGTCGGGCAGCGCGCTGCGCGGCGCGCGTCTCGAACCATCTGGCACGTGGCCTGCCGCCATCCTTCGAGACGCCGCGCAAAGCGGCGCGGCTCCTCAGGATGAGGACCGTGGGTGGGCGATACTTCTAGACTACGTATTGAACCGGAAATGCATCACGTCGCCGTCGGCGACGACGTATTCCTTGCCTTCCAGCCGCAGCTTGCCGGCGTCGCGGGCGCCGGCTTCGCCGCCGAGCGCCACGTAATCGGCATAGGCGATGGTTTCGGCGCGAATGAAACCCTTTTCGAAATCGGTGTGGATGACGCCCGCCGCGGCCGGCGCCTTGGTGCCGCGGGTGATGGTCCAGGCCCGGGCTTCCTTTGGCCCCACCGTGAAATAGGTGATGAGGTCGAGC
>JBKJUA010000102.1:0-4262 GCA_046590305.1 Bradyrhizobium sp.
CCATGAGCGAGCGACTTGAGACGCTGAACAAGGCGCGTGAGCGCATGGTCGAGGACCGCGACGCCTTTGCCAAGACGCTGGCCGCCCCGTTCGATCGCGACAAGGCCGAGCGGGCGCGGCTCAAATTCATCGAGACCCAGGTCCTGATCGACGCCATCGATCGCGCCATTGCCGGCGAGCAAGCTGGGCCGGCTGTCTAAATAGCTCTCGGATTGCGCGGGGCCGCATCGCAGTAGCGCCCGATCCGGCTCTTGAACCGATGACCGATCACGATCAGCGCGCCTTCCGGACGGACCGACGCGTCGGGAGCCACGGACCGGCGCTGGATCGGAACCGGCGGCTGGTTGTCCTGGGTGACGGCTTCAAGCGCGTCGAGGAATTCCCGGCCGGCAGCGGTGATCTGCCATCCCTCGGCGTCGCGCTGCACGTAACCGCAGCCGAAAATATCGATGGCGGCGACCCGCGCGGCCAAACGCCTGATCCGCGCGCTCCATTCCGCGCCGCTGGCCGAAAGAATCGCGATGTCTCTGTTGAGAGAAGCGAGCGAGGCCCGGCCGCTGTCGTGACTGGCCAAGACCTTCAGAATGGTGACCTGCAAACTCACGCGAACGCCCTGGACCGCAACGGTTCTTGATTTTATGCGCAGTCGTTAGGCCAAATTAGCTCGCCGCCGGCGCAGGCGTCCAGCGCAGGCGGCGAGTTATCCGCAGTCTTGAGAATTCCGCGCGGCGGTACGCGTTCTAAACTTTGACCAGGCTTTCGAAGCCGCCATAGATCATCCGCTTGCCGTCGAACGGAGCCGACTTTGAATCCATCGCCCCCATCATGCCCTTGAGTCGCGGATCGGCCATCACTTTGGCGTTGATCTTGTCGCGCTGTGCGCGCGACTTGTAGGTGATCCAGGCGAACACCACGGTTTCGCCGGGCTTCAGCTTGACCGCGCGCGGGAATGACGTGAGCTTGCCGGGCTTGACGTCGTCGGCGACCCATTCGCGGTAGTCCAGCGCACCGTGTTCGCGCCAGATATTGCCCGCTTTGGTGGACATCTTGCGATAGGCCGCGATGTTCTTCTTGGGAACCGCGACAATAAAGCCGTCAACATAGGCCATGAGATATTTCCCCTTATTATATATCGTTCAAGACGCCTGAACCCTGGCCGGTTTGTACGGGTCACGTAGTCGCAGCCAGGCTGGTTTGCTTCAGCCGAGATATTTTTCCAGCTTGTCGAGCAGGGCACTCCATCCGCGGGCATGACCGTCGCGTGCGGCTTCGTCGAAAAATTGTTCATGGCGCAGCGTCAGCAGCGTGCCGCCGCCGTCGGGCTGCAGCGACACCGTGACCTGCGATTCCCGTTCCGGCGTCGCGTGCCACGCCCAGCTGAATGCGATCCGCGCGTTAGGCGTCACCTCGCGGTAGACGCCGTCGACCTGAAAATACTCGCCGTCCCCGGCTTCGAAGCTGATGCGGTAGCGGCCGCCGACGCGCAGATCGATGTCCGCCTGTACCGAGCCGGCCTTGACCTGCGCGGGCCCGAACCAGCGCACTATTTTTTCGGGGTCGGTCCACGCGGCGTAGACTTTTTCGGGGAGCGCATCGATACGACGCGTGAGGGTGAGGCTCGGCTGGCTGGCTGGCCCGGCGTGGCCGGCAGCGGCTGATGCGGTGGCCATGTGTCTTCCTCCAGGAATGCGGCAAGGCGGTCGAGATTTTCGGACCAGAAGCGCTGGTAGCGATTGAGCCATTGCATCGCCTGCTCCATCGGATCGGCGGTCAGCCGGCACGCCACCGTGCGCCCGGTCTTCTCGCGCGCGACCAGGCCTGCGTCCGACAGCACGTCGAGATGTTTCATGACCGCGGGCAGCGACATCGCGAACGGCTGCGCCAGTTCGCTCACCGAGATGCTGTCCCGGCTGCCCAGCCGCGCCAGCAGCGCGCGCCGCGTCGGATCCGCAAGTGCTGCGAAGGTGCGGTTCAGGGTCTCGTCGCTATACTTAACCATTGAGTTATGTATAGCGGCGCTAACCGTCGCGTCAAGTGCGGCGGCTTTTCACGCATTGGGGAGGATCGTCGTGCCCGCGGATTTCAGTAGCCCCGGTAGACCCGACCGCGCGGCTGCTGGTTCAAGGCCGCGCGGGGATTGAGGTTGCAGTAGAGTCCGCGCCCGGACGCGCTCGCCATGCATTGGGCGTAGCTCTGGTAGGAGCAGTCGCCGGGAATGCCAACACCCCTGCCCTGCGCACAATAGGGGTAATCGTACGCCGCGGCGGGCGTCGGGCCGGCCGTCGTGGCGGCTGCTGCCGCCGCGATCGCCAACACTGCCATGGTTGCGTAGCGCATGATCTGGTCTCCTGATTCTGGGTTGCGTCGCCGCCTAGAAAACCAGATCACGCCCGCATCGTTCCGTGACGCAGATCACTCGACCTTGAGACCGGCGGCCTTGACCACCTTCTCCCATTTGTCGGTTTCGGCCGCGATCATCTTGCCGAAAGCCTCCGGCGGCCCCGGCAGCGGCTCGCCGCCAAGATCGATCAGCTTGGCCTTGATCGCGGGTTCCGCGAGCACCTCGTTGAACGTCTTGTTGAGCTTCTCGATGATTGCCTTCGGCGTGTTCTTCGGCGCCCCGGCGCCGAACAACGCGCTCGCCTCGTAACCCGGAATGGTGTCGGCGAGAACGGGCACGTCGGGCAGCAGCGAGGATTTCGTCGTCGAGGTCACCGCCAGCGCGCGCAGGGAACCGGCGCGGATATGCTGCAGGATCGAGGGCATGTTGTCGAAGATCAGCTGGACCTGGCCGCCGAGCATGTCGGTGATCGCGGGCGCCGCACCCCGGTAGGGAATGTGCTGCATCTTGACGCCCGACATCATCATGAACATTTCGCCCGACAGATGCACCGAGGTGCCGTTGCCCGACGACGCCAGATTCACCTTGCCCGGGTTGGCCTTCACATAGGCGATGAACTCGGCCACCGTGTTGGCCGGCACGTCCTTGGCGACCGTCATGACGTTGGGTACGCGATTGAACGCCGCGATCGGCGCAATGTCGCGAACGACATTGAACTTCAGGTTGGCGTAGAGCGAGGCGTTGATGTAGTTGGCGGGATTGACCAGCAGAATGGTGTAGCCGTCGGGCTCCGCATTGATCACGGACTCGGTGGCGATGTTGTTGCCGGCGCCCGGCTTGTTTTCGATCACGAATTGCTGGCCGAGCCGCTCGGACATCCGCTGGCCGATCAGCCGCGCAATGATATCGGTGGCGCCGCCGGGCGGATAGCCGACCACCCACTTTATCGGCCGGGTCGGATAATCCTGCGCCGCGGCGCTGCCGATCGAAGCGATTGCCGAAATGCCGATCGAAATACCCGTGGCGATCAGACAAATCGCGGTACGACGTGACGTCATGCAGATTTTCTCCCGGCGGCCGCGTCGTATCGCGCGGTCCGCACCTGTTGAATTGACAACGGGCCGCGTTGTAACAAACAAAGCGGGCGACGGCCAGTGCGGCGGATCGCCCTGAAACGCCACGAAAGGATAATGCATGGCTGTCATGGTGAACGCGCTCGATCATATCGTGATCAATGTCGCCGACGTGGCGCGTTCCGCCGAATGGTATCGCAAGATCCTCGGCATGGTGGTCAAGGTGTTCGATCCGGGTCCGGGCAAGACGCCGCGGACGACGCTCACCTTCGGGAACCAGAAGATCAATGTGCGGCCGCGCGACGCCGACAAGGTCGAGTGGTTCACCGCCGACCATCAAACCGCCGGGAGCGACGATCTGTGTTTTCTCACCTCAAGCGCGCCGGACGAGGTGGTGGCGCATCTTAAGGCGCATGGCGTGGCGATCGAGGAAGGCCCGGTCGCGAAACAGGGCGCCCGCGGCACGCTGCGGAGTGTCTATTGCCGGGATCCCGACGGCAGTTTGATCGAGATTTCGTCGTATGAGGATAAGGCGGCTTGAGCTCGCAGCACCGTCATTCCGGGATGGTGCCAAGTGGCACCAGACCCGGAATCTCGAGATTCCCCGATGCGCAATTGCGCATCGGAGGTTCGATGCTTCGCATCGCCCCGGAATGACAATCGACTCAAGGCGCGATTTGCCCCCTGCCCGATCCAATGGCAGAACACTCCCAAGCAACGACACTGAAGCAGCCGGCAAGGCTGCGCGGGAGGATCCATGCATAATTCACAGGCGGCGCCGGGCATCGTTGGGCCGTTCGCGGGGCTTGACGTGCCGTGGCTGCTGCGGATGCGGGCCGAGACGCGGC
>JBKJUA010000431.1:0-28693 GCA_046590305.1 Bradyrhizobium sp.
AGCCGTAAACCATTGCGCGGGGAGTGCCGGGCGATTCCGGTGTGACCTGACAACACGTGTGCTTTCTACCACTACCAATTGCACACGTGGCTATCGGGCGCATCGGGCGCCCGGCACTTCCCGCGCCCTCTGATTGGAGGGCAAGGAAAATACCAGCAAACCTCGGGCGAAACGCGCCGCGAGATCGCGCAGCCGTGCTTTGCCGAACACCCATAACTGTCATCACCCGCGAAAGCGAGTGATCCAGTATTCCAGAGACGGTATTTGTTCAACGAGCGGCCGCGACGTACTGAATCCTCCGCTTTCGCGGAGGATGACAAGTTGTGGGGAGGTCGCCACCTGTGACAGCAACATCCGTGCCCGAACAGAATCCCTGCGAACCCAGGCGTGGGCACGCTTCCCCTGCTGGCAACCCAGCCCGACTTCTTGCGATGATGGCCGCCCTCACGTCAACCCGCCCCCGAAACACCGGCAACTCAATTCTCTTCCCTTCATCAACGCAGAATCTTGATTTGAACAATTCCAGATTCCAGTCCAACATCCCCACAAGGTTCAACCGATGGGTGAATCAAACAGGGGAAGCGCGATGGCAAACCTCACGATCAACGGCAAGGCATTTGACCTCGACGTCGAGCCGGATACGCCACTGCTATGGGCGATCCGCGCGAATGCCGGCCTGACCGGCACCAAATATGGTTGCGGTATCGCACAATCGGGCGCCTGCACCGTCCACATCGATGGCGTCGCGATGCGCTCCTGCGCCCTGCCCGTCAGTGGGGCCGTCAGCAACCAGAACATCAGCTTCGCCTGACCGAACGGGCGGCGGCCACAACGGCCGCCGCCCACCCCCCGACCGGGATATCGAGTGATGAAAGCGTTATACGTTGCCATCGGAATTGCAGCGGCCGTGACATGGAGTCATCCGGTGCTGGCGGCTTCCGAACCGCCACCTGGTGCTGCAGCTTGCTCCGGCTGCCACGCCACCGGGACAACAGCGGCCCCCCCGATGTCGCGGCTGTACGGCCGCGACGCCGGTGACATCACGACTGCGATGACAGGATTTCGCGACGGTTCGCTTCCCGCTACTGTCATGACCCGCATCGCCAAGGGTTTCTCCGACGACGAGTTGCGCGCGATTGCGGCGTGGCTCGCGGCACAGAAATAAGGGGCCGCCAGCATGGGCATCAGCCATCGCATCAACCGCCGGGGGTTCCTGGGCGCCGGCGCGGCCACCGTGGCGAGCCAGGCGTTTCCGTCGCCTGCGTTCGCGCAAGCCGCGGCCCGTGTCGTCGTCATCGGCGGCGGCTTCGGCGGCGCCAGCTGTGCGCGCGCCCTGAAACAGATCGACCCGAAACTGCAGGTCACGCTGATCGAGCCAAACAAGACTTTCACCGCCTGCCCGTTCAGCAACACAGTCATCGCGGGATTGCGATCGATCGAGCAACAGCAATTTGGCTATGACAAGATCGCCGCCGGTGGCGTGACCGTGGTGGCGCAGACGGCTACGGCCATCAACGCGCAAGCGCGCACCGTCGGGCTCGCCGACGGCAGCTCGCTCGGCTACGAACGCCTGGTGCTGTCGCCCGGCGTCGACCTGCGTTTCGATGCGCTGCCGGGCTACGACGAAGCCGCCTCCGCGAAGATGCCGCATGCCTGGAAGGCCGGCGAGCAGACGCTGCTGCTGCGCAAACAACTCGAAGCCATGGACGATGGCGGGCTGGTGGTGATCGCGGCACCGGCAAATCCGTTCCGCTGCCCGCCGGGACCTTACGAACGCGCCTGTCTGATTGCGCATTATCTGAAGACCAGAAAGCCGCGTTCGAAGCTGCTCATCCTCGACGCCAAGGACACCTTCTCCAAACAGCGCCTGTTCCAGAACGCCTGGAAGGAACTGTATCCGGGAATGATCGAATGGATATCGCTGTCACAGGGCGGCAAGGTGAACGCCGTTGACGCCGCGACCAATACGCTGATCACCGATTTCGGCAACCACACCGCGCAGGTGGCCAACGTCATTCCGCCGCAGCGAGCCGGCCGCATCGCGACGATCGCAGGCGCGACTGACAACACCGGCTGGTGCGCGATCGATCCCGTCACCTTCGAATCGAAATCAGCGCCGAACATCCACGTCATCGGCGATGCGTGTCTCGCCGGCGCCATGCCGAAATCCGCGTTCTCGGCGAATTCGCAGGGCAAGGTTTGCGCGAGCGCGGTTGCCACGCTGATCGCAGGCCGAGCGCCGACCGTGCCAAAGCTGATCAATACCTGCTACAGTCTGGCCGCCCCCACCTACGGCATCTCGGTCGCCGGTGTCTACCAGCCGAAGAACGGCGTGTTCGCCGACGTCGAAGGCGCCGGCGGCGTCAGTCCGGCGGATGTGCCAGCCGATTTCCGCGCGCGCGAGGCCGACTATGCGCAATCCTGGTTCGCGACCATCACGGCGGAAGTTTTTGGATAAGCGTTCGTATCGTATGTCGGGTCCTATCCTTGCCGGCGCACTGCTGCTCTCGATGCCCGGTTTCGCCGCCGCGGAAGATCTTCCGCAGCTATGCCGTTTCAGGCGATGCGATTCCTATCTCGCTGACCGGAGCGCCCGGCGATCCCGCGCGCGGGCGTTCGCTGGTGCTCCATCGCACCAGCACCTGCATCCTCTGCCACAGTGGCCGGTTCCCGGCAGAGAGGTTCCAGGGCGATCTCGCACCGAGTCTGGCCGGTTCCGGCAGCCGCTGGTCCGCAGGCCAGCTCCGACTTCGGCTGGTCGATGCCTCCAGCCTCAATCCCGCAACGATCATGCCGTCCTATTACCGGATCGACGGACTGGCGCGCGTCGGCACCGCATGGCGCGGCAAATCGATCCTGTCGGCTGGGCAGATCGAGGACATGGTGGCGTATCTCGCCAGCTTGCGCGAATAGGAAGTGATTTGGATGAAGGACTACTCCACACGACGTCAGTTTCTGGGCCTCGCCGGCAGCGCGGCTGTGCTTGGTACGGTGCCGCTCGCGACGCTGCGACCCGCCGAAGCCACACCCGCATCGATGGCATCAGTGATCAGAACCGTCGTGGGCGACGCCGTGGTACGGACCGGAAAAGTAAAACTCGATGTGCCGCCGCTGGTCGAGAACGGCAACACCGTGTCGATGACGGTCCGAGTCACCAGCCCGATGGCCGCGGCCGACCACGTCGTCAGCATCCACGTCTTCAACGAGAAAAACCCGCAGCCGAACATGGGCAATTTCTATCTCCCCCGCGTGCCGGCCGCGCGCAGATATCGACCCGCATCCGCCTCGCCGATAGCCAGAAAATCGTCGCCATTGCCAAACTGTCCGACGGCTCGTTCTGGTCGGCCACCACCGATGTCGTGGTGACGCTGGCGGCCTGCACCGATGAGTTGATCTGATGGCAACCGCACTGATCAACGTTCCGGCCAAAGCAAAGCGCGGCGAGATCATCGAGATCAAGACGCTGATGTCGCATATCATGGAAACCGGCTATCGCCATACCGCCGAAGGCGTGGTGATACCGCGCGACATCATCACGAGCTTCACTTGCCGCTACAACGGCAATGAAGTTTTCCGCGCCGAGCTGTTTCCGGCGAATTCCGCCAACCCGTTCATCACCTTCTTCACCACCGCCACCGAGAGCGGTAAATTGGAGTTCGAATGGATCGGTGACAAGGGTTTTGCGGCGACGGCGTCGGCTTCGATCACTGTCGAATGAAAGTTGGTGATACCATCGTCATTGCAGCGCTGATGATCTCGGCCTGCCCCGCCAGCGCTGCTGATATCCCGCAGGCAGAGCGCCGGTCCGGCTATAGTTTCATGGCGCCCGACACCAAGGCGATGCAGGACGACGACACGACAAATCCCGGCATGCTGTGGGTGCTTGACGGCGAGAAATTGTGGAACAGCAAGGCCGGCGCGGCGGGCAAGGCCTGCGCCGATTGCCACCAGGATGCACGCGCCAGCATGAAGGGAGTTGCCGCGCGCTATCCCGCTTTCGACAAGGCCCTGGCGCGTCCCGTCGATCTCGAGCAGCGCATCAACCTGTGCCGTACCCAACAGCAACAGGCGACACCGCTGGCGTATGAAAGCCGCGACCTGCTGGCGCTGACCGCCTTGATTGCACGACAGTCGCGCGGCATGGCGATCGAGACCGGCGCCGATCCACAGCTGACGCCCTTCGTCGACAAGGGCCGCGATCTCTATATGCAGCGTCAGGGGCAGCTCAATCTCGCCTGCACCAACTGCCACGACGACAATTGGGACAAGCGCCTTGCGGGCGCCGCCATCACGCAGGGACATCCGAACGGCTATCCGTTATACCGGCTGGAGTGGCAATCGCTCGGCTCGCTGCAACGCCGCCTGCGCGCCTGCCTGTCGGGCATCCGCGCCCAGCCGTATGATTACGGCGCGCCGGAACTGGTCGAACTGGCGCTGTATCTGAAGTCGCGTGCCCGCGGCATGCCAATCGAGGCGCCGGCGGTGCGGCCGTAATTACTTCAATCGACAATGATTCTAAATGGCGTGCTCATCCAAATCGTGCTCATCCAAATCCCGACTCATTATAGTCGCATCACCTTCACGGTGGCTTCGTAAGACACGCCCGCACGCAACGCATCGAGGCAGCCATGAATACGGAAGTCGACTACGACCTGACACGGGATCAATGGGAAGCGCTGAAGGCGCTTCGCCTGCCCGCAGCCGAACGCCGCTTGCTGAACCGACCGGTTGTCGAAAGCCTGATCGCACTTCAGCTGGCGGTCATGGCCGGCGATGGTCCCGTCATTACGCCGAAAGGACGCAGCGTGCTGCTGCGCGGCTCACCGCAGCTTTGGGATGTGGCAGCATGATCAGGCTTGTGAGCCGAACCCCGCTTGCTGGAGCCGCCTGCAGCTGTCGGCGATCTCGGCGATGTCGGCGTCCGGGTTAAGTGAAATCAGCTTCAGCATCGGCAGCTCGGCATGTCCGATCTCCGTCAACGCGATTGTGACTTCGCGCTCTACTGCGAGCGAAATCGTCGAACGGTTCTTCTGTATCATCAAGCATTTTCGAGCCATCGCGACCCGCTACGAGAAGACCGCCCGAAACTTCCTCGCCGGCTTGCACCTGGTCTGCGCCTTCGCTTGGCTTGAATGACGACAGGCCCTAGTGAACATCGACAGCAATGACGTTGATACACCAAGACACCCCTTTAACTCGCGCGGCGCGATGCGCCCGAGACTTTGCGTCAGTTTTACGCCCACTTTGGGTGAGACGGGCAAATCACCAAAGGTGATTTGCCCGACGTGTTAAGCGATGAATTTTTTTGTTGCGATGGCTTGACAGTATTTCCGATAATCAGCAGCACCTTGCACGACGTGGTAGTTTGTTGAATCGGCTCAACAATCCGACCTCAACGCGCAGATCGATTGACATGTTATAACATTTGGATAATGTCCTAACTTAACCGGTAAAAGCCGGATGCACAGGGAGGACCAGGGAAATGAAGCCATTTGCGCCGACGCGACGCACATTCCTCAAGGCCGGCACGGCCACTGCGGCCCTGATCGGTTTCGGACCATCGGTATTGCGGCAGGCCGCCGCCCAGGACGCCGATCTCGCACCGTACAAATCCGCCAAAATCGACTGGCAGCAGACCTCGGGCGAGACCATCACGGTCGCCGTGATTCCGGCGAGCTATTTTGAAAACCTGATCACGCTGGCGCCGCAGTTCAAGGCGCTGACCGGCATCGACGTCCGCTTCGAGAAAATTCCGCCGGCGCAGATCCGGCAGAAGAGCGTGATCGACCTGACCTCGAAGACCGGCACCTACGCCACCCACGCCGCCGACCCGATGTATTATTCGCTCTATGCCGCGAACAAATGGGTCGAGCCGCTCGACAGCTACCTCGCCGACAAGACCTTGACCGACGCCGACTGGTTCAAGTTCGACGACATCATCCCGGCCTGGCGCGCCGCCGACAGCGTCGACGGAAAATTGTATGGCGTGCCCTATGACGGCGAAGTCACCATTCAGGTGTACCGGAAGGATCTGTTCGACGCCAAGGGCCTGAAGCCGGCCGACGATCTCGAGACATTCGTCAAGAACGCCGCGGCGCTGAATTCGCCGAACGACCGCATCTGGGGCACCGCGCTGCGCGGCGTCGCCGGCGCCGGCCAGAACATGTACATCTACCCCTCGATCTTCCGCGAATTCGGCGGCGAATGGTTCAAGGGCGGAAAGCTCACCGTCAACGGCCCCGAGGCCGAGGCGGCGCTGGCATGGTATGTCGACGTGATGAAAAAATACGCGCCGACGGCGGCCGCCAACTGGAACTGGCCCGACATCGCCGATGCTTTCTCGCAGGGCACCGTCGCCTCCTACATCGATGCACATTCGTCGGCGTCGGTGATCAACAATCCCGAAAAATCCAAGATCATCGGCAAGGTCGGCTATGCGCGCTGGCCCAAGGGTCCCACGGGCAAACGCGTGTCCTCGATATGGAACTGGGGATTTCCGATCAATGCCGCGCAGAGCGAGAAGAAGAAGAAGGCGACCTGGCTGTTCATCCAGTGGGCCGCCAGCGCCGAAACCCAGGCCCGCACCGCGCATCGTTTTGCCGGCCCGGCGAAGCGTTCCGGCGTCAACCGCAGCTCGATCTGGAAGGACCCGGATTACGTCAAGCTGATGAACGGCTTTGGCGACAATTTCGTCGAAACCACCATGGCGACCCTGCAGGGCGACACCGATGTCGACTGGCGTCCGCGGGTGCCGCAATGGCCCGCGATCGGCGACACCATGGCGACCGCGATCCAATCCGCGTTGTCAGGCCAGGCCACCATCAAGGCCGCGCTCGACGACGCCCAGCGCCGCGTCGAACCGATGATGCGCGGGTGAATTGACAAAACCGGCGACGATAGCGATGCCCGACCACGCGGCCGCAATTGCCCCCTCGGGCGATCTCGGCCGCGTGCTGGCGCAGCGCGAGCGCCGGTTTGCTGCGGCATTGCTGGCGCCGGCGTTCCTGGCGCTATTGGCAACCACCACCTTCCCGCTGCTGTTCCTGATCGGCACCAGCACGTTCCGGATGGATCTGGCGATGCCGTTTGCCGACGGCTTTGTCGGACTGGAAAACTACCGCACACTTTTGACCGACGACCGGTTCTGGTCCTCGCTGCTGGCCAGCCTGATCTATACGGGCGCAACAGTGGTGCTGCAGGTCGCCCTGGGTCTGGCGCTGGCCTTGCTGGTGATGGACATGAAGCGCGGCCAGGGCTGGTTCCGCGTCGTCGCGATCCTGCCGGTGGTGCTGTCGCCGGCCGTGGTCGGCATGATCTGGCGCACCTTCATGCTGGCGCCGGAATTCGGCATTGTCGACTACCTCGCCATCAATGCCGGCCTCGGCAGCAAGAACTGGCTCGGCGATCCCACGCTGGCGATGGTTTCGGTCATCATCATCCATACCTGGCAGTGGACTCCGTTCGCCTTCATGGTGCTGCTGGCGAGCCTCGCCTCGTTGCCGGAAGACATTTACGAGGCTGCCCGGCTCGACCGTGCCAGCGCCTGGCAGCGTTTCCGCCGCATCACCCTGCCCCTGCTGCGGCCCGCCATCGTCATGGTGGTGATCATGCGCACCATGGTGGCGCTGACCGCATTCGCCGCGATCTTCACCGTCACCGGCGGCGGCCCCGGCACCGCGACCGAAATCCTCAATCTCTACGCCTACCGAAAATCCTTCACCGAATTGTCGATCGGCTACGGCTCCGCGCTCGCGGTAGCGCTGCTGGTGGTGACCATCCTGATCTCGGGCGTGCTGTTCGCGCTGCGGAGGGCGAAATGATCGCCCGGCGTATCCGCCTCATCGCGGTGCTCGCGATCACGCTGGTGTTCCTGCTGGCCTGGGTGTTTCCGATTGTCTGGAGCGTGCTGAACTCGCTGAAGACCGATTCCGACGTGCTGGCCTACCCGCCGAAACTGTTCTTCAGCCCGACGCTGGAGCCCTATCGCGACGTGCTGTTCGGCTCGGCCTCGATCCTGCCGAACCTCGTCTCCAGCTTCGTCATTTCGATCGGCACTACCGTCATCACCATGCTGATGGCGGTGCCGGCGGCCTATGCGCTGGCACGCCTGCGCTTTCGCGGCAAGAAGTTCGCGGGCTTCTATGTGCTGGCGACGCAAATGCTGCCGCCGGTCGGTATCATCATCCCCTACTTCCTGATCCTGCGGAATATCGGCTGGATCGACACCTATCAGGGCATCATCCTGATCTACCTTTCGTTCTCGCTGCCGTTCGCGATCTGGCTGCTGGTATCCTATTTCGAGGACATCCCGTTCGAGATGGAGGAAGCCGCCTATCTCGACGGCGCCAGCCGGATGAAAACGCTGTGGCGGATCATCATCCCGCAGGTGCGCGGCGGCATCGCGGTAACCGTCGTGTTCGTGTTCCTCAATGCCTGGAACGAGTTCCTGTTCGCGGTCGTGCTCAGCGGCAACACGGTGCGGCCGGTGACGGTCGCGATGTTCAACTTTATTTCCGTCGAACAGACGCTATGGGCCAAGCTCGCGGCGGTCTCCGTGCTGGCGATGCTGCCGGTCGTCATTCTCGGCATCGTCGCACAGAAGAATATCGTCAAGGGCCTCACCGTCGGCGCGGTCAAGGGCGGAGGGCGCCGATGAGCGGTCGTGGTCAGGTACGTTTCGAAGACATCGTCAAGATGCATGGCGAGTTCGCAGCGCTAAAGGGCGTGTCGTTCGAGATCGAGCCCGGCGAGTTCTTCGCGCTGCTCGGTCCTTCCGGCTCCGGCAAGAGCACCACCTTGCGGATTCTCGCCGGCCTCGACGCGCCGAGCGCCGGCCGGGTGTTCATCGACGGCCAGGACATCACGGCGGCCGATGCGCGCGACCGCGACATCGCCATGGTGTTCCAGAGCTACGCGCTCTATCCGCACATGACGGTATACGAGAACATCGCCTTCCCGCTCGAAATGGCGAAGATGTCGAAGGCCGAGATTGTCCCGGCGGTGCAGGAAGCCGCGCGAAAGGTCGCGATCGAGCATCTGCTGCAACGCAAGCCCGGACAATTGTCCGGCGGCCAGCAACAGCGCTGCGCGCTGGCCCGCGCCATCGTTCGCAAGGCGCGCCTGTTCCTGCTCGACGAGCCCCTGTCTAATCTCGACGCCAAGCTGCGGCTGGAGACTCGCACAGAATTGAAGAAGCTGCAGCGCTCGCTCGGCGTCACCGCGGTTTATGTCACCCACGACCAGGAAGAAGCGATGACGCTGGCCGACCGCATGGCGGTGTTCATGGCCGGCGAGATCCGGCAGATCGGCCGCCCCGCCGACGTGTTCGCGCGGCCGAACTCGATCGATGTCGCCGCCTTCATCGGCAGCCCGCCGATGAATTTGATCCCGGCGCGTTACAGGGACGGCGGCGTCGAGATCGCGGGCCACCGTCTCGAAACCAGCCTGAAGGAAGCCGGCGAGCGTGACGTGGTGGTGGGCATCCGTCCGGGCGCGGTCAGGATCGCCGCCGGCGGAATCCCGGCGGTGGTCGAACTGGTCGAGGACCTCGGCGACACCGCGATCCTCGATCTCGATTGCTCCGGAATCTCCATCCGCGCGCGGGTCAGCGATGGCGACGTGCCGCACGAGGGCACCGCATTGTCGATCACCGCCCGCGCGGCCGATATCCATTTGTTCGACGCAACCACCCGCAGGCGGCTGTGATGACCGCAGCAGCACGTTTACGCTATCGAAAAGGCATGGCCGACATTATGAGCAACCCTGGGGAGCCGGAAGAAGCCAGTTCCATGCCGCTGCACATCCAGGTGCGCGAAACCATCCGCCGCCAGGTCAAGGTGGGCGAACTCATCGACAAGACCGGCCGGCTGATGACGGAGGCCGAACTCGGCAAGCATTTCGGGGTCAGCCGGATCACCATTCGCAACGCCATCAAGCCGCTGGTCGATGAAGGCATGTTCGAACGCGAACGCGGCCGCGGCACCTTCCTGCGCACCAACCAGCCGGAAAACTGGGTGGGGCGGCTGATGGGGTTTTCGGAAACCATCAAGGACGCCGGCTATCAGCCCGGCGCCAAGGTGCTGCTGCAGGGCATGACCAACCGGCACGATGCCGACGTCCGCAAGCAGCTGCGCGAGCGCGCGGTGTGGCAGCTCAAGCGCGTCCGCCTCGCCGACGAGATTCCGATCGCCATCGAGCACGCGTTCTATCCGCCCGATATCGGGCTGGAACTGGAGAAGCGCGATCTCACCTCGATCGTGATGTATCGGGTATTCGAAAGCGAACTCGGATTCGACATCAAGGAAGCCACGCAGACCATCAGCGCCTCACTGGCGGACGCTACCAGCGCCAAGCTGCTCGGCGTCAAGGCCGGCAGCCCGCTGCTGTCGATCGAGCGCCTCACTGTCAACACCGACGGCCGGCCGCTGGAATTGCTGCGGTCGGTCTACCTTCCCGGCTATTTCCAGCTCAGCATCAACCTGACGCGGCGTCATCCCTGACGCCGTTTTAATTCGCCCGAGAATCAAGAAGGACCCCAACCATGGCAAATGGTGGCAAATCGCAAAACCCCAACATCATGATCATCCTCAACGATGACATGGGATTTTCCGACATCGGCTGCTACGGCGGCGAAATCGAAACGCCCCATCTGGACCGGTTGGCGGCCAACGGCCTGCGCTACTCGCAGTTCTACAACACCGCCCGCTGCAGCCCGTCGCGCGCCTCGCTGCTGACCGGCCTGCATCCGCATCAGACCGGCGTCGGAATTCTCACCTACAACAACGGCCCGGAGGGCTATGCCGGCAATCTGAACAAGAGCTGCGTCACCGTGGCCGAAGTGCTCAAGGCGAAGAACTACAGGACGTATCTCAGCGGCAAGTGGCATGTATCGTCGAACCTGACCGAGCCGACCGATTCCTGGCCGCTGCAGCGCGGCTTCGACTATTTTTTCGGCACCATCATAGGCGCCGGCAGCTTCTATCATCCGAACACGCTGACGCGCGGCAACGACAATATCGAGCACGAGGCCGAGAACGATCCGTCCTTTTTCTATACCGATGCGATCAGCGATCAGGCCGCTGCCTATGTCCGCCAGCACAGCCGGGACAATCCGGACACGCCGTTCTTTCAGTATGTCGCCTACACCGCGCCGCATTGGCCGCTGCATGCCCATGACGAGGACATCGCCAAATACAAGGGCAAGTTCGACGCCGGCTGGGACACGTTGCGCGAACGACGGCTGCAAAAACTGGTCGAGGACGGCATCATCCATCCGAACTGGAAGCTGACCGACCGCGACCCGACCCAGCCGCCGTGGACCGAAGCCGAGAACCGCGAATGGACGCTGCGCTGCATGGAGGTCTATGCCGCCCAGATCGACCGGATGGACCAGGGCATCGGCCGCATCCTTGCCGCCCTCAAGGAAACCGGTCAACTCGACAACACCCTGATCATCTTCCTGTCGGACAACGGCGCTTGCGCCGAGGATATTCCCGATGGCGTCACCGCGCGCGAACTGGTCGACCAGTTGATGATCGCCAAGGCCACGACCCGGACCGGCAAGCCGGTTCGCCTCGGCAACGATCCCACGCTGATGCCCGGCGGCGAAGACACCTATCAGAGCTACGGCACCGCCTGGGCCAATCTGTCGAATTCACCGTTCCGGCTCTACAAGCACTGGATCCACGAGGGTGGCATCGCCACCCCGTTCATCGTGCACTGGCCGCGCGGCATCCAGGAGAAAGGCGGATTGCGCCACAATCCGAGCCAGTTGACGGATATCATGGCGACCATCGTCGACGTGACGGGCGCGACCTACCCGAAGGAATACAACGGCAACCCGATCCTGCCCTGCGAGGGCGAAAGCCTGGCGCCCTCTTTCGCGGCGGCGTATGGCGGCCGTGGTCCACTGTTCTGGGAGCATGAAGGCAACGCGGCGGTGCGGACCGGCAAATGGAAACTGGTGCGGAAATATCCCGGTCGGTGGGAGCTGTACGACATGGAGGCCGACCGCACCGAGATGCACAATATTGCCGGGCAACATCCGGAACGCGTCCACGCCATGAGCGAGCAATACGCCGCCTGGGCCAAGCGTTGCGGCGTGATCCCGCGCGAGAAGATTCTGGAATTGATGAAGGCGGAAGGCGGCACGGCGTTCTGGGAAGAGGAACGGCAGCCGTAGTGGCTTGTGAGATGACATGATCGAGGGTTCTCCCCGCTGCTGCGCCAGCGGCCGTCCTGACGATGGTCGGCCGGGTCAGGAGGAAGCTGCCGCGACGCTCGGCCGGATCGAGCCGAGCCAGACCCCCATCGCGCGACGCTGGAGCGCACCGATCGGCGGCGCCTTCACGATGGGATCGGATGACCGGCGCTTTCCCGCCGATGGCGAAGGCCCGCCGCGCCTGATAACAGTCAGTACCTTTGCCATGGCCTGCCACGCCGTCAGCAACATCCAGTTCGGCGACTTCGTTCGCGCCACCGGCTACACCACGGATGCAGAACGATACGGCTGGAGCTTTGTGTTCGACGCGCTGCTGCCGGAGGAAACGAGGCATGCGAGCGGCAGCCGGGTGGCCGAGACGCCATGGTGGGTGCCGATGCCGCATGCGTATTGGGCGCAACCCGAGGGCCGGCCGAGCACGATCCTCGACCGGCTCGATCATCCCGTGGTGCATGTGTCCTGGAACGACGCCATGGCCTATTGCCGGTGGTCCGGGACGCGGCTGCCTAGCGAGGCCGAATGGGAGATCGCCGCGCGTGGCGCGCTCGACGGGGCCAGCTATCCCTGGGGCGATGAACTGACACCTGCGGGCGAACACCGCTGCAATATCTGGCAGGGCCGGTTTCCGGATCACAACACCGCCGACGACGGCCATCTCGGCACCGCGCCGGTGCATGCCTTCCAGCCGAACGGATACGGCCTGCACAACATGGCCGGCAATGTCTGGGAATGGTGTGAGGACTATTTCGCCCCGGACTATCACCGCATCACCGCCTCGGTGGACCCGCTGCAGACCATGCCCGCCGCCAACCGCTCGCTGCGCGGCGGATCGTTCCTTTGCCATGACTCCTACTGCAACCGCTACCGCGTCGCGGCGCGCAGTTCGAACGGTCAGGACAGCGCTTCGAGCAACATCGGATTTCGCGTGGTGCGCAAAGCATAGCGGCTGTGCAGGCCGCAATACGGTTCGCGCTTGTGGCGAACCCCGCCGGCGCGCTAGCCTTGGCCAAAGCGAATGCCGGGAGGATAACATGGGCCGCAAGATTGCGATCGTCGGAGCGGGTGCGGTCGGCGGCTATGCCGGCGCCCATATGGTGCAGGCGGGCGAGGACGTCACCTTCATCGATCCCTGGCCCGAGCATGTCGAGCACATGCGCAAGCACGGCCTGCGCGTTACCCATGCCATGGACGTCGCGGAATTCACCGTCCCCGTGCGCGCGTTGCACGTCACCGACGCACAGCAGCTGGCGCGGGAAGCGCCTGTTAACATCGCCTTCGTCTGCATGAAGTCTTACGACACCGCCTGGGCCACCATGCTGATCCAGCAATATCTGGCGCCGGATGGCTACGTGGTGTCGCTGCAGAACTGCATGAATGAAGAGACCATCGCCGGCATCGTCGGCTGGGGCAAGACGCTCGGCTGCATTGCCAGCAGCATCACGGTCAACCTGCCGGAGCCCGGCCACATCCACCGCGGCGCCGGCAAGCACGGGGCGGCTCACACCGTGTTTCGCGCCGGCGAAGTGCACGGCCGCATCACGCCACGGGCGGAAGAAATCTGCCGGCTGGTCGGCTACACCGACAGCGCCAAGGTCACCGCCAATCTATGGGGCGAACGCTGGTCGAAACTGGTGGCCAACGTCATGGGCAACGGGCTCTCCGCCTGCACGGGCCTGCCCGGCGGCGAGATGCTGCAGAGCGAGCCGATCCGCCGCTTCTCCACCCGGCTCGGCAGCGAGGCCATCCGCGTCGGCCAGGCGCACGGCTATCAACTGGAAGAGATTTTGCACCTGCCGCCCGAGACGATCGCGCGCGCCGGCGAGGGCGACGAGGAAGCGATGCGCACCTGCGACGCGCAACGTTTCGAGGACGGCAAGCGCACCGCTGCCGGTCAGCGTCCCTCGATGGGCCAGGATATGCAGAAAGGCCGCCGCACCGAGATCGAATTCATCAACGGGTTTGTCGTGAACGAAGGCGAAAAGGTCGGCATCTCCTGCAGCGCCAACGCCGCCCTGACGGATATCGTCAAGCGCGTGGAACGCGGCGAGCTGAAGCCGGATCCGCGGCATATCACGGAGCTGAGGTTGAACTGAGCGAAGCGCGCTGCTCTTACTCTCGCCCTCCAGGGTCCCTCCAGGGGAGGGTAAGGAAGCTACACCGCCAGCACCTCGACGATCCGGCTTCGGATATCCTCGCGTTCCTCCGGGCCGGTGCTGGCATCGAAGCGGACGTCGTAGGCGATCATCGCGGGGCGCTTCAGCACCACGATGCGGTCGCCGATCTCGAGGGCTTCGCGGATCGAATGGGTGATGAAGACAGCGGTCTTGCCGTTTTCCTTCACCAGCCTGACGAACTCGGCGCGCAGCCGCCCGGCGGTGGATTCGTCGAGCGCCGAGAACGGTTCGTCGCAGAGCAGGATGTTGGCGTTGGTGGCAAAGGCGCGCGCGATCGAGACGCGCTGGCGCATGCCGCCGGACAGCGCGTGCGGATAATCATTCTCGTGGCCGCTGAGCCCGAGCGTGGTCAGCCACTGCTGCGCCGTCGCCCGCCGCTCGGCGACCGGGATTTCCAGCATCTCCAGCCCGAGCTCGACGTTCTGGATCGCGGTGCGCCAGGGCAGCAGGCGGTCGTTCTGGAACACGATCGCCATCTTGCCGCGAAAGGAATCGAACTCGGCGAAGGGATCGCGGCCATCGACCCGCACCGTGCCGCTGCTCGGCGCGGTTAACCCTGCGATCATGTTGAAGATAGTCGACTTGCCGCAGCCGGTCTTGCCGAGCAGCGCCAGCATCTGGCCGGGACGGACGTCCAGATTGAGACCGTCCACGGCGCGAAAGGCGGCGTCGGTGCCGATCTTGCCGAACACCTTCGAGACATCGACGAGGTGAATCGCGGCCTCGGCTGATGTGACGCCGTCCTTCATATCGCGCGCTCCGACACCGCGCGGTAGCGAAAGGCGATATTTTCGATCAGCGTCAACGAGCCCTGCACGATCAGCACGAAGAACACCAGTTGCATCGTCCAGGCCAGCGCCCCAGCCATGTCGAACAGCTGCTGCTGCAGCAGCAGCTGGTAGCCGACACCGCCGGTGGCGCCGACCAGTTCGGCGACCACGACCACGCGCGAGGCGTTGCCGAGATTGACTTTCCACGCCGTCAGGATGTCCGGCAGGATCGCCGGCGCGATCATTACCCGGAACAGTTTTGCCCGCGAGGGCCTGAAACTGAACACCATTTCCATCAGGTCGCGGGACATGCCGCGCAGCGCGCCCAGCACCTGGAAGGTAAACGCCGGCAGCGTCGTCAGCACCATGATGAAGAGAATGCGAAACTCGACGCCGTGAAACCAGATGATGGCGAACACCACCCAGGACAAAGCGGGGATGCCCTGAAACAGCGTCAGAATCGGCGACAGGAACTTGTCGACGGCGCGCGAACGCACCATCAACAGCGCCAGTGCAGCCCCGATGACGAAGGAGCCGGCAAGCCCCGCCAGAATGCGATAGATGGTGACCATCACATCCTTGAACATCGATCCGTCGGATAGGATCTCCAGACAGCGCCAGAACACGTCGATCAGCGATGGAAACAGGAAACGCGGAAAGAACAGCGAGGCGAATTGCCAGAGCGCAATCACCACGATGAAAGGCAGCACCCACTCCCACAGCCGCTTCGCCGCCGCAGACAGCATGCTCTCCGGCGGCGGCGATCCGGTCTGGGGCGCGGTCTCGCTCACTTGCCGGGCGCCTGATAGATCGTCGCGGCGGCGGGATCCGACGGCAGGTGCGCGATGGCCTTGCCGGCGGCATAGACCGAATTGATCTCCTTGCGCACGTCGGAAGCCCACTGCACGTTCATGCCAAGCCGGTCATTGGCGCGAATGAGTTCGGCAATCGCCTTGTGGTCGTCGGGCGTGCCCTTGGGAAGGATCACCTTCGCCGCCGCATCGGGGTTCGCCGTGACCCATACGGAGGCTTCCTTGTAGGCCGCGTAGAGTTTTTCAACCAGCTTCGGGTTCTTCTCCGCCCACTCGATGTGCGCGGCAACGCCGAGATAGGGAATGTTGCGGCTACCGGTGAATTTCTTCCAGCTGTCGGCGATTGAAAGGTCGATGGTCCGCATCTCCGGCTTCTTCGACAGCAGCGTCGTATAGGCCGGCTCCCAGAGCTGCACGGCCGTGGCGCGGTCGGCCAGCGCGTAGCCGATCAGGCCGGGGGTCGCGGTATTGACCACCTGGAATTTCGAGGTATCGGCACCGAGCTGACGGGCGAACCAATCGAACATCACCCAGTTGGTGGTGCCCTTGGCCGCGGCGACGTCCTTGCCTTCGAGGTCCTTCAGAGTCTTGATTTCGGGCCGCGACGTGACGACGGCGCCCCAGAAATCAAACAGGTTGAACAGATACGTCACCTTGACGCCGCGAATATCGGCAAGGCCGACCGTCATCAGGGACGCGCTGCCGCCGAGCTTGAATTCGCCGGAATTGAATTGCGCGGTATAGGCGTCGGGCGTGCGCTCCTCGAACTTGATGGCAAGGCCGTGCTTCTCGTCGAGCTTCTGCGCCTTGATGACAGGCGGCAGGAACGCGCCGAGCGACGGCGGACTGAACACGACGATCGAGAGCGGCTCCGGCGCTTGTGCCAAAGCCGGCGAGGCCAGCAACAATGCCGAAACGCAGACTGCACCCAAACGAACTCTATTCATGGCCATATCCTCCCTGAAACTTTTTTCGTTAGACGCACTTATGCAGCGCCCTCGGCCGGTGTCTCCACTTCTTTGCGGAGTGCGACAAAGAACCGCCCAACCAGATGCTTCGAGACGCTGCTCAGGATCCGCTGGCCGACGCCGGCCACCAGGCCGCCGATCTCGCCATTGCCCTGAAATGTCAGCCGGGAGCTATCAGGCCCTTCCGGCGCGATCTCGAACCGCGCACTGCCATTGCCATGGCCCAGGGTGCCGGCGCCGGACACCTTGATGCTGCAGGTCTTTGGCGGCGTCTTGTCCGCCAGCGAAATCTCGCCCTCGAACGAACCGCCGACCGCGGCGACGCGCAGCTGCAGCTCGACCTTGTAGGCATCGGGCGCGATCTCGGTCATGGTCTTGCAGCCGGGAATGCAGCGCGTCAGCACGGCGGGATCGTTCAGCGCCCTCCACAGCGCCTCGGCCGGGACCCCTATGGTTTCGACGCCGCCGATATCGAGTTTCATGGCGAGCGCCCTTACAGTCCAAAAAGCCGCTGCGCCAAACCGCCATTGATGGCGGTGCGCTCGGCATCGGAGAATTGGGTCTCGGCGACAATTTTGGTGGGCGCGAGATCGCCGATCGGGAACGGCATGTCCGATCCCATCATGATCCGCTCAGGGCCGACGATATCGGCGAGATAACGCAACGCGCGCGGGTCCTGCACGATAGTGTCGTAATACATCGCCGCCAGCGCCGCATCGGGATCGCCGAGCTTGTCCTTGTCGAGCGAGTAGTTGCGACGCAGCCGCCCGATGACATAGGGCAGCGCCGCGCCGCCGATACCGGCGACGATCTTTGCACTGGCATAGCGGGTGACGTGGCCGGCATAGATCAGCCGCGACATCGCGATCAGCGTATCGGTGATACGCCCGACCGCATTGGCCATGCCGTAATCATGGACGCGGTCGTCGCCGCTCTCGAACACCGGATGGATAAAGACCACCGAGCCCAGCTCGTTGGCGGCTTCCCAGAACGGGGTCAGCGCGGGATCGTCGAGCACGCCGCCCTTGCCCTTCGGCTGGGTGCCGATCATCGTGCCTTTGAAACCGGCGGCATGGGCCTCGCGCAACACTTCGGCGGCGCGCGCGCCATCCTGCAGCGGCACGGTGGCGAGCGGCACAAAGCGCGGCTCGCGCATCGCGGTCTGCGCCAGATGGGTATTGATCAGCCGCGACCAGGCCGCGCCTTCTTCCGCCGGCACTTCATAGGCGAACATGTCGAGCCAACCACCGACCACCTGACGTTCGATCTTCTGCTCGTCCATCCATTTCAGGCGGGCGGGCAAATCGCTCAGCGGCTTCGACACCGGCCGGGTCGGCTTGCCGCCGGCGAAGGAGAAGCCGAGGCTTCCGGCGTCCTCGATCAGCCGGATCGACGGAAATTGCGAGGCCTGCGAGCGGATCGAGTCCAGCAGGCTCGGCGGCACCAGATGGGCGTGGCAGTCGATGATCATTTGGCTTGCTCTTGCGGTTTGCCTTGTTGCGCGTCGGCGATGGCGTCGCCGATGGCGGATATGCGGATGGGAAGCTTGTTGAAGGAAATGCCGAGCGGCGACACGCAGTCATTGACCGCGGCCGAGATCGCGGCGGGCGCGCCGAGATAGCCGCTTTCCCCGCAGCCCTTCTGCCCGAACACCGTGAACGGCGACGGCGTGCAGTGATGCACGATCTCGACCTCCGGAACCTCGTGGGCCGAGGGCAGCAGATAGTCCATGAAACTCTGGGTCATCAGGTGGCCCTCGTCGTCGTAGACGAATTCCTCCAGCAGCGCGGCGCCGAGGCCATGGGCGAGGCCGCCCAGCGTCATGCCCTTGACGATATGAGGATTGATCACCGTGCCACAGTCATGGCCGATCACGTAACGCCGGATCTCGGGCTTGCCGAGCGCGGGATCGATCGCCATCAGCACCACGTGAAACTCGAAGGAGTGGCACGGATACATCTGGACTCGGCCGTCCTTCGGCAGCGCGCCGCCGGTCGGCACCTGCATCACATGCGTGCTTTCGAGGCCGGGTTCCATGCCCTCCGGCAGCAGATGATACTGCCGATGGGCTGTCGTGACGAGGTCGATCCAGGCAAGCTGCTTGTCGCCCGCAGCGACGCTGCCATTGGCGTAGGCCACCTTGTCCTCGACGAGACCGAATTGATGCGCGCCGATCCGCATCAGTTTTCTCTTGAGCTTTTGCGCGGCATGAAATGCCGCGCCGCCGAGCATGATCGCCATGCGGCTGCCGACCGGCGAGTTGGACGGCAGGCACGCCAGCGAATCCGGCCGGATCACGCGGATCAAATCGGGCTCGATCTGCAGGACTTCGCCGACCACGGTCGCGACCAGGGTCTCGTGCCCCTGCCCCGATGAGGTGTTGTGGATGGTCACGGTAACGAATCCCAGTGCGTCGATGACGATGCGGCAGGAATCCATCCATGTGGTGGTGGTGTTCTTTTCGTTGAGCAGCGGCTCGAACGATGAGTTGGCGCCGGATGGTTCCAGGCACGCCGCGATGCCGATGCCCGCCAGCAAGCCGGAGGCACGCAGGCGGTCGCGCTCCTTCTCCATCGATGCAAAGTTGATATGCGCGAACACCTTGTCGACCACGGTGTGGTAGTCACCGCTGTCATAGGTGCTGCCGCTCGGGATCAAATAGGGGAACTGGTCCTTGGCGATAAAATTGCGGCGGCGCACCTCGATGCGCGCCAAGCCGGTGGCTGCGGCAACCTTGTCGATCGCGGTCTCGATCGCGTAGTTGGTCGGGGCCTGGCCGAAGCCGCGCACCGCTTCCTGCACCGCCTTGTTCGAGGTGACCGACTGCGCGCGGTATTGTACGCTCTGGATCTGATAGGGACCGACGATGGCGCCGATCGGCTTGCCGAGCTGGAACGGGGCGCGGCCGGCATAGGCACCGGCATTATCCAGCGCACGAATCTTCATCGACCTGACGATGCCGTCATCGTTGAAGGCGACATCGATATCGAAAATTCGCTCGGGACCATGGGCGTCGCCGCCGCGCATGTTCTCCAACCGGTCCTCGATCAGCCGCACCGGGCGACCGAGCCGCCGCGTCAGATGCGCCACCAGCACGGTCTGCTTGATGCCGCGCTTGACGCCGTAACTGCCGCCGACGTCGACGTCCTGATGGACACGGACATTATTCGCGGGGATGCGCAGCGCGCGCGCGATCTGGTCGGGGTATTTCGGCATTTGGATCGAGGCCCAGACATCGAGCATGTCGCGCCACGGATCCCAGGATGCGGCGACGCCAAAGGTCTCGATCGGGACGGTAGAGCTGCGGCCCCAGGTGACGCGGAACGACAGCTTTCGAGGGCTTTCGGCAAAATG
Organism: Bradyrhizobium sp.; assembly: GCA_046590305.1. Classification (GTDB taxonomy): domain Bacteria; phylum Pseudomonadota; class Alphaproteobacteria; order Rhizobiales; family Xanthobacteraceae; genus Bradyrhizobium. The sequence continues at coordinate 20,299 of JBKJUA010000431.1, forward strand.
CTTGTCGACCTCGCCCCACACGAAGATGCGGTCGAGCAGCACGTTGGAGCCGTGCAAGGGGTGCACCGGCGGGCTGTCCGGCTTCAGCGCCTCTTCCGCCGTCATCACGAACGGCAGCGGCTCATAGGTAACGCGGACCTTTTCGGTCGCGTCCTCGGCAAGCGCGCGGGTTTCTGCAACGACAGCCACCACCCATTCGCCGGCGTAACGTGTCTGCCCCACCGCCAGCGGATGACGCCGCACATTCGGGGTATCCAGCCCATTCATCAGGGGATCGGTCGCAGCAGCGAGTTCGTCGCCGGTCAGCACGTAATGCACGCCGGGCATCGCCAGTGCCGCCGAGGCATCGATCGAGATGATGCGCGCGGCTGGATGCTGCGACGGCAGGATCGCGACATGCAGCAGGCCTTCGAGCGCGACATCGGCGACGAAGTGGCCCCGCCCCGCGACGAAACGGCGGTCCTCGCGCACGCGTCGGTTGGTGGAGACAAAACGGAAGGCGGCGGGATCGGCGCTCATTTCGCCTCCACGACAGGCTTTTCGGGATATGCCGGGCGCGGCGTGTTGGCGACGCGCAGGCGATCGGCGGCGAATTGCACCGCCTCGATGATTTGCCCGTAGCCGGTGCAGCGGCAGATATTGCCGGAAATCGCCTCGGCAATGTCCTCGCGCGTCGGCGTCAGCGTGTTCTGCAGCAAAGCGTGCGCAGCCAGGATCATGCCAGGCGTGCAATAGCCGCACTGCAGGCCATGCGTTTCGCAGAAAGCGTCCTGGATCATGCTGAGTTCGCCCGGTGCCGGCGCCAGGCCCTCGATGGTGGTGATCTCGTAACCGTCAGCCTGAACCGCGAACATCAGGCAGGAGCGCACCGGCTCGCCATCGACCAGCACCGTGCAGGCGCCGCAGACGCCATGCTCGCAGCCGGCATGGGTGCCGTTGAGCCGAAAATTCTCGCGCAGCACATCTAGCAGCGTCCTGCGCGGCTCGACCTCGGCGGAGTGGTTGGCGCCATTGATGCGCAGCTCGACTTTCATCGCGCGCCTTTCCCGGATGTAGCGCCTGAGTTGTCTCGTGCCTGTTCCAGGGCGCGAATACCAAGCGTGACCGCGACACGGCGGCGATAGGCGGCGCTGGCGTGAAGATCGCTCATCGCGTCGAGGTCGCCGGAGGCGGCGTTGACCGCTTCGCTGATCGACGCCGGATCGAGCATGGTGCCATTGAGCGAGGATACATCGAGCCGCAACGGCCGGTCGCCGACACCGCCGACGCCGAGCGCGACGTCGAGGCAACGCCCTTCCTCATCAAGCGCGACCTGTGCGGTGGCCGCGACAAAGGCAAAATCCGACTTGCGCGCGCTGATCTCGAAAAAGCCCGTGCCGATGCGCTTATGCGGCCAGACCGGAAAGCGAATGGCGCGCACGCATTCGCCCTGCCCGATCGTGGTCAGCATCGGCCCGATGAAGAAATCGTCAGAGCGCGTCGATGCCGGGCCATCGGGGGTCGCCAGCAGGATCTCGGCGCCGAGCGTGACAGCGACCAGCGGAATCTCGGCCGACGGATCGGCGTTGGCGATCGAGCCGCCGACGGTGCCGCGGTTGCGGGTCGGCGGATGTCCGACCCAGGGCAGCACCTGCGCCAGCATCGGCACCGATGCGCGGATCACGGGATCGCGCTCCGCCTGCGCTTGGCGCGTGGTGGCGCCGACAACGACCGCGCCGTCTTCTTCGCGAATACCCGCAAGCTCCGGAAGGCGCAAAATATCGATCAGCTTTGCGGGGCGCGCCAGCCGCATCGCCAGCATCGGCACCAGCGTCTGCCCGCCGGCGATGACCCGCGCATCCTCGTCGCCAGCCAACAGCGCGCACGCTTCGGCGAGCGTCTCCGGCCTGACATAATCGAAGGGGGCGGGTTTCATCCGCTAGCCAGGAGGCAGGCTTGCGATCGCCGGCGCCAGCACCGGGACGGTCTGGTTTTCGGTACCGCCCTTTGCGGCCTCGGGATCCGGATCGGATGGATCAACACGCGCTCCCATTGTTGCGGACAGCTTGTGAAAACCGCTGCCTTGGGCTGGACGATAGAAGCCGCGGCCGGAAATTGTCAAACGCAAACTAAGGCAATTCGAAATTATTGTCTGATTGAGTTGGTTCAATTTACCGAATGATCGATTATTCATTGGAGAATAAAATCTCTGATATCAGTGGCTTACTCGTAAGATGTCGAACGCCGCCACCGTATCGAGTCGAAACAATCCCGACCCTGTATCAAATATTGCAACAATCCACGAATTGTACTAGTCAACGGATTGCCCCACCATTTCGTCCACGCGGATTACAGGAATGACCGACTGGGTACCCAGCCTCGCCTCGCTCCCCGGGCCACGCTACCTCGCTTTCGTGGCCGCACTCGAGGCCGATATCGGCGCGGGCCGGGTCAAACCCGGCATGCGGCTCCTGCCGCAGCGTGACATGGCGCAGCGGCTCGATCTCAGCGTCGGGACCGTTTCAAAGGCCTATGCGGAGGCCGAGCAACGCGGATTGATATCTGGCGAAGTCGGCCGCGGCACCTTCGTGCAACGGCGGCGGCCGGAAGCGCGCGGCCCCGGCGCGTCGGAAGCGACCATCAACCTGGCACTGAATGTTCCACCCTATACCGGCGAGGACGACGTCATTGCATCCGTACTGTCGGACATCGTCGCCGACGGCGAGTTGTCGAACCTGCTCGGCTATCTGCCGCACCAGGGCCTGCCAAGGCATCGCGAGGCGATGGCGACCTGGTTCACCTCGCTCGGCGTCACCGCAGATGCCGACCAGCTCTTCATCACCCATGGCGGGCAGCATGCGCTGTCGATCGCCCTCGGCATGGTCGCAGCGTCCGACGATACCGTGCTGACCGAGAGCTACACCTATTCCGGCATGCTGGCGCTGTCGGCGCAGTCGGGCTATCGGCTGCACGGCGTCGCCACCGACGCGCACGGGCTGATCCCGGAAAATCTCGATCGTGCCTTCACCGAGACCCGTGCGCGCGTGCTCTATTGCATGCCGACGCTGCAGACGCCGACGGGATCGGTGATGCCGCTGGCGCGGCGGCAGGAGATCGCCGGGATCGTGCGCCGGCACGACGCCTATTTGCTGGAGGATGACGCCTACGGTTATCTGCTGTCGCCGCCGCTCGCCCCGGTGTCGCGGCTCATTCCAGAACGCAGCTTCTACGTCGTCAGCTTTGCCAAGTGCCTGGCGCCGGGGCTTCGGATCGCCGCGATGATCGCGCCCGAGGCGTTTCGCGACCGCACGATCAATGCGCTGCGCGCCACCGGCTGGATGGCGGTACCCGTGATGGCCGAAGTGGTGGCGCGGCTGATCCACAATGGCGGGATGGCCCGGCAGGCCAGACTGAAGCGCGACAAGGCCGCGATACGTTGCGCCATCGCCCGGCGGGTGCTTGGGGAATGGCTGCCGGCCGCGAACACCGTTCCGGGCTTTCATCTCTGGCTGCCGCTGCCCGCCGGCCGCACGCTGGCGGCGCTGATCGCGCAGGCCGCGCAAGCCGGCATCACGCTCGCGCCACCCGGAGCATTGCGGCGGATGGAGAACGAAAGCCTCGGCGTCCGGCTCTGTCTCGGCGCGCCCGCCACCGAAGCCGACCTCGAACGCGCGCTGGTCGAAATCCGACGCATTCTCGAGATGGCCGAAGCGATCTCATTCGTGTGAAAGCAAACGGCGCCGGGCGTGGCCAAGACCGCGGCGGCGGTGTATCAGGAGCGGCAATTGTCTCTGTCGAACCACGGAACCGCGCTTGACCCAGATCCCCGCCACAAAACCCTTTGTCGAAGTTCTTTCGGGCCGCAGGCAGCCGGTTCCGCCGCTATGGATGATGCGGCAGGCGGGGCGTTATCTGCCGGAATATCGCGCACTGCGCGCCAAGGCCGGCGGCTTTCTCGATCTGTGCTTCACGCCGGAATATGCCGCCGAGGTGACGCTGCAGCCGATCCGCCGCTTCAACTTCGACGCCGCCATCATCTTCTCGGATATTCTCGTGATCCCCTATGCGCTCGGGCGTTCGGTGCGGTTCGAAGTGGGCGAAGGGCCGCGGCTCGATCCCCTGGACACGCCGGACAAGGTCGGCACACTGGCGTCGAAGGGTGACTTCTCCAAGCTGGAACCGGTCTATGAGGCGCTGCGCCGCGTCCGCCGCGAACTCGATCCCAAAATTGCGCTGATGGGCTTCTGCGGCGCGCCGTGGACGGTTGCGACCTACATGGTGGCCGGACAAGGCACGCCCGACCAGGCGCCGGCACGGATGATGGCCTATCGCCACCCCGAGGCATTCGCAAAAATCATCGACGTGCTGGTGGAAAACTCGATTCAGTATCTGCTGGGACAGCTTGAGGCTGGCGCCGACGCACTGCAGATCTTCGATACCTGGGCCGGCGTGCTGCCGCCGCGCGAATTCCAGCGCTGGTCGGTCGAACCGACGCAGCGGATCGTTGAAGGCGTCCGCCGGCAGGCGCCCGATGCGAAGATCATCGGCTTTCCCCGCGGCGCCGGCGCGCAGCTGCCGGGATACGTGGAAGCTACCGGCGTCGATGGCGTCAGCATCGACTGGGCGGCCGAGCCATCGCTGATCCGCGAGCGTGTGCAGAGCCGCGTAGCCGTGCAAGGCAATCTCGATCCGCTGGTGCTGATTGCCGGCGGTGAGTCGCTGGATCGCGCGGTCGACGACGTGCTGGCGAATTTCGCCGGTGATCGCTTCATCTTCAACCTCGGCCACGGCATCCAGCCGGAAACCCCGATCGCACATGTCGAGCAGATGGTGGCGCGGGTGCGGGCGTATCGGGGGTGAGGCGAAGCGACGCCGCTTACTTCCCTTCTCCTCTTGCGGGAGAAGGTGGCGCGGATGAAATCGGCGCCGGATGCCGCGGAAACAGACCCCTCACCCGTCGCCTCACTTCGGGAGGCGCCACCCTCTCCCACAAGAGGAGAGGGAAGAAAGTCATTCCGGCCGGCTGCGCTCGATAATCTCAGCCGCACCCTTTGCCAGCAGCTCAAGCCCCACCGCACGGCCAAGTTCGCGCGGGCGGTCGGCCGGGCCTTCGCGCGTGACTTCGATGAATCGGCCGCCGGTTTCGTCCAGCACCGAGGCGGTCAGCGTCATATGAATGCCGTCGATGGTCGAATAGCCCGCGATCGGCGAGTTGCAGTGGCCGTTAAGTACCCACAGCACCTCGCGTTCGGCGTCGCAGCTCAGATGCGCCCAGGGATCGTCGATCAGGGAAAGATAGCGCCGGGTCTGCCAGTCGCCGGCGGCGCATTCCACCGCGACGATGCCCTGCCCTGCGGCCGGCAGCATTTCGCGCGGCGAGAACTCATGCGCGATCCGGTTGGCCAGCCCGACGCGCTCCAGCCCGGAGCGCGCCATGATCAGCGCGTCGGCCGGACCGACCTCGCCGCCGCCGGGCAGCCGCTGCAGCTCGCGGTTGTCGAGTTTTCGTACGCGGGTATCGGCGGCGCCGCGAAAGTGAATGACCTCGATCTCCGGAAACAGCCGCCGCGCATAGGCGGCGCGGCGCACCGCATTGGTGCCGATCCGAAAGCCCTTGCCGGCGGAACGGCTGATCTCCTCGAATGAAACGCCGGGCCGCAGCACCAGCGCATCGGTCGGTGGATCGCGCGCCAGTGTCGCGCCGATCACCAGCCCTGGCGTGTCCTCGTTGCCTGGCATGTCCTTGAGCGAATGCATCGCGGCGTGCAGTCTGCCCGCCCTGACGGCGGCGCGAATTTCGGCAACGAAGGCGCCGCCTTTGCCGCCATGCATCAGCAACTTGCTGGTCTGATCGGTATCCCCGACGGTTTCGAACTTGACGATTTCGACCTCGAGCTCGGGCGCGGTGGCCCGCAGCCGCCGGGCAATTTCCTCGGTCTGGGCCAGCGCCATGGTGCTCTTGCGCGTGCCGATCCGCATTGAAACTGCCACCAGAGGCTCCATTCGATTGCGCGCGAGAAGTTCGGCGCCGGCTCCTTACTATCCGCAAATCTTAGGGAGGCAAAGCGAAGCGTGCCCACCATTCCAACATCGTCGAGTGGATTGGTGGGCACGGCGCGAAGCTGCGCCTTTGCCCACCCTGCGGCCTACCGCCCGACCAGCGCCAGAATCTTCACGGCGGCGCGCAAATGCGGCTTGTCGATCATCTTGCCGTCGATCTTGACCACGCCGGAATTGGGATTGTCGTCGAACGCCCTCACGATCTTCTCCGACCAGGCGACTTCCTCCGGCGTCGGCATGAAGGCGGCGTTGACGACGTCGACATGCCTGGGGTGGATCACCGCCTTTGACAAAAATCCGTCCTGACGGGCGGCGATCGCCTCTTCCTTCAGACTTGCGAGATCGTCGATGTCGGTGGCGATGGTGTCGATCGCCACCACGCCGATGGCGGCGGCGCTGATCAGGCAGAGGTCGCGCGCCAAAAGGAACGGGCCGTGAAAACGGCCATTGCTGCGGTTGCGCGAGGCGCCGAGCGACGCCGCGAGATCCTCCGCACCCCACATCATGCCCCATAGCCGCGGACTGGCGCCCTCGAAGTCGAGCAGCTTTGTTACCGCCCGCGCGGTTTCGGTCGCGACCACGACGATCCGGGTGGTGCCCTGCCCGGTGCCGAACGCCGCCTCGAAGGCGTCGAGATACAGCGCCAGATGATTCACGCTGACGGCACCTTCGCATTTCGGCAGCACGATGCCGTCGGGCCGGCCCGGCATCACGGCGGCGAGGTCGCCCAGCGTCATCCCGGTATCCAGCGCGTTGACGCGAATGTAGATCTTCTGGGCGGGATTGCGCGCATCCAGCATGTCGCGGGTGATGCCGCGCGCAATCACCTTTTGGTCAGGCGCGATCGAATCCTCAAGATCGAGGATCAACGCGTCGGCCGAGGTCTTCTTCGCGCTTTCGAATTTTCGGACGCTGTCGCCGGGAACGAACAGGAATGAGCGCATCGATGTCAGGCCTTGGGTTGCGGTTTGCAATGCATCAGTCCGGTGCGGCGGCAGCTTGCCACCACTTCGCCGCGCTGGTTGGTCGCGGTGTGCTCGAATTCGACGATGCCCTGGGTCGGTCGCGACTGGCTGAGGCGCTTGGAGATGATCTTGGTATGTGACTTCAGCGTATCGCCGTGGAACACCGGTTTTGGAAACTTGACGTCGGTCATGCCGAGATTTCCGATGGTGGTGCCAAGCGTGGTGTCGTAGACACTCATGCCGATCATGATGCCGAGCGTATAAAGGCTGTTGAACAGCCGCTGGCCGAATTCGGTGTTCTCCGAAAAATGGGCGTCAAGATGCAGCGGCTGCGGATTCATCGTCATCAGGCTGAACATGGTGTTGTCCATCTCGGTGACCGTCCGGCTGAATTCATGATGATACTCGCGGCCGACCTCGAACTCCTCGAAATATAATCCCGCCATGGCGTCCTCTTGTTGATTTATCGCGATAACTGCCGCCGTCAGCGCCCGGAATATTTTGGCGTCCGCTTCTCGACGAAGGCGTTCAGTCCTTCCTGACAATCTTCCGTGCTGGCGACAAGGGCAAAACTCTCGGCCGCATTCTCGACCGAGCGACGGTAGTCGGCATCCACAGCGCGCATGAAAGCGTCGCGGCCGATCTTCATCACGATCGGCGACTTGGCGGCAAACCGCCCTGCAACCTCCCTGGCCCGATCGAGCGCGGTACCTTTTGGCACCACTTCGCTGAGAAGGCCCATGCGAAACGCGGTCGTGGCGTCAAAGGGGTCGCCAAGGAACAGCGGGCCGAACGCCTGATGCTTTCCGACCAGCCGCGGCAGCTGCACGAAATGGATGGCCGGAATCAATCCGACATCGATCTCGGGATAGCCGAAGGTGCAGCCGTCTCCAGCAATGATCATGTCGCAGGATATCGCGATGGTCATGCCGCCCGCCCGCACCGCGCCGTCGACGGCTGCGATCGTCGGCTTGCTCATGCGGTACTGGATGTCGTTGAGGGCGAAATAGAGCCGCTCGAGAAAGCCCTTGGTCTCGGTCGTGCGTTTGCCCCTGATGACGTCGAGATCGAGCCCTGCGCAAAACACCTTGTGCGCGCTGCAGATGATCACTGCGCGCACGCTCTGGTCGTCCCGCGCCTTCGCCAGCGCCGCCAGCAACGCGTCAATCAGCGCGAGATTCAGCGCATTGACCGGGGCGCGGTCGAGCGTGATCTCCGCAATTTGATCCGAGACGGCATAGCGAACGAGTTCCTGAGCCATGGCGCATGGTCTCCTGTTGGTCCGGCCTAGCGGGCGGAGGTGCGGACGATGCCCGCGCTGATCAGGCCGTCGATGGCATCCGAAGCGAAGCCAGCGTCGAGCAGGACCTCGCGGCTGTCGGCGCCGATGT
>JBKJUA010000083.1:0-8494 GCA_046590305.1 Bradyrhizobium sp.
ACGCGACACGATTTTGATGGCTGGATGGCCGGCGAGCCAGGCTTGAACCGTCGCGACCTCACGATCCGGCAAAAGGGTAACCACTTGCCGACGCTCAAGATCGCAGACAATTGTTCCATAGCGGTGATTGCGACGGAACGCCCAATCATCGACGCCCACCACGTTCAATCGCTCTGTCCGCGGGCGGGCGCGGCGCCGCACGACGCGCAGAACAGTGTCATTGCTGACGGGTAGCATTAGGCGCCGGGCGAAGTTGGCTGCGGGTCTGCCGCCAAGCGCGAGGCCCAAGTGATGGACCACGCAATCGAGCCTGCTTGTCCGGCGTGAACGCTCGGGGAGCACGGACTCGTCGAAACGCTCGGCGAAAATACGCCTTCGGCAATGTGGAACCATACAGCGAAACCGCCGTGTCACAACACTAAGGAGGACGCCTCGCCCCGAGCAGGGAAGGTCCGAAACCTGCCGCACATATCGACTATGGAGGCGCGCCGACGGCGACCTACAGAGAGGACACGTCGCCATTTTGGCGCCGGCGTAAGCTGTCACCGTGATCGTTTCGCCGTCCCGTATGACGCTGTCGACGATCAGGCCGGCGGGAATAAGGGAGGAAATCCGAAGATCGGCGGGCATGGCGGTGATTCCTTTCGAAGGAAATCACCAAGTCATCAGCGAAAATCATCGAGATTGAGTCAGAACCACGGTTTGGATGCGAAAGGTGACCCCTTCAATTCCAATATTTTTCAACATAATCAGGGCACTGCGAGACTTTTGCGGCGGGGTCAAAGTTGCGGGCGATTTTACATACAGGGGCAGCTGTACGACGAGCTGCGCACCACACCAAAGCTCGATAACGTGGCTATCAATTAACTGCTTTGCCCAATCTCCCGCGTCGGCATCGTGCCCCTAATTCGCGTCGGCCGGACCTTTTAGACCATTGAGCTGTTGCCTAACGTGGATCCTGGACCGAATGCCCGAGCAGAGCCTAGAGCCCTCGGGAATGAGCCTGCCACTAGCGTCTCGACTTTTTTGATTTCTTTTTCTTAGCGACTTTCTTCTTACCGACAGCCTTTCGTCCGGCAGATGACTTCGTCTTCTTCGCGGCCTTCTTCGAAGATTTCTTTGCAGACTCCTTGGCGCTCTTTTTAGGAGCGGCTTTCTTCGATTTCTTCGCGGTCTTCTTCGGCGGCGCCGGTGGCAGTTTCGCGGGCGTAAGTGTGGCGGGTGCCGTCTTCACTACCCTTTTCTTCGGTGCGGGCGGAGCGGGAGCAGGGACTGCCGTGGGTGCTACAGCGGCATCACCACGAAGGTAAACTTGCTCGTTGGTGTTTTCCGCAACGGTTTCGGGGTCGGGCTCGGCTTTCGGATCAGCGGTAGGCAACACGGCCGCCTTGGCCACCTGGCCAACCGCCGTCGTCACGGTGTCTACCAATTTATCGATAACCGATTTCTCTTTATCGTCGTCCATAGCGCCCTCCACTGAGTCTGAGGGCATCATAGCTCATTTTTGCTTCAGGCAGGGCGGTATCTTTAGAGGGATGACTTCCAGGAGTCGCCAGGCTCGAGTTTGATGGTCTGACCTTCTATGGTAAGTTCGGCTCGCCCCGAAATGACGTAGCCAACGGTTTCGTAGTCGCGCCGCACCGGTTCCTTGTGTTGGGGTTTCTCGTCTCGCCACAAACGGAGAGAGACTCGTTTGCCGGAGACAAGATAAACTTGACCCATCTGGCCTCGGGGCGAAGACTCCCCGCTCACCTTCTTTATGGTAGTTTCCGTCATTTTTGCCTCCATGCACATTCAGCTCCCAGCAACCCTTGAGTTTTGACGACCCAATAGCTCAAATCCGCTGGGGTCTATCGAGACAAAGGGTTCTCCACTGTGTTTCGGCGCTGAATCGGGACCCCATGCTGCTCGCCTACAGCCGCTTGATTCAACATAGGATTGAGCGCTTGGAGAGGGGTCCCGATCGGCGCCGATCGGGACCCCTCTTAAAGAGCAACTTCTAATGTTATCAGTGTATTGCACCCGTCGCGGCGGGGGTCCCAATTCGATCAGCAATGACACTCCGCGGGCTTACTACGCTCCGCGGGCCTACTATGCTCCGCGGGCCTACCATGCTCAGCCGTACTACGGAGGTGGAGGGTATGGTTACGGCGGGCCGAGCATCAGCTTTGGCTTCGGCGGCGGCGGATACCGCGGTTGGTAGATAAAGAAGCCCGCAGCGATGCGGGTTTGCCACCGACGCCTGTTCGGGTGTCCGGCCGAAGGGACGCCAAGGAAGCAGTATCGACCGGCGCGTCGGAGCGCCTCTGAAACTCATATGCCTCCGTTGCGCGCGCCAGGCCTCCCGCAGCTCGTCGTTTGTTTGATGAAGTTCATGTCCCGTTCAGCGATTTGGCCAAGATGCGATCCACCTTCCCCTTTGAGGACAACAGATTGCCGGAAAGCGCCCTTTGTAGCGGAACGCTAAGGGCTCTCAAGACTTTCTTTCCTTGTTCGCGGTCGTGCGAGTCCACAGGAGGAATCACAATGAAACGGCTTTTGTTGATCGGATTTGCTGCCTGCGCGTTTGCGCTGGCTCCAGTCCTGTCGGCGTCTGCAATGCCCATTGCAACGCCGGGCGCTCTCAGCATCTCTGATGCTGACGTGATCCAGGTCAAGGGTGGCAAGGGACATGGACATAAATGGAAGCATCACGGCGGTCGTGGCCATCATTACGGCTGGCACAAAAAACGCCATCACCACCATTGGAAGCATCGCCATCATCGCCATAGGTGGTGATTCAAATCAAAGCACTGCCCAGGGCCGCCTCAGTGGGCGGCCGCTTGGTGGGACTTTTACAGTACTTGCTGAGCCATTGACCTGTCCGGTTTCTTCGGGCCCCCGGTTTGTTGAGTCTGCCCGTCATACCGGTTTCACCGCGCGACCGGCCAATCGAGGCCAAGCGGAGGCTCGTCAAAGAAACGGCCCCAGCGTGGGGGACACTGAGGCCGTTATTTCGTCGGACGCTAAGGGGCTGAATTAGCGTCCGGTAGTCGGCACCAAGTAGCCCGCGTGGCATTAGTTCCGGTTGATTATCGCGAGTTTACCGAGCCGGACCTATGGACTCATCGCGCCTAATTTAGGGCCAGTTGGAACTGATCGGAAGTCCGCTAATTGGTCCGCATCGAGCCATCGGCAATCGGTATGCTCCATGCAGAATTACATCGAAAGTCAAAACATCGCGAAGTTCCAAGCCCGCCTGCGGATTGAAACGGAAGCTGGAACGCGCGCGGTACTGATGAAGCTACTCGCCGAAGAGAAAGCCAAGCATGAGGTTCGGATCGCGGCGGCACGCACAGGCCCGCACGTTGCGTAAATGCGTTCCTTTGGCCGAGGAACGAATAGGGCCGTGATCATTTCGTCCGGGGTACGCCGTCCAGACTGCACTGCCCCAAAAATGGCCAAATGGTTTGTGGAGGAAACGATGAACAAGGATGTCAAAGCCAGATTAATGGTCGCCGCGTTAGTGTACACAATTGTTAACGCCGTCGTTTTTGGCGTCGGCATGATTGTCGTTTTGATTACACCGGCTCTAGCGCAGCACGCCTTCTTCTGGGTAGCAGCGGTCATCTTCAGCAGTTTCGTAATATCAGCGCCGCTGGCGTGGTTCATCGCACCTCAGATGATGATGCGCTTCATGCTCGCTCGCCGAGTTCCGTGAAAAGATTTAGAACGGCAGCTCTTCCTGACCACCTGACCAGTCTATCACTTCAAACACCATCCCGCGCCGAAGCATCTCGATTTCGAGGCTGGCGGCATGCTGCTTCCAATCTGGCGCTTCCCGGACGCGAAACCGGGCGTTTTCACCGTGCGCCTTCAACGCATCGTCCGATGCCAGGCCGCCGCATCCGATGTGGGCGATCCTTTGCTGTGCCCGCGCTTGCTTGCGCAAGTGAACGATCTATCCAACCGACGAGGTCCCCATTCATGATGTCGCGAATGAAAAAGAACAGTGAGTAGGTCGTCTGATTCAAGCGCCCATTGCGGAGGTCATGCCGTGGCACTGGGCATTTCGAGAGTGTTGCTGGCTCCGTGCACGTCCGGCCGCCCTTGCGATACCCACACCCGCAGTATGTCCAGTAAGTGCGCAATTTCGAGCATGCCGGTGGTTTTGCGGTCGCCTGCGCAGATCCTGCCAGCCGGGCTGGTCATGGTTTTCCATGTAGGTCCACGCCGCACGGTCGCTGATACCCTGTAGCGAGAAGGATCGGACCAGATGCTCGAAGAGGTAGGGCGTATCGCGATCTAGAATTGCCTGCGCGAGCCGACCGGTATTTGATCCAATCAGGCCGTCCGAACCGGCCAGGCGGCAGACCGTGTCCACCAGCACCAACGCATGGTCGAGAGGCTCGGGATGTAGGGGATTATCTCGGGTCGAGGGGCGGCTTGTTGACTGGCGGCGCCGTCGTAAGCTGATCCGCTTGTTTCCCATCCCTAGGCCAGCGCAGGCGGTTTACGGAGCCGTCTGCGTGATCTTTTGAATCTTTTGATCCCGAGGAAAGTGGAAAAAGTCATCTGTTTCGTGCCGTTGGCCAACGTTCACGCCGACGCAACATCACTATCTGACAGACTTTAGCATCGAAAATGGCCGATTTCAAGCTAAAAATGAAGTTATGTACATGATTTTATTGATGAAATTGGCATTTTTTGCCAAGAAATACGACTTTTCCGAAATGGCGTGAGTGTCGGCAAGGCGGGTGAAGCAGGCAAATAGGCCCCCACCCGATCTTCCATTAAAGGGTCACGCATGACGATCTGTAGCACGTCGTCCGGCAACGTACGCAGCAGCGCCTTTGCTTCCTCCCCACGGCGCGCGCGGCCACCGGCTCAACGTTGCTTGCAGCCTCGGTAACACTGAGCGGATGGTGGCTGGCATACCGCAGTCGCGCGAGTTCCGCACGGGTCAGGCCTTGCAGGTCAGCACCGCGTCGTGTCCGAACAGAAAGTCTGTTGACCAAGCTACGGTGTTCGTCGGTTTCGAAAATTAGGCGCGCGTACGCGGGAGAGACCGCCTACTGATATAGGCACTTAGGTGCTTTGCGACAGCCAAGGCGCTCGGCATTGAAATTCCGCCTGGGCTGCTCGCCCGCGCCGCTACCATCGGTAGCAGCCGACTTTTGCAACAATCGGCACTTTCCGGACATATCGAGCGTGACCAACGACGGCCGGTGTTGGAGGAAGAGCGGAAGTGACCGGCAGAGGGGCAAACCGACGCTTTTGACCCAACTGAGACATGGAGCCTTATCAATGTCTGAGGCCGGTTGGGTGCCCTTTTTTCACTCGCGGACCGTTCTCAAAGTGCTAGGCTTTAGACACATGCCTTTGGGGGACACATGCAACGCCGCGAGTTCATCACGCTTTTTGGTGGCGCGGCGGCGGCGTGGCCGCTCGCGGCTCGTGCGCAGCAACCGGCAGGGCGGGTCTACCGGGTGGGTTACTTCGCAATCACGTCGCGGGAGCGATCGCTCCGTTTCATGAAGGCCTTCGAAGAGGGCCTGCGGAGCCTCGGCTACCGCGTCGGCGAGAATGTCGTCATCGAGTACCGCTTTGCCGACGGCGAGATGGCACGGCTACCCGCGCTTGCCACAGACCTGGTCGGGCTCGGCGTGGACGTCATCGTTTCCGGAAACAATGTAACCACCGTTGCAGCCATGAAGGCGACCACGACGATCCCGATCGTGATGACCAACAGTGCCGAGCCGGTCAGTGCCGGACTTGTCGCCAGTCTCGCGCGACCGGGCGGGAACGTCACCGGGTTCAGCTCGGAGCCCGGCGACGAGATCAACGGCAAGCGGCTCGAATTTCTGAAGGACACCCTGCCGGACCTCTCGCGTGTGGGCACTCTGTGGAATCCAGACTTTGCGCCCAATCAGGACCGGCTGACGTCGGTGCGGGAAGCTACCCAGGCGCTGGGGTTGACGTTTGTCCCGGCCGAGGCACGCGGGCCGGACGCACTTGAACAAGCGTTCGCGACGATGGTGAGGGAACGCGCGCAGGTGCTCATTGTGCTGAGCGACGGGGTGCTGTTCAACCATCGCGGCCAGATTGGCGTCATGGCCCTCAGAAATCGGCTGCCTGCAATCTCTGCGGTGAGAGAATACGCGGAGGCGGGTTTCCTCCTGAGCTACGGGATCGACTTGCCAGATCAATTTCGTCGGTCCGCCGTTTTCGTCGACAAGATTTTCAAGGGTGCGAAGCCTGCCGACCTGCCGGTCGAACAACCGACCAAGTTCGAGCTAGTACCCGGAATCATAAGTCACTGAGACGGTGGTCCTTTGACACGGCCTGAAAGCAGCAAACCACGACAGCTCAAGTACGACTCACTTACTTCGAATAGCGGGTACTAGCGATCAATTTGAAGACCGCCAAGGCGCTTGGCATCTTTGTGCCACCGACGCTGCTCACCCGTGCCGACGAGGTGATCGAATAGAGATGGTATTTGCTGCAACAGCGCTTGCCTGGAGTATATTCTATCGCGATCCGGTCGAGGCCGGTGGTCTGAAGTCCTACGGACCAAACTACGCGGAGTTGCACGCGATCGCTGCGACGGTTATGGACAAGATTTTCAGAGGCGCGAAGCCTGCCGATTTGCCGATCGAACAGCCGATCAAGTTCGAACTGATCAACAATCTTGAGACCGCCAAAGCGCTCGGAATCGAGGTCTCGCCGACGCTGCTCGCAACGGCGAACGAAATCATCGAATGATCCCACCGCACTGCGGCAAGAGACAAGCCCGTGCGCTCCTGCTAACTTATACCAACGGCTGGAGATTCCGACTCGTACAGGATTCCCGCGGGATGTTTTTCATGATTCGCTGCTGTCGGGCTGATTCGCGGAGGAGCTCGATGGCGATTGGGATTGCAATCAGTCGGACCGATTTGGATTCGGCCGGACTTCGGCGGGCAGCGGCACAATCTCGGGACGCCGACGCGGCGCGTCGAATGCTGGCGCTGGCTCTGGTTCTGGACGGGCGCACTCGAACCGAGGCGGCGCAATTGTGCGGCATGGACCGCCAGACCTTGCGCGACTGGGTTCATCGCTACAACGATCTTGGCCTTGCTGGTCTCTCGGACCGTGTGCCGCCCGGCGCCAAGCCTCGGCTTTCGCCGGAGCAGGAGACCGAGGTGGCGCGGCTGGTTCGCGAGGGTCCTACTTTTGCCGAGCACGGCGTGGTGCGTTGGCGTCGGATCGATTTGTCGCGGGCTATCGAGCGACGGTTCGGCGTCCATCTGGCTGAGCGAAGCGTGGGTACGCTGCTGCGCCGCTTGGGTTTTCGGCGTCTGTCCGCTCGGCCGCGCCATCCGGGTCACAACGCGGCGGCCCAAGAGGCGCACAAAAAAACTTCGGCGACCTCGTCGTCGCTGCGATCCCCGAGCACGCGCGCGGCAAGCGGCTTGAACTTTGGTGGCAAGACGAAGCGCGCGTCGGCCAGCAAGGCACGCTGACACGTCTATGGGCAGAGCGCGGCAGCCGACCGCCCGCGCCGCGTGATTGCCGCTACGACTGGGCCTACATCTTCGGCGCCGTCTGCCCGGCGGGCGGCGTGGGTGTCGCACTCGTGCTGCCCTACGCCAACGTTGAAGCGATGAACCTGCACCTAATCGAGATCAGCAAACGCGTCGCGCCCGATGCTCACGCCGTGGTCACGATGGACGGCGCCGGCTGGCATCAGCAGGGCGGCCGATTGAAAGTGCCGCCCAATATCAGCATCCTCTTGCTGCCCCCATATAGTCCCGAACTGAATCCGCAGGAGAATGTCTGGCAGTATCTGCGCCAAAACTACCTCGCCAACCGAGTGTTCGATACCTACGACGACATCGTCGACGCTTGCTGTGACGCCTGGAACAAGCTGACCAAGCAACCCGACGTCATCACATCCATCGCAACCCGTGAATGGGCACTACAGGTCAAGCTTTGATGCCGCTGGTATAACTTATCAAGAAACGTTAGTAGACGAACAGCGCGCGGCGCCAAATCGAAATGTCTTGGCTAACTTGAATGCGGCCATTGATTTCAAACAAGTTTTATTCTGGCCAATTTTGCCGCCAGCGCCGCGCATTCGTAGTCCAAAACCGCTTCATAGCCGTCAAATCGTTCGACGTGCCGATTGTAGCTAGTCCACCGCATCCATTTCGGCTTTGGCGGCAGATCCCACTCGTCTGGATCGTTGTCGACAATTAATCGGGCCTTGATTTTAGCTTGCCCGGCATGAGCGCGGTTAGTGGCGTCGTTGAACTGCGATTGATACGCGACCTGCCGGCCCCAGGTTTGCCGACTGCAAAATCGTGTCGCCCCGGCAGGCTTCCAAAGCACGGACGCGGTGCGGTTTCGGACGGGGCACATGAAGTACCATTGCCGGCCGCCGCAGCTTTACGATGGCGCGCTCATCGATACGCTAACGGGCGCAGTAACGTATCGCCGCGGGGAACGGCGCGTCTGGAAAGTTGTCCAGAAG
>JBKJUA010000096.1:0-3527 GCA_046590305.1 Bradyrhizobium sp.
CATCGCCAAGCTCTACGCCCAGGCCGGCATGTTCACCTATGACCCCGGCTTCACCTCGACCGGCAGCTGCCAGTCCAAGATCACCTATATCGACGGCGACGCCGGCATCCTGGAATATCGCGGCTATCCGATCGAGCAGCTGGCGGAAAAAGGCGACTTCCTTGAAACCTGCTACCTGCTGTTGTACGGCGAACTGCCGACCCCGGCGCAGAAGGCTGATTTCGACAGCCGCGTGATCCATCACACCATGGTCCACGAACAGATGGCCCGCTTCTACCAGGGCTTCCGCCGCGACGCTCACCCGATGGCGATCATGGTGGCGGCGGTCGGCGCGCTGGCCGCGTTCTATCACGACTCCACCGACATCAACGACCCGCGCCAGCGCATGATCGCGTCGATGCGGATGATCGCGAAAGTCCCGACGCTGGCGGCGATGGCGTTCAAATACACCATCGGCCAGCCCTTCATGTATCCGAAGAACTCGCTGAACTTCGCCGAGAACTTCCTGCACATGTGCTTCGCGGTGCCCTGCGAGGACTACACGATCAATCCGGTACTGGCCGACGCGCTCGACAAGATCTTCATCCTGCATGCCGACCACGAGCAGAACGCCTCGACCTCGACCGTGCGCATTGCCGGCTCCTCCGGCGCCAACCCGTTCGCCTGCATCGCCGCCGGTATCGCTTGCCTGTGGGGCCCAGCGCATGGCGGCGCCAATGAAGCGGCCCTGGCCATGCTCGCCGAGATCGGCAGCGTCGACAAAATCCCCGAATTCATCGCCAAGGTAAAGGACAAGAACAGCGAAGTCCGCCTGATGGGTTTCGGACATCGCGTCTACAAGAACTACGATCCGCGCGCCAAGATCATGCAGAAGATGTGTCACGCGGTGCTGGCCGAAACCGGCCATGGCGACGATCCGATGCTGAAGGTCGCGCTGGAGCTGGAGAAGATCGCGCTGAGCGATCCCTACTTCATCGATCGCAAGCTCTATCCGAACGTCGACTTCTATTCGGGCATCACGCTGAAGGCGATGGGCTTCCCGACATCGATGTTCACCGTGCTGTTCGCGGTCGCCCGCACCGTCGGCTGGATCAGCCAGTGGAGCGAGATGATCGAGGACCCGCAGCAGAAGATCGGCCGCCCGCGCCAGCTCTACACCGGCGTTGCCCGCCGCGATTACGTCGCGATCGACAAGCGCAAGTAAGCGCGCGAGCGTTACGACGAGTTGAAAGCCGGATGCGGTAATCGCGTCCGGCTTTTTTTGATTCAAACTCGTAGGGTGGGCAATGCGCAGCGTGCCCACCATTTCAAACCCCGATGATGATGGATGGTGGGCACGGAGCAAGAGCGCCTTTTGCCCACCCTACGACGCCCCCGTCCCCCGCGCCTTGCGCATCGTCGCCAGCACGATATCGGCCGCGCGCTTGCTTGGCGTCGCATTGCCGGTCGACATGATCGCGTCGATCTTCGCGAATGCCTCGACTTGCCGCCGCCGCAACGGCGCCTCCTCCAGCACATCGCGCAGCGCGCGTGCCAGATTCTCCGGCGTGCAGTCCTGTTGCAAGAATTCCGGCACGACATTGTCGCCGACCACGAGGTTGGCCAGGATCACCGAGGGGATATTGATCATCCGCAGCATGATCCAGGCCTCGATCGCCCCGGTGCGATAGGCCGTCACCATCGGCACACCCGCCAGCGCCAGCTCCAGCGTCACGGTGCCGGACTTCGCCAGCGCCGCGCGCGCGATCCGGAATGCGGCCCGCTTCTCCGTCTCGCCGATCACGATCCTGGGCTGCACCGGCCAGTTCGCCACGCCCTCGCGCACCGCTTCCACCAGATGCGGCATGGTCGGCAGGATCAGTTCGAACGCCACTCCCTCGTCCCGCAGCTGGCCGAGCGCAGCACCAAACACTGCCATGTGATGCTGGACTTCGCTGCGGCGGCTTCCCGGCAGCACCAGCAGAACTGGCGGGACATCATCGCGGCGCGTCTGCTCGTCGGGCCCGGGCCGAAGCGTGCCGACCTGTTCGGTCAGGGGATGGCCGACATAGCTGCAAGGCGGACCGCGCAGCTTGCGATATTCCTCGGGCTCGAACGGCAGCAGCGCCAGCACGTGATCGACATAGGCTGTCATCGCGCGCGCGCGGCCGGGCCGCCAGGCCCAGACCGAGGGCGATACGTAATTGACGATCGGGATCGCGGGATCGCTTGCGCGGACGCGGCGTGCCACACGATGGGTGAAATCGGGGCTGTCGATGATGACGAGCACATCAGGCGAAGCCTGCGTCACCGCCGTGGCGGTTTCATTGATCCGCCGCAGCAGCATCGGCAGCTGCTTCACGACAGCGGCAAATCCCATGATCGACAGTTGCTCAATCGGAAACAGCGACAGTAGTCCCTCGCGCGCCATCGCCTGGCCGCCGACGCCCTCGAAACGGACGGCGCCGCCGAGCCGCTGGCGCAGCACCTTCATCAGGCTGGCGCCGAGACGATCGCCGGATTCCTCGGTCGCGATCAGGAATATCTTTCGCACGACTTCAGGGGTTGTTCGTGGCGGGATCACGCGGGCAAACCCGTCACGAACAGGCCTGCCGCGTCGGCGGCGGCGATCACGGCCTGCGGCTCGACGACAATGGTATGGCCGGCAACGATGGCGATACCGGCGAGCCCGGCCTCGATCGCGCGCTCGACGGTGCGCGGCCCAATTGTCGGCAGATCGAAGCGCAGATCCTGACTGCTCTTGGGCGCCTTCACCAGCACGCCGCGCGGCGCCTTGGCGCGGATCCGGCCCTCGTCGCGCAGCCGCGCCACCCGCGCCAGCAGGCCGTCGGTGCCCTCGATGTCTTCCACCGCGACCACATGGCCATCGATCACGATGGTCGCCTGGCCGATGTCGAACGGGCTCAACGCCCGCAGCACGTCGCGGCCGCGGGCGATGTCGGCGGCGGCCTTCTCGTCGGGCGCGCTGCGGGTGACACATCCCTCGGGCATCAGCAGCTCGGCGGCAACGTCCTTGATCCCGACCATACGAAAACCGTCCTGTTCAAGAATCCGGCCGATCCCGGACAACAGGTGATCGTCGCCGCCGCGGAACGCCGCCCACACCCCGCCGAGTACGCGAATGGTGGTCCAGTCCAACCGGATCTCCGACAGCGCCGGCCGCACCAGCGCGCCGATGAACACCAGGTCGCGGCAGTTCTCGGTGCGAAACAGTTTCATGGCCCGGCCGATCTGGCCGACCGCAATCCAGTGATGGCGAAAGCGCCTTACGGCAACCGGATCGCAGGCGCCTTTCAGCGCGAACAGCACGGGATCGATGCCGCGCGCGATCAGCGAGTCCGCGACTGCGAACGGCATGACGCCCCCGCCGGCGACCACGCCGACCGGCGAAGAAATCTTCAAAACCTCATCCGTCATGGCTTGCCCCCGACGCCCCTGGGATCAAGGCGCCTTGCCGGCCTTCAGCGGCTGGCACAGTTCGCGATGCTTTCCGGCATCGATGAAATCGAGAATTTCCGCAATCGCGG
>JBKJUA010000213.1:0-2680 GCA_046590305.1 Bradyrhizobium sp.
CCGCGCGGTCAACGCCACCGAAGGCGAAGCGCTGAAATCCGAGGACATCAATTTCGACGTCTCGTTCCTGTTCGGCGGCCAGATCAAGGGCTCGCGGATGCGGCTGTTCATGGTGTATCCGGCCGGCAATTTCATCGAATGCACCACCGACACGCCGTACTTGCAGATCGGCGAGCACAAATACGGCAAGCCGGTGCTCGACCGCGCCATGCATTACGACGTCGAACTGTATGAAGCGCTGAAGACCAGCCTGATCTCGATGGATTCGACCATGCGCTCCAATCTCGGCGTCGGCCTGCCGATCGACGTGCTGGTGGTGCGGGCGGACGTCTGCGACGCCGATCTCAATCACCGCATCGAGGCGGGCGAGCCGTATTTCCACGATCTGCGCTCGCGCTGGTCCGCAGCGCTGCGCGCGGCGCACCAGAATATTCCAAGACCACCCTACAAGACCGAAACACAACCAAAAACATAAAGGCGGGAAACAATGGCCGAGAAGATCGCAGTGGTGACCGGTGCGGGCACCGGAGTGGGACGCGCGGCGTCGCTGGCGCTGATGAGCGCGGGCTTTACCGTGGTGCTGGCGGGGCGGCGCATGGAGATGCTGCAGGAGACGCAGAAGCTCGGCGACAATGTCGGCAAGAGCCTTCCCGTGTCCGCCGACATGACCGATCCCGGATCGATCGCCGCACTGTTCGCCAAGGTGATGGAAGTCTACGGCCGGCTCGACCTGCTGTTCAACAATGCCGGCATGGGCGCACCGCCGGTGAATTTCGAGGATCTCAGCCTCGAACAGTGGCAGGCGGTGGTGAACACCAATTTGACCGGGCCGTTTCTGTGCACCCAGCACGCGTTCCGCATCATGAAGGACCAGACCCCGCGCGGCGGCCGCATCATCAACAACGGCTCGATCTCGGCGCATGCGCCGCGGCCGTTCTCGTCGGCCTATACCTCGACCAAGCACGCCATCACCGGACTGACCAAGGCCACCAACCTCGATGGCCGCATGTACGACATCGCGGTCGGCCAGGTCGACATCGGCAATGCCGCGACCCCGATGACCGACCGCATGGTCGCCGGCCCCGGCGTGATGCAGCCCGACGGCACGATGAAGCAGGAACCGCGGATGGACGCCAAGGCGGTCGGCGACGCCGTCGCCTACATGGCAAGCCTGCCGCTGGATGCCAACGTGCTGTTCATGACGGTGATGGCCACCAAGATGCCGTTCGTGGGACGGGGGTAAGTCTTTCGTCATTCCAGCGCGTGCGTCAGCGCGAACTCGGAATCTCAGCAACGTCTCTCCGCCTGGCGAGATTCCGGATTAGTCCGCTTCGCGGACTGTCCGGAATGACGTTCCTGGATTGCGCATATAAAGCCCTTGCCCTCATAATCCCCCGACTTCGGGGGAATCATGCTTCAGCTGCAATCGGCGTTCGGCGTGTTCGCGTTGCTGGCGATCGCGTGGGCGCTCAGCGAAAACCGCCGCGCGGTTTCGCCCAGGCAAGCCGCGATCGGCCTTGCCGTCACCTTTCTCACCGCGGTGGCGCTGACGAAGCTGCCGTTCGTCGCGCATGCGTTCGGCGCCATCAATGACGCGGTCGGGACCATATCCGCCGCCTCGCGCGCCGGCAGCTCGTTCGTGTTCGGCTATCTCGGCGGCGGCGCGTTGCCGTTCGATCTGAAGGCGCCGGGCGCGGATTTCATCCTGGCGTTTCAGGCGCTGCCGGTGGTGCTGGTCATGAGCGTGCTGACCACGCTGCTGTTCTACTGGAAAATCCTGCCGCCTGTGGTGCGCGGCATGTCGTGGCTGCTGGAACGCACGCTCGGCGTCGGCGGCGCGGTCGGCTTGTCCACCGCCGCCAACATCTTTCTCGGCATGGTGGAAGCGCCGCTGTTCATCCGGCCCTATCTGGCGCGGCTGACGCGCAGCGAACTGTTTCTGGTGATGACCGGCGGCATGGCCGGAATCGCCGGCACCGTGCTGGTGCTCTACGCCACGTTGCTGTCCCAGCTGGTCCCGGATTCGGCGGCACACTTCGTCATTGCCTCGGTGCTCGCGGCACCCGCGGCGATCCTGATCAGCCTGATCATGGTGCCGGAGACGTCGGACGCGCGCACCGCCGGCGTGCTGGACGATCCCCGCGGCGATCCCCGTGTCGCGTTCATCGATGCCAAAGTGGCGGAGGCCGATCCGGATATCCACGCCTCCTCCACCATGGATGCGATCGTCAAGGGCACCACCGCCGGACTCGAACTGTTACTCAACATCGTCGCGATGCTGCTGGTGCTGGTGGCGCTGGTCTATCTCGCCAACGCGGTGCTCGGGCTGCTGCCGCCTATCGGCGGCGCGGCAATCTCGATGCAGCGGATGCTCGGCTACGTCATGGCGCCGGTGTGCTGGCTGATGGGCCTGCCATGGCCGCAGGCGGTCACCGCCGGCAGCCTGATGGGGGTGAAGACCGTGCTCAACGAGCTGATCGCCTATGTCGATCTCTCCAAGCTCGGTCCCGAGGAGTTGGATTCCCGTTCAAAGCTGATCATGCTCTATGCGATGTGCGGCTTCGCCAATTTCGGCAGCCTCGGCATCATGATCGGCGGCCTCGGCACCATGGCGCCGCAGCGCCGCGACGAGATCAATGCGCTGGGATTGAAGTCGATCGTGTCGGGCACGCTGACGACG
>JBKJUA010000240.1:0-2514 GCA_046590305.1 Bradyrhizobium sp.
CCATCGGCGAGCTGCGTGCCGCCGGCGTCTCGGTGTTGCTGGTGGAGCAGAATGCCCAGGCCGCGCTGAAAATCGCCGACCGGGCCTATGTGATGGAACTCGGCGAGTTCATCCTGAACGGCACGGCCGCGGAGATCGCCACGAATGCGCGGGTGGCGGCGAGCTATCTCGGGTTCACGCATGAGGGTGAGAGCGGGATTTAGAAAAGTTGGGTGGGCAAAGGCGCGCTTGCACCGTGCCCACCATTCTTCTGCGATTGCGATCAGCAAGATGGTGGGCACGCTTCGCTTTATTTACCCACCCTACGATTCCTCACCAC
Organism: Bradyrhizobium sp.; assembly: GCA_046590305.1. Lineage (GTDB taxonomy): Bacteria > Pseudomonadota > Alphaproteobacteria > Rhizobiales > Xanthobacteraceae > Bradyrhizobium. Next base: position 320 of record JBKJUA010000240.1, read on the forward strand.
CGCCGTCATGCCCCGCCGAAACTCGCCTCTTTGACAGGCTTCGGCGGGGCATCTAGTACGCGGTGACGGTGAGATTAACTTCTGGCACCGCTGAGTACTGGATCACCCGCATTCGCGGGTGACGACATTGGTATGTGTTCGTTCGGTTGCGCGTTTCGTCCCCGGCTTACTTCGCCGGAACGTACTTCCCGTCCTTCACGGTCAGGATGATGCGCGAGCGATCATCGAGGCCGTAGCGGTCTTTTTCGGTGAAGTTGTAGACACCCTGGCTGGCCGCCATGTCCTTTTCGCTCATCAAGGCCAAGCGGATGCCTTCGCGGAATTCCGCGGTGCCCGGCTTGCCGGCCTTCAGCGCCACCGGAATGACGCGTTTGAGGATTTCGAAGGCGTCGTAGGAATGTCCGGCGAACTGGCTGCGGCTGTTGGGGCCGTATTTGGCCTCATAGGCGGTGTTGAGCGCGAGGCCCGGCTTCTTGGTCAAGGCGCTGTCGGCTTGCGTTTCCGGCGACATCACCGGACCCGAGGCCATGATGACGCCCTCGGCCGCCTTTCCGGCGATCCGGATGAAGTCCATGCTGGCGGCGCCGTGGGTCTGATAGATCAGGCCCTTGTAGCCGCGTTCGCGTAGCGCGGTCTGCGGCAGGGCCGCCGCGGTGCCGGAGGCGCCGATCAGGATCGCATCGGGATTGGCGGCGACCAGCTTGAGCGCCTGGCCTGCGACCGAGGTATCCGGACGGGCGAAGCGTTCCTCGGTGGCGACCGTCATGCCCATCGGCACGCCCTGCGCCTTGAAGTCGTTGAACCAGAGGTCGCCGTAGGAATCGGAGTAACCGATATAACCGACGGTTTTGACGTTGTTCGCCTTCATGTGCGCGTACAGCACCTTGCCCATGATCGGAATCGGCTGCGGCATCGCGACCGACCACTTGGCGCGTTCCGGCGTGATCGGGAACGGCGCCAGGCCGAAATGCGGAATGCCGGCTTCGTTGGCGACGGTGGAAACCGCCACCGTCGGCGGCGTGGTGGACGACCCCATGATGATGTCGGCCTTGGACTCCGTGACGAAACGCCGGGCATTGGTGGTGGCCGCAGTCGGGTCGCCGCCGTCATCGAGCGTGATCACCTTGAGCGCCACGCCGCCGATTTCCTTCGGCACGAATTCGAGCGCGTTGCGCTCGGGAATGCCGAGCGCCGCGGCGGGCCCGGTAGTGGTGACGGTGATGCCGATGACGATTTCATTGGCTTGCGCCATCGCGGGCAAAGCCGGCAGCGTCAGCGACGCCGCGACGACCGCGGCCGACAGGTAAAACTTGTTCATTGATCCCTCCCTTTTGATGTTGTTATCCAACCTAGATCAAACTCAGGCTGATTGTTCAGCCCCTTCTTTAGGCGATGGGCCTGCACAAGTCAGCCCCGCTTGAACCTCGCAATAATTTCCTCCGGCATCGGAGCCGACTTCAGCCTGGCGGGATCGTCCGGGTGGCGTCCGACCAGCACCCTTGTCTCGAATGCCTCGATTGCCAGCGCCTCGCCCTTGAACACCTTGTGGGTCACCTCGAAACTCGAACGCTTGAAGCTCTCGATCCGGCTTTCGATCGTGATCCAGTCGCCATGGGTCGAGGCGATGTGGAATTTTGCTCGCGTGTCGACCATGGGAATGCCGACCAGGCCGTATTTGTGGATGATGTCCTGCTTCGAGAAGCCAGCGGCCTCGAACATGATCGAGGTCGAATCGTCGAACATCGCGAAGTAGCGCGGGTAGTAAACGATATTGGCGGGGTCGCAGTCGCCCCACTGGATCTGTACGTCGCGGCGGTGGACGAACATGGCGTTTGCCTCAGCGCGGCGCCATGCGGAGCGCGGCATCGAGCCGCACCACCTCGCCGTTGAGGTAGGGATTGTCGATCATGTGCAGCGCCAGCGAGGCGAACTCGTCGGCGTGGCCGAGCCGGTGCGGGAACGGGATCGCGGCGGCGAGCGAGTCCTGCGCCTCCTGCGGCAGACCGCCCAGCAGCGGCGTCAGGAACAGGCCGGGCGCGATGGTCAGCACGCGGATGCCGAACTGCGCCAGCTCGCGCGCGATCGGCAGCGTCATCGCCACGATGCCGCCCTTCGAGGCGGAATAGGCCGACTGCCCGATCTGGCCGTCATAGGCCGCGACCGACGCGGTGGAAATCACGACGCCGCGCTCGCCG
>JBKJUA010000241.1:0-6772 GCA_046590305.1 Bradyrhizobium sp.
GCAGAGGGATGCCGCCGGCTCGGTCGATGCGGTGCACCGGATCTCGCAGGCGATCGAAGCGATCCGCCCGGTATTCGAGATCGTCAATGGCGCCGTGGCAGAGCAGACCGAAACCACCAGCGAGATATCCGACAACGCCGCCAGCGCATCGAGCTTCATCGTCTCGGTCGGCGAAAGCGCCGCCGAAATCGATCATGTGACCAAGCAGGCCGAGGCCCATGGCGAAAGCGTCGCCAGCGCCGGGAAGGCCGTCACCATGTTCGCGCAGAAGCTGAAATCGCGCTGCGCGGTGCTGCTGCCCCAGGACGAGCGCAAGGACCAGCACAAGGATCAGGCGCTGCCCTGCAACCTGGCCATGGAAATTCAGACGGCGCGCGGCACGATCGCGGCTCCCGCCTATGAGATTTCGATCGACGGCATCCTGATCGGCGGACCGGACGCCGAAAACCTGCCGTTGAACGAACCTCTCCACGCCACGCTGCAGGATATCGGCGCCTGCAGGATCCGTGTCAGGGACCATTCGAAGGCCGGCGCCCGGGCGCGGTTCGAGGCAACGGACGCCGCGCTGAAGGAAAGGATCGAAGACAAGCTGTGGTCGATCCAGGACGAGAACACCGAATCCGTGACCCGCGCGATGGAAGCCGGCCGCGCGCTGACCAGGGCTTTCGACGACGCCGTCAGAAGCCGCGCCATTTCCATGGACGACATGTTCGATGAAAACTACGTCGAAATCGCCGGCACCAATCCGGTGCAGTACCGCACAAGGGTGCTGGACTGGGCCGATCGCGCGCTGCCGCCGTTCCAGGAGGCTTTCCTGATCAAGGACGCGCACATGGCGTTCGCCGCGATGATCGACCGCAACGGCTACCTGCCGGTGCACAACAAGATCTATTCGCATCCGCAGCGTCCCGGCGACGTCGCCTGGAACACGGCCAACAGCCGCAACCGCCGCATCTTCAACGATCCCGCGGGACTTGCCGCCGGCCGCAACCAGCGCGCCTATCTGATCCAGAGCTACGCCCGCGACATGGGCAACGGCAAGACCATCATGATGCGCGAGATCGACGTGCCGATCCGCGTCAATGGCCGTCACTGGGGCGGATTCCGGACGGCGTACAAGCTGTAATTCAAGCGCTCAGCGCAGGCTGGCCGGCAGTTCAAACCCTTTGTATTCCCGCTGCAGCATCGCCTTCAGCGCCGGCGTTTCCGGCTTCACATCGTTTGCCGGCATCGGATCGCTGTCGTCTCTGATGAAATCCGGCGGCGTGCCCGGCAGTCTGTAGAGATTGAAGCCGATCCGGCGTACCGCGAAATCGGCCTTCAGATGGCCCTCGGCCATCATCGCACCGGCAGGCGCGAGGTAGAAACCATCCTCGCGATAGGGCCCGAGCACGGAAAACGTCACCGATCCATCGGCCACGCTGCTGCGCTGGCTGGAAAGCTTTTTCAGCTGGGTTTGCTTGCCATTGGTATCGACATAGACGCGGCGCAGCGGCAGTTCGGCGGCGTCCTGCGTCACCACGCTGACCAGCACCAGCACGTGCTTGGCGAGTTTGCGGTACTCCTCGGCGTCGGCGGGCCAACTGAAATCCACCGACGCGCCCCTCGCCGCGCCTTTCGGTGCGGACTTCGCGGTCCGGGCAGCGGATTTCTCCAGCCGCTCGGTCATCTCGGCCGACGTCACCGGGTTCTGCGCTGCCGGCCGTTGCGTAAGCGTCTGCGCATGAGCGGCCGTGGCCAGAAATGCCGTCAGCATCCAGATCAGGGCAACCCGCAAGCCATCCTCCTTGAGCGCGAGATCGCGAAAGCCGGGTCTTCCTGCGCTCAGGCTGTCACCCAAAATCCCGGCAGCGCCGGCTCCAGCCGGCCGCCGATCCGCACCGGCGCGACCCGCAGCGCGAGGCCAGTCGCATCGTCGGTCTCGACCGCAACGCCGCTCAGCGTGGCGACACCACCGGCCGGTTCGAACCGGCCCGATGGAATGCCGGTCGTAAAGCGCCGCAGCGGTTCTTCCTTCTGCATGCCGATGATCGAATCATAATCGCCGGTCATGCCGGCGTCGGTCATGTAGGCGGTGCCGCCGGCGAGGATCTGGTGGTCCGATGTCGGCACATGGGTGTGGGTGCCTACCACGAGGCTGGCGCGGCCGTCGCAGAAGAATCCGATGCCCTGCTTTTCGCTCGACGCCTCGCAGTGGAAATCCACCACGACGGCGTCGGCGGCCTCGCCCAGCGGACAGGCTTCGAGTTCGCGGTTGAGCACGGCGAAGGGGTCGTCGAACGGCGTCATGAAGACGCGGCCCATCGCGTTGATGACCAGCGCGCGCTTGCCGTTCTTGGTATCGACCAAGGCGGCGCCGCGGCCCGGCGTGCCCTTCGGGAAATTCGCGGGACGAACCAGCCGCGGCGCACGCTCGATGAACACCAGCGCCTCGCGCTGATCCCAGGAATGGTTGCCGAGCGTGACCGCATCGGCGCCGGCGTCGATGAATTCCTGGTAGATCGCCTCGGTAATCCCAAAGCCGCCGGCTGCGTTCTCGCCATTGATTACCACGAGATCGAGTGCCCAGTCGCGCACCATGCCCGGCAGATGTTCTGCGATAGCGGTGCGGCCGGACCGGCCGACCACGTCCCCGACGAAAAGAATGCGCAAGCTATCAACTCCGGAAATCGAATATCCCGGTTTCCGTTAGCACATAATCCAGCGGGACGTCGTGCGACAACGCAGGCACCGCCTCGATTTCCTGCGCCGCGAAGGCTAGGCCGATCGCCGTGATCGCCTTTGTCTTGCGCAAATGCGCCAGCGTGTAGTCGTAATGCCCGGCGCCATAGCCGATGCGATGCCCGAGCCGGTCGAATGCGGCCAGCGGCACCAGCATGATATCGGGAACGAGTTCGGCGGCGGCGGGCGACGGCTCGAGAATACCGAGCGGCCCCAGCATCAGCCTGTGGTCGGTCGACCATGCCCGAAACGCCAGCGACTTGCCGCGCGCCATCACCGCCGGCAGGGCCAGCCGCGCGCCCAGGCTTGCGAGCATCCGCATCAGGGGCGCCGGATCGATCTCGCTGCGAATCGGCGAATAACCCGAGACGATGGTGCCCGGCGTGATCTCGATCGGCAGGCCGCGTTTGGCGACAGAATTCGCCGCGGCATCGCGTTTCTTGTCGCTCAATGCGTCGCGCTTCGCGAGAGCGGCGGTGCGCAGATCGGCCTTCGATCGCTCGGTCGGCAAAGCTGACATCCAGCGTTATGGACGCACTTCAAGGAAAATAACCCGGCGGCAAAAAAAACAAGAAAAGTGCGAAGCCGTAATGGCCGTTGAAGCACTCGATCCCGGAGTTCCCTACGAAAGTAGGTGGGCACCATATGACCGGATCCACGGACCCGGCCAGGGACAGTTCCCGGAAGGATCGATAAGGCCCCGGGGATATATGGCTTCTGACGCGCGACACAGCTTCGCCCATCCAATGTAGCTACGATGCGGCCAAACCGCCAGCGTTAACGGGGGCCTTAGTCAACCAATCGAGACCGCCCGGCCGGTGGTGGGGTTCGGCATCGGCCTATCACCGTCATTGCGAGCGCAGCGAAGCAATCCATTGCCTCAGCAAGAATGAAAGCTGCATTGCTTCGCTGCGCTCGCAATGTCGGATGAGGCAGTTGCGCCTCCTACCCTATCAGCACGCCGCCGCCGATGGTGCGGTTCAGCACATGGGTGGTCTTCTCGATCCGGTCGGCCGCGGAGTTCAGCGCGTTGACCACCGCTATCTGCGTCGCCTTGGCGCGATCCGCCGATACCACGCGGACGTCGCGCAGAGCGTCGAGTTCCTCTTCAAGGTTGCGGATGCGCTGGCCGGCGTCGAGCAATTCGTCGCACACCGTGAGCGCCGCCATCACGGTCAGGCGAGCGTCGCCGATCTCGCCGAACTTGCCGCGCAGGCTCTGGATCCGCGTTTCCAGGCTCTCGGCGAGCTTCAACAGCCGCGTCTCCTGGCCTTCCTCGCAGGCCATCCGGAATTGCCGGCCGTTGATGGTGACGTTGACATGGCTCATTCGCTGTCTCCGGGATCGAGTACGGAGCGGATGGTGCCGATCGCCGCATCCAGCCTTTCGGCGATCTCGCGATTGGCGCGCTCCAGCCGGCGCGACTTCACCAGCGATCCGTCGAGCTCGTCGGCGAGCCGCGACCGGTCGGCGCCGAGCGCCTGAATCCGGGCGGCCAGTTCGTTCTCGTCGCGGTCGGCCTCGCGCCGGCGTTCGACCGCGCTTTCCAGCGAGTCGAGCGCCGACATCAGCCGCCGCGTCGCGGCGTCGATATCGGCGAAGACTGGCTCGGCGTTGCCGGGGCCGTTGGCGGGACGATCACTCATGAGTGCCAGCGCAGACCTCCAGTGAAGCCGGCGGGAGTGCAAAATCCGCGTTCCGGCAAGCGTTTAGGCGGCGAAATTTACGTGGCAAGCGAGGCCAGCGCAACGCCGCTTAGAAGCTATGCACCGCTAACCGGCTTTTCGCACCGCAAGCGCGTTTCCCTGCCTTGGACTCGGGGAAACGAGATGCTATCCAGCCCCTGACTTACCCTTGCCTTCTGGCCAGTAACCACAGCATTCGCACCCGCTGCGGATCGCCACCAAACATCTCATTTCAGGCGGATTTTCATCATGACGCAGGTCGATCATTCCCGTATGGCCAATGCGATCCGTGGCCTGTCCATGGACGCCGTCGAGAAGGCCAAATCCGGCCATCCCGGCCTGCCGATGGGCGCCGCCGACGTCGCCACCGTGCTGTTCACCCAGTTCCTGAAATTCGACGCCGCCGATCCAAAATGGCCTGACCGCGACCGCTTCGTGCTGTCGGCCGGACACGGCTCGATGCTGATGTATGCGCTGCTGTATCTGACCGGCAACAAGGACATGACGCTCGACCAGATCAAGAATTTCCGGCAGCTCGGCTCCAAGACGCCGGGCCATCCGGAAAACTTCGAGACCAGCGGCGTCGAAACTACGACCGGTCCGCTCGGCCAGGGCATTGCGACGTCGATCGGCATGGCGATGGCCGAGAAGATGCTCGCCGCCGAATTCGGCAAGAAGATCGTCAGCCACCATACCTATGTGCTGGCTTCCGACGGCGATTTGATGGAGGGCGTCTCGCAGGAAGCGATCGCCATGGCCGGGCACTGGAAGCTCAACAAGTTGATCGTGCTGTACGACGACAACGGCATTTCGATCGACGGTCCGATCTCGATCGCCGACTCGGTCGACCAGGTGAAGCGCTTCAAGTCCGCCGGCTGGGCCGCCGAATCGATCGACGGCCACGACCCCAAGGCCATTGCGGCCGCCATCGCACGCGCGCAGAAATCCGGCAAGCCGTCGCTGATCGCCTGCAAGACCACGATCGGCTACGGCGCGCCGACCAGGGCGGGTACCGCCAAGGCCCATGGCGAAGCGCTCGGCGCCGAGGAGTTGAAGGGCGCCAAGCAGAAACTCGGCATTGCGCTGGAACCCTTCTCGGTGCCGGACGACGTGCTGAAAGCCTGGCGCTCGGCCGGCAGCCGCGGCGCGGCGGCGCGCAAGGAATGGGAGACTCAATTCGCCGAACTCGGCAACCGCAAGCGCGCCGAATTCGAACGCCGTATGCGGCATGAGCGGCCGGCCTCGCTGGCGAAGGCGCTCAAGGCGCACAAGAAAGCGCTGCTGGAGACGCCGCAGAACATCGCCACCCGCAAATCGTCGGAGCTCGCGATCGAGGCGATCGTGCCGGCGCTGCCGGAATTCGTGGCGGGCTCCGCCGATCTCACCGGATCCAACAACAACAAGGCGAAAGCCGCGGTCGCCTTCTCGGCCAAGACGCCGAAGGGCCGCTTCATCCATTACGGCATCCGCGAGCACGGCATGGCGGCGGCCATGAACGGCATCTTCCTGCATGGCGGGTTCGCGCCGAACGGCGCCACCTTCATGGTGTTCACCGATTACGCCCGTCCGGCGATGCGGCTGGCGGCGCTGATGGGCGCCGGCGTGGTCTATGTGATGACCCATGATTCGATCGGACTCGGCGAGGACGGGCCGACCCATCAGCCGGTCGAGCATCTCGCCGCCTTGCGCGCGATTCCCAACATGCGCGTGTTCCGCCCCTGCGACGCCATCGAGGTGGCGGAGTGCTGGGAGCTGGCGCTGAACCGGATCGATGGCCCGACGGTGCTGGCGCTGACCCGCCAGAACCTGCCCCAATTGCGCACCTCGGCACCGCCGGAAAATTCCTGCGGCTTCGGCGGCTATGAACTGGTAGCTGCCCAGGGCGAGGCCAAGGTGTCGCTGTTCGCCTCCGGCTCCGAGGTCGAGATCGCGGTCGCCGCGCAGAAGCAGCTGGCCGAGCGCGGCATCGCGTCGCGGGTGGTTTCGGTACCTTCGCTCGAACTTCTGCTGGCACAACCGGCGGATCGCCAAAAAGCCGTGATCGGCAATGCGCCGGTCAAGATCGCGATCGAAGCCGCGGTGCGGTGGGGCTGGGATGCCGTGATCGGATCGGATGGCGTATTCGTGGGTATGCACGGTTTCGGCGCCAGCGCGCCCGCCAAGGAGCTCTACAAGCATTTCGGAATTACCGCCGAGGCTGCGGTAAACGCGGCCCTGAAGCGCCTGGGCTGACGGTTGAGATTGACCCAAAAAGGGTCTACCTAACGGTCATCTAATCTGCTCCCGCCCGGCCGAACCGGGCGTCCGCCGTAAAACCCTCGTGGATGGCTCAATGCCTTCCGCGGGGCTGACAGAGGTCATTGAAG
>JBKJUA010000290.1:0-4895 GCA_046590305.1 Bradyrhizobium sp.
GCAAACCATGTTTTCAACCGGGCGGCGCTTTCCGACGCTTCCCTTGTTTCGCAATTGCTACTGGCGAAACAAGGCGGCGTCCGCTATGCGTCGCCATCGCAGCGGATCTGGCCTTCAATCTGACCAAGGATAAGGTCCGCGTCTGCAAGAGGCGTAAATGTCCGCACTAAACCCCAAGTAGGAATACGAGGGAGGGGCACCGATCAATGGCGGTTTCGATCGCAGCCAGACTGCTGGGAGGCCTCGCGACGGGGCTGTTTTTTGTTGCGCTGCACACATTGGCTGCGGCCGAAGGCACTGCCAAGGGGCGGGACTTCGTTCGGGTCGTCGCCGATCAGATGCATCAGCTTGAAGTGGTGAAAGTCACGCCCTACGCGTTCGCCGACCAGCGATCCGCGATCGGCCAGATCGCGTTCAATGAGGATGCCAGCACCATCGTGCTGACGCCGTTCTCCGGCCGGGTGATCCGTCTGATCGCCAAGGTCGGCGACCAGGTCAAGCGTGGCGATCCGCTGCTGGAAATCGACAGCCCCGAGCAAGTGCCGCCGCAGAACGAGTTCATCGCCGCCCAGACCGCCAGAAACAAGGCGCGCTCCCAGCTCGGCCTGGCGCAGATCGCCGAAAAGCGCGCCCGCGATCTTTATGAGGGCAAGGCCGTCCCTTTCAAGGATTTGCAAGCCGCCGAGGCGCAGCTCGCCGCCGCCGAGAGCGATGTGCGGTCGACCGATTCGGCGTTCGACGCCGTCCGTATCCGCCTGCGGATCCTGGGCCGCACCGACGCCGAAATTTCCGAACTCGAGCAGCGCGGCACGATCAGCCGCGTCACCCCGATCAACGCGCCGATCGACGGCACCGTGATCTCGCGCAAGGTCGGCCCGGGACAATACGTCAAGGCCGATTCCGGCGAGGCGCTGTATGTGATCGCCGACCTGTCAACGATGTGGCTGAAGGCACAGATCTTCGAGCAGGACATCGCATTTGTGCGGGTCGGCCAGGAGATCGAGGCGAAGGTTGCGGCCGCGCCCAACCGGATCTTCAAGGCGCGCATCGCCAACATCAGCTCGGCTTCGGATTTGAACACACGCCGTGTCATGGTGCGCTCGGAGATCGGAAATCCGGACGGCGTGCTCAAATCCGAGATGTTCGCGAGCTTCAAGATCGGGACCGCGGAGCCGTCGACCACACCGGCGGTGCCGACCCACGCGGTGATCCGCGAAGGCGATGTTGCGACCGTCTGGGTCGAGCCCGAGCCGCTGCTGTTCAAGCGCCGCGTGGTCGAGATCGGTATCCAGCAGAATGGCCTGACCCAGATTCGCAGCGGCCTTGCCGTTGGCGAACTGGTGGTCGGGCGCGGCGCGATCTTCGTCGATAATGAGTGGCGTCAATGAGCAGGTTGGCTGGAGCCGCTCATGCTGCGTAGTCTCATCGCGTTCTGCCTCTCGCGGCGGCTGCTGGTGATGGTTGCGTTCGCGGCCTTTCTCGGACTCGGCTACGTTGCCTTCCTGACGCTGAACATCGAGGCCTACCCCGATCCGGCGCCGCCGATCATCGAGATCATCGCCCAGCAGGCGGGCCAGTCGCCGGAGGAAGTCGAGCGCTACATCACGATTCCGATCGAGGTCGCGGTCGCCTCTACGCCGGGCCTGAAGTTCATCCGTTCCAACACCGTCTACGGGCTGGGATTCGTCCGCCTGCAGTTCGAATATGGCCGTGACTATCATTTCGTGCGCCAGCAGACCCTCAACCGGTTGAAGGATGCGGTGCTGCCGGCCGGCGTATTGCCGGTGATCTCCCCCGCCGGCGGCATCAGCGAGATCTTTCGCTACGAGCTGGTGGGGCCTCCGGGTATGGACGTCATGCGGCTCAAGGCGCTGCAGGACTGGGTGGTCGAACGCAAGCTGCGCATCGTGCCGGGCGTCGCCGACGTCGCGGTGCTCGGCGGCAAGACCAAGGAGTTCCAGGCCGAGATCAATCTCGATCGCATGATGGCCTACGGGCTGACGCTGCCGCAGATCATGACCGCGATTTCGTCGAGCAATTCCAACGTCGGCGGCCGCACCATCGCGATCGGCGAACAGTCGGTCAACGTCCGCAGCATCGGCGTCATCACCTCGATGGACGATATCGGCAATATCGTGCTTACCCAGCAGGGCGGCGTGCCGGTGCTGGTGTCCGATGTCGCCAAGGTGCAGATCGGTTTTTCGCCCCGGCTTGGTATCGCCAGCCGCGACGACAAGACCGACGTCGTCACGGGCATTGTGCTGATGCAGAAGCTCGAACGCACCATGGACGTCGTCAAGCGCGTTCGATTAGCTGTCGAGAAGATCAACACCGATGGTTCGCTGCCGCCCGGGGTCAAGATCCAGACGTTCTACGATCGCGGCGACCTCGTCGCGATCACGGTGGACACGGTGCTGCACAATCTGTTGTTCGGCGTCGCCTTGATCTTCCTGATCCAGTGGGTGTTCCTCGGTAATCTGCGTTGCGCGATCATCGTCGCGGCGACCATTCCGGTGGCGCTGTTTCTGGCGGTCATGATCACGGTGATGCGCGGCGAGTCCGCCAACCTGCTGTCGGTCGGCGCCATCGATCTCGGCATCATCGTCGACGGCACCGTGATCATGGTGGAGAACATCTTCCGCCAGATCGCCCATCATTCGGCGCGGGTGCAAGGGGATCGTCCAGCAACGCTCAGCGACAAGCTCGGCTGGATCCTGACCGGCGCCGTCGAGGTCGACAAGGCGATCCTGTTTTCGGTGCTGATCACGATCGCGGCCTTCCTGCCGCTGTTCACGATGCAGGGCGTCGAAGGCCAGATCTTCGGGCCGATGGCGCGGACTTACGCCTATGCGCTGATCGGCGCCGTCATCGCGACTTTCACCGTGACGCCGGTGCTGGCGTCGATCCTGCTGCCGGCGCATGTCAAGGAAGTCGAAACATTCCTGGTCCGTCATATTCGTACGGCGTATCAAGCAGTTCTGGTGCCTGCGGTGCGCAACTATCGCCGCGCTGCGGCGATTGCCGCGGTGTTTCTGGTGCTTTGCCTCAGTCTCGGGATGCGGCTCGGCACCGAATTCCTGCCCAAGCTGGAAGAGGGCAATATGTGGATCAGGGCGGTGATGCCGCCGACCATCACGCTGGAAGCCGGGATGGATACGGTCGCCAGGATCCGCACCATCATTTCGAGTTTTCCGCCGGTCCAGACCGTGTTTTCCGAGCAGGGGCGCGGCGATGAAGGCACCGATCCCGACGGCTCGTTCCTCGCCGAGTTCTTTGTTCCGCTGAAGCCCGTCGACAAGTGGCCATCAGGGACAACCAAGGAACAGATGGTCAAGCAACTGAGCGAGCGGCTCAACCGCGAATTCGTCGGCATCGACTTCAATTTCTCGCAATATATCCAGGATAATATCGAGGAAGCCGTTTCCGGCGTGAAAGGTGAGAACTCGATCAAGATCTTCGGCAAGGACCTCAACGAACTGGAACGGCTGTCCAAGTCGGTCAAGACAGAACTCTCGGGCGTTCGCGGGGTTGCCGATCCCGCCAGCTTCAATCTGCTCGGCCAGCCCAATCTGATCGTCCGGATCGATCGCGCCAAGGCCGCGCGCTACGGCTTCTCGATCAGCGACATCAATTCCGTGGTGCAGGCCGCGATCGGCGGCCAGGAAGTTTCCAAGGTCTATGAAGGCGAGATGATCTTTGCGCTGACGGTGCGTCTGGCGCCGGAATTCCGCCGGGATGTCGAGGCTATCAAGAGCATCCCGGTCGCAGTGCCGAATCCGGATTCGAAGATGCCGACCGCCTATATCAGGCTCGGCGATCTCGGCGAGATCAAGCTCGTCAGCGGTGCCGCCTATATCTACCGGGAGAACAGCCAGCGCTTCATCCCGCTGAAATACAGCGTCCGGGATCGGGATCTCGGTTCGACCGTGGTCGAGGCGCAGGAGCGGGTCAACCAGAACGTCCCGGTTCCGCAAGGCTACTCGATGGAATGGTCGGGCGAATACGGCGCGCTGCAGGACGCCAAGAAGCGGCTCGCGCTGATCGTGCCGCTCAGCCTGCTGCTGATCCTGATGCTGCTGTACAGCCTGTTCAACTCGATACGGGACAGCCTGCTGGCGCTGTCGGGCATCCCGTTCGCGGTGGCCGGCGGCATTTTGGGACTTTACATCGGCGGCCTGAACTTCAGCGTATCGGCCGCGGTCGGCTTCATCTCGCTGTTCGGCGTCTCCGCGATGGATGGCATCCTGCTGATGTCCTACATCCGGCGCGACATCGACGAGGGCATGGGGACGGAGGACGCGATCATCCGCGCCTCCGAAACCCGGATGCGGCAGATCTTCATGACCGGCCTGTCGGCCTGCATCGGCCTCGTCCCGGCGGCGTTCTCTACCGGGATCGGCTCACAGGTGCAGCAGCCGCTGGCCTGCGTCATCGTCGGCGGCATGCTGCTGTCGCCGATCTGCAGCCTGCTGGTGATCCCGGTGCTGGCACGGCTCTGGATGCCGACAATCAAGGAAACCGGCATGGTCCGCGCGGCCGCGGAGCACTGAGCGCGGCGGGGTTTCTTTCGGAAGACAGCTCAGGCCGTAGCCCGAATGGAGCTCTTGCGAAATCCGGGACTTTTCTTCATCGCTTCCCGGATTGCGCCATCGGGCGGCGCTTCGCGCCAACCCGTTGGCCCATCCGGGCTACGAGGTTATTAATCAGCCACCAGCACGTGAACCGAAAACATCCCGGCCGCATCGGTCCATGACTGGCGTACCGTCCAGCCCGAGCCACGCGCCAGCGCGGTGAAACGGTCGAGGCTGTATTTGTAGCTGTTCTCGGTATGAATGGTTTCGCCGGGGCGGAACGAAAAATTGTGACCGAGTACCCGCACGCTCTGCGCCTTGCGG
>JBKJUA010000440.1:0-4031 GCA_046590305.1 Bradyrhizobium sp.
GGCGATAAAGCCAAGCAGCAAGAATACGATGAGGCCCCAGGGCGAAGTCGACAGCAGGCGATCGAAACCCCAGCCGAGACCCGCTCCGACAAGAACACCGGCAACCAGTTCGGAGGAGAGGCGAAGCCCCATGGCCATGGCGGATGCCCTGGCCTGAGCCTGCTCACTTCCGGACGGGTCAGTCCCGATTTTTCGGCTGTCCCTGACTTCGGACAACCGCTGATCCAGACTTCCGAGCCTTGCGGAAAGCGCGGCTTCGTCGGGCGATTTATCGCGACTTCCATTTCGTTCGCCGTTCGTGCCTTCAGCCATGCTGTGGAGCCCAAACGAACCTGCGGTGGATGGAAATTACGCCCCGTCACCCTCAAAAGCCGCGCGGACCATACTGAGCGTACCTAACCAAGTCAAGATTGCGTCGTAACCAGTTAGTGCATTGATATATATCGGTTTATTCAATGGCAGCGGGATCGGCGGCCGAGCTGTCGCCGCACTGCAATAGCTAACCCCGATCTCAGCCTGCTCTGGCCGAACTTGCACGGCATCGGCGGGTCTGTTGGGATGGCCGCTGACAGCCATTCCCATCTGGAGACCGCATGCCGCGTCAGATCGATTACTATTTTTCGTTCCAGTCCCCTTGGGCCTATATCGGGCACAAATTGTTCCGGGAAGTCGCAAATACCTGGGATCTCAAGGTGAATCACAAGCCGGTGGTGCTGGTTGATCTGTTCTCGGAGACCGGCGGCCTGCCGCTGATGAAGCGTCATCCGGTGCGGCAGCGCTACCGGATGGTCGAATTGCAGCGCTGGCGCGACAAGCGCGGCCTGAATTTCAACCTGCAGCCGGCGAACTGGCCGTTCAACGCGCGGCTCGCCGATGGCGTGGTGATTGCGGCGCTGGAGGCCGGCCGCGATCCCGATCCCTATCTGCGGCGGGCTTTCGCGGCGGTGTGGGAAGATCAGCTCAACCTGACCGATCCGGCCACTCTGATCAAACTGGCCGACGATTCCGGTTTGCCGGGCAGGCAACTGGTGGAGCGTTCGGGATCCGACGAGATCGGCGCGGTCTACGAGCAAAACCGCCAGGATGCGCTGGCGGCGGACGTGTTCGGATCGCCGGTCTATGTACTCGACGGCGAGGTGTTCTGGGGGCAGGACCGGATCGAATTGCTCGCCGACGCGTTGAAATCCGGCCGCGCGCCCTATAGGTCGCAGGTGTAGGATCAGCACAGAGGACCGTGACGGTCTATCGGTCCTGAGGCGGAGCGAGCCCAGCGGAGCGAGCCCATGAGCACAGCGACATCGCCCTCGAAGTTCTCCACAGCAATCGCAGCCGGCGCGGTGATTCTCGGCCTTGCCGGTTTCCTTGCCGGGATAGGCGCCGCCGTCGCGCAAGCGATGCCGGACGGCGACAAGGGCCGCTATTCGATGTCGGCGGTCGGCAATAATGTAATCCGGCTGGATACCAGGACCGGCGCGGTGTCGACCTGCAGCACTGGCGGCGCGGGCTGGGCCTGCTACGCGGTGCCCGACGAACGCGCGGCGCTGGATGCGGAAATCGGCCGGCTGCAGGCCGACAATGAAAGATTGAAGGCCGAACTGGCGGCGCGCGAACCCACCGTCACCGGCAAGATCGATGATACCTTGCCTAAAGCCGATTCGCTGAAGAAGCCCGACCCGAAAGTGGCCGAGGGCGAGCGCAAGATCGAGATTCCGCTACCGAGCGACCGCGACATGGACCGCATGATGTCGTTTCTGGAGCGGGCGTGGAAACGGCTGATCGAGATGGCCAACCGGGTGCAGAAGGACCTTTCCGGCAGGATTTGAAGCTTTATGTCCCCACCCAAATCCATCTCCCGCTCCGCGCCATCGACGGTCACCGCCGCCACCATCGTGTCTTCGCTGCTGACAGTGCAGACGCGCGGCGCCGGCTTCACCGATCTCACCGCCGAGATCGCGAAATTCGTCCGCGAAGCCGGCGCGCAGGAGGGCGCGGTGACACTGTTCATCCGTCACACCTCGTCGTCGTTGACGATCCAGGAGAACGCCGATCCCTCGGTGCTAACAGATCTGATGACGGCGCTCGGCCGGCTCGCGCCCGAGGGGGCCGAATGGAGCCATGACACCGAAGGCCCCGACGACATGCCGGCGCATGTCAAGACCATGCTGACCGCGACCTCGCTGCAGGTCCCGGTGCTCGACGGCGAACTCGCGCTGGGAACCTGGCAGGCAATCTACCTGGTCGAGCATCGCCGCGCGCCGCACCGCCGCGAGGTCGTGCTGCAGTTTTTTGGAAGCGCGACTTAGCGCTGTCGCTCATCAGAACCACAAAACAAAACCGGCCGCGGAGCGATCCGCGGCCGGTTTGTAACGATGATCCGGCGGCGGTGGCCGCCGGATCGGCTCAGGCTACTTGGTGATATCGACGTCCTTGGTTTCCGGCAGGAAGAAGAAACCGACGACCGCGGTGATCGATGCGAAGATGATCGGGTACCAGAGACCGGCATAGATATCGCCGGTCGAGGCCACGATCGCGAACGAGGTCGCGGGCAACAACCCGCCGAACCAGCCGTTGCCGATGTGATAGGGCAGCGACATCGAGGTGTAGCGGATCCTGGTCGGGAACAGCTCGACCAGCATCGCCGCGATCGGCCCGTACACCATGGTGACGAACAGCACGAGGATGAACAACAGCCCGATCACCGCCGCGGGCTGGGCCCGGAAGATATCGAACGGATGCTGCATCTTCACGATCTGGGCGTCTCCGACCTTCGGATAGCCCGCGGCCTGCACGGCCGCCAGCACCTGCGGGTTCGACGCCGCCGCTGTGTAGGGTACGTCCTTGCCGTTGACGACGACCTTCACGCCGGATCCCGTCGCACCGTAGCTGGTGGTGTACTTGACCGACTGCTGGGCCAGGTAGGCCCGGGCGGTGTCGCAAGGTGCGGTGAAGACGCGGGTGCCGACCGGGTTGAACAGATCGCCACAGAGCGCCTTGTCGGCAACGACCTCGACCTTCACGGTTTCGATCGCCCTTTCCAGCGCCGGGTTGGCGTTGGTGGTGATCGACTTGAAGATCGGGAAGAAGGTCAGCGCCGCGATCAGACAGCCCGCCAGGATGATCGGTTTGCGGCCGATCTTGTCGGACAGGGCGCCGAACACGATGAAGAAGCCGGTACCGAGCAGCAGCGACCATGCGATAAGCAGGTTCGCCGTGAAGGCATCGACCTTGAGGATCGATTGCATGAAGAACAGCGCGTAGAACTGGCCGGTGTACCAGACCACGCCCTGACCCATCACGCCGCCGACCAGCGCCAGGATGACGATCTTGGCGTTGCTCCAGTCCGCGAAGGCTTCGGTCAGCGGAGCTTTCGAACTCTTGCCCTCATCCTTCATCTTCTGGAACACCGGCGATTCATTGAGGCGGAGCCGGATCCAGACCGAGATGCCGAGCAGCACGACCGAGACCAGGAACGGAATTCGCCAGCCCCAGTTCTGGAACGCGGTGGTGAAGACCTTGCCGGCGAGGGCAGGATCGCTCAGGGCCGGATAGGGCGCGGCGATGGCCGTACACACCGTGCCGGCGCACGCGGTGCCGGCGAAGTTGTTGTTGACGTAGGCGGTGACGAACAGAATCACCAGCAACGACAGGAACAGCCCCAGCGTCGCCGTGGTCTGAATGAACGACGTGTAGTAACCGCGTTTGCCCATCGGCGCATGCTCGGCCACGTAAGTGGCGGCTCCGCCATACTCACCGCCGAGCGCCAGGCCCTGCAGCAACCGCAAGCCGATCAGGATGATCGGCGCCGCGATGCCGATGGTCGCCGCGTTCGGCAGCAGGCCGACGATGAAGGTCGACAGGCCCATGATCAGGATGGTGACGAGGAAGGTGTATTTGCGGCCGACGATGTCGCCGACGCGGCCGAACACGATAGCGCCGAACGGACGGACGATGAAACCCGCGGCGAAGGCGAGCAGCGCGAAGATGTCGCGCGTCGCCTGGTTGAACATCGGCAGCTTGGTGGCGGGATCGAT
>JBKJUA010000191.1:0-3521 GCA_046590305.1 Bradyrhizobium sp.
GGCAGCCGCATGGTGGATAGTTCGCTTCGCACCAAACTCAATTCGATCAAGCACGCGATGAAAGAGGCAGGCTGATGGACATCCGCGCCGCGGAAATTTCCGCGATCCTCAAGGACCAGATCAAGAATTTCGGCCAGGAGGCTGAAGTCTCCGAAGTTGGACAGGTGTTGTCCGTCGGCGACGGCATTGCCCGCGTCTACGGCCTCGACAACGTCCAGGCCGGTGAAATGGTCGAATTCGAGAACGGCACCCGCGGCATGGCGCTGAACCTCGAAACCGACAACGTCGGCATCGTGATCTTCGGCGCCGACCGCGAGATCAAGGAAGGTCAGACCGTCAAGCGCACCCGCGCCATCGTCGATACGCCGGTTGGCAAGGGTCTGCTCGGCCGCGTCGTCGATGCGCTCGGCAACCCGATCGACGGCAAGGGCCCGATCCAGTCCGACAAGCGCATGCGCGTCGACGTCAAGGCGCCCGGCATCATCCCGCGCAAATCGGTCAACGAACCGATGGCAACCGGCCTCAAGGCGATCGATGCCCTGATCCCGGTCGGCCGCGGCCAGCGCGAGCTGATCATCGGCGACCGTCAGACCGGCAAGACCGCGATCGCGCTCGACACCATCTTGAACCAGAAGCCGCTCAACGCGCAGACCGACGAGAAGATCAAGCTGTATTGCGTCTATGTCGCGATCGGCCAGAAGCGCTCCACCGTCGCGCAGTTCGTCAAGGTGCTCGAAGAGCAGGGTGCGCTGGAATATTCGATCATCGTCGCAGCCACCGCGTCCGATCCGGCGCCGATGCAATACATCGCGCCGTTCACCGGCTGCACTATGGGCGAATATTTCCGCGACAACGGCATGCACGCCGTCATCATCTATGACGATCTGTCGAAGCAGGCCGTCGCCTACCGCCAGATGTCGCTCTTGCTGCGCCGCCCGCCGGGCCGCGAAGCTTATCCCGGCGACGTGTTCTATCTGCATTCCCGCCTGCTCGAGCGCGCCGCCAAGCTCAACGACTCCCAGGGCTCCGGCTCGCTGACGGCGCTGCCGATCATCGAAACCCAAGCCAACGACGTGTCGGCCTACATCCCGACCAACGTGATCTCGATTACCGACGGCCAGATCTTCCTGGAAACCGATTTGTTCTTCCAGGGCATCCGCCCGGCGGTGAACGTCGGTCTGTCGGTGTCGCGCGTCGGATCGTCGGCGCAGACCAAGGCAATGAAAAAGGTCGCCGGCAAGATCAAGGGCGAGCTGGCGCAATACCGCGAAATGGCGGCGTTCGCGCAGTTCGGAAGCGATCTCGACGCCTCGACGCAGCGCCTGCTGAACCGCGGTTCGCGTCTCACTGAACTCCTGAAGCAGCCGCAATTCTCGCCGCTGAAGATGGAAGAGCAGGTCGTGGTGATCTACGCCGGCGTCAACGGTTATCTCGACACGCTGCCGGTCGCCAAGGTCCGCAGCTTCGAAGACGGCCTGCTGTCGCTGCTGCGCGGCAAGAACGTCGATATCCTCAACACCATCCGCGACACCCGTGATCTCAGCGACGATACCGCCGCCAAGCTCAAGGCCGTGGTCGAGGGTTACGCCAAGACTTTTGCTTAAGCGAAGTTTGTTGATTGCCGTCATGACCCGGTGCAACGCCGGGCATGACGAAAAAGAGGCTTGCGGTCGGGTCATGGACCGGATCGCCGGGGTGAACTGAGAATGGCTTCACTGAAAGACATGCGGGTCCGCATCGCCTCCACCAAGGCGACGCAGAAGATCACCAAGGCCATGCAGATGGTCGCGGCTTCGAAGCTGCGCCGCGCGCAGACCGCGGCCGAAGCGGCGCGTCCCTACGCGGAAAAAATGGATGCGGTGATTTCCAATATCGCGAGCGCCGCCGCCGGGTCGCCCGGCGCCCCGGCATTGCTGGCCGGCACCGGCAAGGATCAGGTGCACCTGTTCCTGGTCTGCACCGGCGAGCGCGGCCTGTCCGGCGCGTTCAACTCGTCGATCGTGCGGCTCGCCCGCGAGCGTGCGCTGGCGCTGATCAGCCAGGGCAAGGAAGTAAAATTCTTTTGCGTCGGCCGCAAAGGCTTCGAGCAGCTGCGCCGCACCTTCGAGAAACAGATCGTCGAAAACGTCGAGCTGCGCTCGGTTCGCCAGCTCGGTTTCGTCAACGCCGAGGATATCGCCAAGAAAGTCATCGCGCGCTTCGATGCCGGCGAGTTCGACGTCTGCACGCTGTTCTATTCGCGCTTCAAGTCGGTGATATCGCAGATCCCGACCGCGCAGCAGATCATTCCGCTGGTCGTGGAAGCGCCCGCCGCCAATGCCGGTCCGGCGATATCCTACGAGTACGAGCCGGAGGAAGACGAGATTCTGGGCGGCCTGCTGCCGCGCAATCTCGCGGTGCAGATCTTCCGCGCGCTGCTGGAAAACAACGCTTCGTTCTACGGCGCGCAGATGAGCGCGATGGACAATGCCACCCGCAACGCCGGCGACATGATCCGCAAGCAGACGCTTATCTATAACCGCACCCGTCAGGCGATGATCACCAAGGAGCTGATCGAGATCATCTCCGGCGCCGAGGCGCTTTAAGTTTTCGGACTTCAAGGAGAGAGTTTTATGGCTACACCCGCCAACCAGACCGGACGCGTCACGCAAGTCATCGGCGCCGTCGTCGACGTGCAATTCGAAGGACATCTGCCGGCGATTCTCAGCGCCATCACCACCATGAACGGAACCAACCGTCTGGTGCTCGAGGTTGCGCAGCATCTCGGCGAATCCACGGTGCGCACCATCGCGATGGACACTACCGAGGGTCTGGTCCGCGGCCAGGAAGTCAGCGACACCGGCAGCCCGATCCAGGTTCCGGTCGGCGCCGGCACGCTGGGCCGCATCATGAACGTGATCGGCGAGCCGATCGACGAAGGCGGTCCGATCGCCTCCGAAGGCCTGCGCCCGATCCATGCGGAAGCGCCGACCTACACCGACCAGGCCACCGAAGCCGAAATTCTCGTCACCGGCATCAAGGTCGTCGACCTGCTGGCGCCTTACGCCAAGGGCGGCAAGATCGGCCTGTTCGGCGGCGCCGGCGTCGGCAAGACCGTTCTGATCATGGAACTGATCAACAACGTCGCCAAGGCACATGGTGGCTACTCGGTGTTCGCCGGCGTCGGTGAACGCACCCGCGAAGGCAACGATCTCTATCACGAAATGATCGAGTCGGGCGTCAATAAGCATGGCGGCGGCGAAGGTTCCAAGGCAGCGCTCGTTTACGGCCAGATGAACGAGCCGCCGGGTGCCCGTATGCGTGTCGCTCTGGCAGGCCTGACCGTTGCCGAAGATTTCCGCGACAAAGGCCAGGACGTGTTGTTCTTCGTCGACAATATTTTCCGCTTCACGCAGGCTGGCTCCGAAGTCTCGGCGCTGCTCGGCCGTATTCCGTCGGCTGTTGGTTATCAGCCAACGCTCGCGACCGACATGGGCGCGCTGCAGGAACGCATTACCACGACGCAGAAGGGTTCGATCACC
>JBKJUA010000198.1:0-7046 GCA_046590305.1 Bradyrhizobium sp.
ACGGCACGGTCTACCCAAAAAGAAGGCCCGCCTAAAGCGGGCCTTCGAATTATCGGCTGGTCGAGATGCGATCAGGCGGTCTTGGTGTAGACCTTGGAGAAGTTGTCCTGAGCGGTCTTGGCGCCGTCAGCGACGAGCTTGCCGAGATATTCGGTCGAGGCCTTCGCCCGCGACACGAACACTTCGCCGCGCGCGCGGACCATGTCGGACTGGATCTGGACCGCTTCGTTGAACGACTTGGCGGAAGCCAGCTTGTCGATGCCAGCGAAGAAGGCCTCGGCGTCCTGGTAGAGCGCGTCCTGGATGGTGCGGCTGATCTTGGCGGCCTCGGAGACGGAACCGGCAACGGCGGTCTCGATCGCGGCGGTCACCTTCTCGGAACCGGCATGGATGTCGGCGGCGCGAACCTTGGCAGTCTCGGTCTGCCTCTTCACGAACTCACGGGCGGCTTCCGGAACTTCCATGTTCTGGAGCTTGGTGAACGCCTCGGTCACGGGCGCGAAGGCTTCCTTGACGGTGTTCAGCACGGAATTTGTTTCGGTGGTCATTGGGGTTTCTCCATCCTCAGGTTTGAGCTATGGGCTCACCCCGTCCGGATTGGCCCGGGGCAATCTCTGTATGACACGGTTAATGGTGCGTCGCAACATCAATGGTGCGATGCGGTATCACTATTTCGTGATCAGCCTGACGAATGAGCAAATTGCCTTGGGAAACGGCGCCAGGCTGCTCAGTGCTGCACAGCCCCCGGGAGCCCATAGGCTTCCAGCTGGGCCCGGACCTGCGCCACATTGTGCCCGAGTACCACGATGTCGTGGTTCCGGCCGTCTCTGTCCTTCACATGGTCGCGCAGCAGCGCCTCGGCCTTGAAGCCGAGGCCCTCGAAGATCGCGATGGCGCCGGACTGATCGACGGTCATCTGCACCACCAGCTTTTCCAGGCCAGCGCCCAAAGCGAGGGCAAAGGTCTCCTGCGACAGCGCGCGGCCGACCCCTTGCCCGCGCACATCGGCCGAAACCACGTTGCGGATTTCGCCGACATGCGGCGACCACGACCATGGATCGCGCACCAGGGTGCCGCATCCGACCACCCTGCCCGCCTGCACCGCCAGGATGCTGGTGATGGCGCCGCGCTCGATCTCCTTGACCCAGGCCGAGAGCACCTTGGGCTCGCTGATGTTGCGCGGCAGGAACAGCAAATCATGCACCGGCAGTTTTTGCGCGAAGTCGAGCACCGCGGCCTCGTCGGCCTGCGCCATCAGGCGGAATTCGATCTCGCCGGCCTCGGTCTGCACGCGGCGCGGATAGGTTCTGGTCTCGCTGCTCATATCGATCTCTCGCATAACCATGAATCGAGTTTCGGCCACAGCCGCTTGATGGCGTTGGCGCCGGCGACGACGCTGACATGGCCACCTTTCAGGATCACCTCTTCCTTGTCGGTCGAGCCGACCTTGGTGATCAGATGCCTGGCCGCTTCATAGGGCACGATGTGATCGTGCTCGGCCACCGCGTGCAGGATCGGCACCTTGATTTTCGAGATATCCGCCGCGCGTCCGCCGACCGACATGGTGTCGTTGAACAGCTTGTTGTCCCACATCAGGTCCTTGGTGATGGCGCGGAAATACTCGCCGGCCAGCGGCAAGGTGTCGGTGCCCCAGCGATCCATCATCCGGTAGGCTTTGACGTATTCGTCGTTCCAGATGTTTTCCCACAACTGCACCTGGCCGGCGGCGCGCGACGCCGGCCGCAGCATCTCGAACGAGGACAGGATCATTTCCGGCGGCACATTGCCGATGCTGTCGACCAGCCGGTCGACGTCGAAATAGCGGCGGTCCGAGAAATTCGAGAACAGCTTCATCTCGCGAAAATCGATCGGCGTGGTGAAGCAGATCAGGTTCTTCATCGGCCCTTCATTGAAGATCGAGCCGTACAGCAGCGACAGCACGCCGCCGAAGCAATAGCCGATCACGGTGACGTCGGTCTCGCCGGAATCCTGCTGCACCCGGCGTATGCAATCCGGGATGAAGTCGAGGACGTAATCCTCCATCCGCAGGCTTTTTTCTTCCGGCTTCGGCGCGCTCCAGTCCAGCATGTAGACGTCGTAGCCGCGCTTGAGCAGAAACTCGATGAAGCTCTGGCCCGGCACCATGTCGAGGATGTAGCCGCGGTTGGTGGTCGCCATCACGATCAGGATCGGCACGCGGTAGATCTCATCCGCGATCGGACGGTAATGATACAGGTTCATGGTGCCGCGGGCCGCCAGGATGTCCTTCGGCGTCGACCCCAGCGACGGGCCGGACGATGAGATATATTCGACGCCCTTGATGCTGCGCTGGATCGCGCGCTGCACCTCGGACTGGATCCGGTCCGGGATCGACGCCAGATCGAGGCCCGCAACACTTATGCCGGGGCTCGCGTTCATTTTTGCTCTCCGCCCGCCGACGGTGGACGTTTGGTGCGTGGCGGTTTCGGGGCGCCGGCCATTCCACCGACGGACGCTGCGGCATCGCTATTCATTGCGTTCAGCATCGCCTTGATCTCATTCAACTGACCCTCGATCGACTGCAACCGCTCGGCCATCGAAACCATCTGCGCGCGGCTCGGAAGGTTCATGCCGACAAGGTATTTCTCCATGAGGTCGCCGAGCTGCTTTTGCGCGCCCGCCGTGACCCCGCCGACCTGATTGACGACCTTGGAAAATTCCGGCGACGCCATGGCCTGGTTGGCGAAGGAGTTGAAACCCTTCTCCATCTCGCCGATCATGTTCTGCCACATCGCGACCGGATCGTTGCTCTTGTCTGCCATCGGCGCCCTCCAGCGTTACCACGAGGGCTTTGGAGCCCCGCCTTTCGGTCCATACCACACTGTTGCGACGGGACGGTCAACATCGCCGGCGTCAATTTGATCGCCGGCCTGAATTTGAACGCGGGGGGCGATTTGTCAGGCTCCCTGCCGCACCAGAGCCTTCTGCAACGCGAAAAACCGTGCCATAGAGTGCCCGGTTCGCTTTGCCATTTCAGGGAGCTCATCGTGAATTCGTCAGCCCATCAGCCGCCGCAGATCGCGCGGGCCAACGGCATCGACATTTGTTACGAGATCTTCGGCGACTCCGACGCGGAGCCGATGCTACTGATCATGGGGCTCGGCGCCCAGATGATCCTGTGGGACGACGAATTCTGCCGCGAACTTGCGGCCCGCGGATTTCGCGTCATCCGTTTCGACAATCGCGACATCGGCAAGTCGGGCAGGCTGAGCGGCGGCAAGCGCCTGACCCTGATCGAACTGCTGAAGCTGCGGTTCCTGAAAATTCCGGTGGCCGCGCCGTACAAGATCAGGGACATGGCCGAGGACACCACCGGACTGATGGACGCCCTCGGCATCAAGTCGGCGCACATCGTCGGCGCCTCCATGGGCGGCATGATCGCCCAGGAAATCGCGATCTCGTTTCCGCAGCGGGTGGTCTCGCTGACCTCGATCATGTCGACGACCGGCAATCCGAAGGTGCCGCCGCCGACCCGCGAGGCGTCAGCCATGCTGATGGCGCCGCCTCCGACCACCAGGGAAGAATATCTGACGCGCTTCGCCAAGACCTGGAAGGTGCTGCGCGTCGGCAGCTTTCCGCTCGACGAAGCCAAGGACCTCGAACGCGCCGAACGCACCTTCGAGCGCGGCCTCAATCCCAACGGCGTCGGCCGCCAGCTCCGCGCCATCCTGGCCTCGGGCAGCCGCAAGCCACGGCTGCACGCCGTCAAGGCGCCGACGCTGGTGATTCACGGCACCGTCGATCCGCTGGTGCGTCCCGAGGGCGGCAAGGACACCGCGGCCTCGATCCCGGGCGCCAAGCTGCTGATGATCGAGGGCATGGGCCACGCGATACCGATTCCGATGTGGCCGGAAATCATTGGCGCGATCGACAAGCATGCCCATGGCGCGGTGGCGAAGGCGGCGTGATATCTTTCGTCGTCCCTGCGCGCGGGCGCAGGGACAACGGCAGGAGGCCTAGCCCCCCGCCCAGACGTCCAGCACATAGCGGTTGCTGGTGCCCATCTCGTCAATCCATCGCAGCCCCGCTTCGACATCGGCGGCCTTGCGTTCGCGATAGATCGCGACCAGTGCGGCCTTGACGTCCGGCTCCATCTTGCCGCCGTCGCCGCAGACATAGATGATCGCGCCCTGTTCGATCAGGCTCCAGACCCGGTCTTTCTGCGCCGCCACCAGATGCTGCACATAGGTCTTCGGACCGTCGGCGCGCGAGAATGCGGTGTGCAGTTCGGTGATCCCTGCGGCGGCCCACGCTTTCAACTCGTCCGCATAGAGATAATCCTGGTCGGGATGGCGGCAGCCGAAGAACAGCATGGCCGGGCCGAGGCTGGCGCCCTTGCCCTTGCGCGCCTCGCGCTCGCCGAGGAAGCCGCGGAACGGCGCCAGACCTGTTCCAGGTCCGATCATGATGATGGGCACGCTGTTGTCATCCGGCAGCCGGAAGCCGGCCTTGGTCTCGCGCACCGTAGCGTGGATGGTCTCCCCGGCGCGGCGGCTGGCGAGGTAGTTCGAACAGATACCCTTGTAGACGCTACGTCCGGAACTGGCGGGGCCTTCCACTACCGCGACGGTGACGCTGCAGCGGTTGGCATCGACCGACGGCGACGACGAAATCGAATAATAGCGCGGCGCCAGCAGCGACAGCATTTCGAGATAGGCGTGGAACGGCAGTTCGCAGGCCGGATGCTCATCCAGCAGATCGAACACCGATTTGCGCCTTGTCAGGATGTCGGAGCGGTAGCGTTCGGTGGCGGCCGCATCGTCGCCGACACAGGCCAGCAGCTTCGGCTTGGTCATCGGGCACCGCGTGTGCTCCGACATGATCTGGATCTGCTTGCGGGTCGCGACCTGCTGCAGCTCGACGAATTCGGAGAGCAGGCGCCCGACCGACACCGTGTCGCCGACCGGCAATTGCGCGCGGCGGCCTTGCGCGACCTGCAGCCGGATCTGGTCGCCGGGGAGGAATCCGAAGCGGCGTGCGACGGCATCCACCAGCGACGGGTCGTTGCGCGGCACCACGCTGAGATGATCGCCGACCCGGTAGCTGACGCCGGCCGGCAATTCCACCTCGATATGCCGGGTCGATCGGTCCGAAGCGCCGGCGCCAGTCTTGTTCTGCAACTCGCGATTGGCCAGCACCTTCATCGGCGCCACACCGCCGAGCGCCACGATGGCGTTGACCGCCGACGGCGCCACCGGCTCGATCTGGTACAGCGGCTCGTCATCGGCGCTGCGGCTGAAACTCGAATCGACGCCGAATTCCTTCATCGCCAGCGGTGCAGCCTTGGCGAACCAGCTCTCGAACTGGCCGTCGAGATCGCTGCGGGCATCGCCCTCACCGCGCGCATAGACGCTGTGCGCGCCGTGGGCGGCCAGCTGCTCGTCGATGATCCGCGGGATCGACTGGTAGGTCGCGGCCCAGTCGCTGTTGCCGCAGCCGAACACCCCGTAGCGCACCTTTGAAAACGCATCCTTCGGCAGGTCGGTGCCGAGCCAATTGACGAACTGCGTGGCGTTGTCGGGGGCTGCGCCATTATAGGAGGCGCAGAAGATCAGCACGCCGCCCTCTTCCGGCAGCTTGCCGACGAAATCATCGAGCGGTGCGAGTTTGGTGGCAAAACCATTGACCTCGGCGAGATCGGCGACGCGGGTAGCCAGTTCCTCGGCGGTGCCGAGGTTCGATCCGTAGAGCACCAGCAGCGGCGTGTTGTGGCCAGGTCGGGTACGTGCGGCGCGCGATGCCGAAGCTCCGGTCGACATCGCCGCGGTCGTGGTGGCGCGGCCGGCGTAGGCGCCGCGCTCGGTGTCGGAACGCGGGCGCACCTTGATCTTGAAGCCGTCGGGCTTGATGGTCAGCGTTTCCTTCAGCACCATCTGGTAGCGGTTGATGTCGATCAGCTTGAAGCGCTGCAGGATCATGCCGATCGCCAGCGCCGCCTCATGCATGGCAAAGCCGCGGCCGATGCAGGCGCGCTGGCCATTGCCGAACGGCTTCCAGGCATTGACCGGACGCGCCGCCTCGGCCTCGCGGCTGAAATTCTCGGGATCGAAGGCGTCGGGATTGGGACCCCAGACACTGGGATCGCGGTGCAACGCCATGACCAGCACGGTGATGAACGTGTTCTTCCTGAGCTGATATTTGCCGCCGATGGTTTCGTCCTTCAGCGGCGAGATGCCGTAGGCCGGCGCCGGCGGCCACAGCCGCAGCGCCTCTTTCAGAATCTGCGTGATGTAAGTGAGTTGCGTGACCTGCTGATGGGTCGGCCGCGCGTCGGTATCGGGGCCGAGCACCCGGTCGACTTCTTCATAGGCCTTCTTCAGCACATCGGGATGCTTCAGCAGCGCATAGAGCGTGCAGGACAACAGCCCGCTGGTGGTTTCGTGACCCGCGATCAGGAAGGTATTGATCTGGTAGCGGATGTTAACGTCGTCGAGTTGTTCGCCGGTGGCGCGGTCGACGCCGGTCATCATGGCGCCGAGCATGTCCTTCTTGCCCTCGGCGGCTTCGGCGTTCTTGCGGCGTTCGGCGACGACCTCGTCGACCATCTTGTTCATGAAGGCGACGTCGGCGGCGAGATCGCGGCGGCGCTTCTGCAGCCACAGATTCTCCAGCGGAATGCCGCGGGTCATCATGATGGTTTCCAGCGACCGCACCAGCGATTCCACGAAGGGATGGTAATCGCGCCGGTAGAATGAATTGAACCGGTAGTCGAAGCCGCACAGGCCGATGGTATCGAGCGTCAGCGCGGTCATGTCATGAACGACATCGATCTCCTCGTCACCGTTCAGCCGCTCCCACTTCTTCACCAGCTGCTCGGCGATATCGACCATGCTCGGGTGGTAGGACTGCATGGCGCGGTTGCCGAACGGTGTCAGCAGGATGTTGTGCGCCTTGCTCCAGTTCGGCTCCGTGGTGTCGGCGGTGAACAGGCCGTCGCCGCCGATCGCGCGCACCCGGCGCAGCGAACCGCGCACCGCCTTGTCGAAACGCTTCTCGTCGCTGAGTTC